>NZ_JAUSLW010000017.1 GCF_030645195.1 Phenylobacterium sp. | reverse complement strand
GCCACACTGGTATCCCCGCGCGCTCTGCCCCTTCTGCTTCTCCGACGACACCGTCTGGGAAGAGAGCCCGGGCGAAGGGGTGATCTACACCTACTCCACCATGCACCGCTCGCCGACCGGCCCCTACGCCATCGGCTATGTGACCCTCAACGAGGGCCCGGCGGTGCTGACCAACTTCGTGGACTGCGACCTTTCCAAGCTGGCCATCGGCCAGAAGGTGAAGGTCAAGTTCCAGGCGACCGAGGGCGGCCCGCCCGTCCCGGTGTTCTCGCCGGTCTAAGACGAAAGATGCTCCCCCTCTGGGGGAGCTGTCAGCGAAGCTGACTGAGGGGGACTTTGACTCTTGTTTGGGGTCGAAGGGATGTCGACGATGTCGATCCCCCTCCGTCAGCCGGCTACGCCGCCTGCCACCTCCCCCACATCGGCGCTCCGCGCCTGGGGGAGGATCTGGCGCCCTACTCCGCCTTCAATCCCATCTCCGCCGTCACCTCGGCGGTGTCCTCGCCCAGCCTTGGCGCGTGGCGGCGGATGTTGGAGGGCGAGCCGGTGAACTTCACCGGCGGCTTCATGGCGTTGTAGGGGCCCGCGTGCGGGTGGTCGTAGCGCTCGAAGAAGCCGACGGCCTTGAGGTGCGGATCCTCGGGGAGGTCATCCAGCCGCGCCGTCTTCACGATGGGAATCGACAGCGGCTTGAGCAGGTCCAGCCATTCCTGGGTGGTCTTGGTCTGGGTCACCTCGCCGACCAGGCCATAGAGCTCGCCGATGTGCTTGGCCCGCGTGGCGTAGTCGGAGAAGCGCGGGTCCTTGCCGAAGGTCTCGCCCATGCCGGCGGCGGCGAAGAACTGGTCCCACTGCTTGTCGGTATAGGGCAGCAGGCCGATGTAGCCGTCCTTGGTCTGGTAGGGCTTGCGGTTGGGATTGGCCACCCGCTGATAGGCCCATTGCCCGGTGGGCGGCTCGAAGGTGTGGTCGTAGAGGTGCTCCACCAGGTTGAAGCTGGTGACGCATTCCAGCATCGGCACCTCGATGAACTGGCCCTGTCCGGTGCGTTCCTTGTGCAGCAGGCCCGCGGTGATCGCCTGGCACATGAACAGACCCGAGACCTTGTCGGCCACCAGGGTCGGCAGGATGCGCGGGGTGGGGTTTCCGTCGGTGCGCGGCAGCAGGTCGGCCAGGCCCGAGGCCGACTGGATCAAATCGTCATAGGCCGGCTCCCCGGCATAGGGGCCGTCCGAGCCATAGCCGGCGGCGTGGACATAGACCACGTCGGGCCGCAGGGCCTTCACGTCCTCATAGGCCAGGCCCAGGCGTTTCAGGCCTTCGTAACGGACCGAGACGGCGAAGACGTCGCAGCTCTTGATCAGGGCCTCCAGCAGGGGGCGCGAGGCGGGGTCGCGCATGTCCATCAGCACCGAGCGCTTGTTGCGGTTGATGGTCAGGAAGATGGGGCCGAGGTCGCGGGGGCAATCCTCCGGCACGTGGCCGGCCCAGCGCATGATGTCGCCGCCGTCGCCGCGGCCCGAGCCCGGGTCCTCCAGCTTGATGACCTCGGCGCCCTGGTCGCCCAGCATCTGGGTGGCGTAGGCGCCGAACACCACACTGGTCAGGTCCAGGATGCGGATGCCGGCCAGGGGGCCGGTGGCCTTGTCCGCCAACTTCATGGTGTCGGTCACGTCTGAGGCTCCCCGTGGTCTCGTGGGTCTTGGAAGATCACCGAAGTCGGGGTCGGCGCAAGAGGTGACCCGGGGGCGCCGCGCCAAGGAATTTTCACCCCGCCCTTGCCGTCCGGAGCGGCAACCCCGCTAATTCCGCCCAAGGCCGAAACAACAGGCGTCGAGGGCGGACCATGGACTTCGAACTTTCCGAAGAGCACCGGATGCTCAAGGACCTGGTGCAGAAATTCGTCCGCGACGAACTCATGCCGCTGGAAGGCGCCGTCCTGGCGCGCGAGGCCGCCGGCAAGGGCGTGGGTCTGACCACGGAAGAACGCGAGAAGATCGACGTGGTCTCCAAGCGCCTGGGCCTCTGGGGCCTGGACGCGCCGGAGGACGTGGGGGGTTCCGACCTGCCCCAGGTGGCCCTGGTGGCGGTCAACGAGGCCCTGGGCTCGACGGTGACCCCCTATACCCTGCCGCCGGATTCCCCGAACCTGCGGATGCTGATGGCCACGGTGACCGAGCGCCAGCGCGAGGCCTATCTTGCCCCCTATGTGCGCGGCGAGACCATCAGCGCCATCGGCATCTCCGAACCCGGCGCCGGCGCCGACCCGGCCGGCATGCTGACCCGGGCCGTGCGCGACGGCGACGACTGGGTGATCGACGGAAGAAAGATCTGGACGAGCCGCGCGGCGGAGGCCGACTTCACCATCGTCATGGCGGTGACCGACAAGGAGAAGGGCGCCCGCGGCGGCATGAGCGCCTTCCTGGTGGACGGCGACAATCCGGGCTTCAAGGTGCTGCGCAAGATCCCGATGATCGGCGGGGCCATGACCTACGAGGTGGTCCTGGAGAACTGCCGGGTGCCGGGCTGGAAGCTGCTGGGGACCGAGGGCCAGGGCTTCGCGCCCATGCAGGTGCGGCTGGGGACGCGGCGGATGGAGATGGCGGCCTGGTGCATCGGCCTGGCGCAACGGGCGCTGGACATGATGTGCGAGTACGCGCCGCAGCGGGTGACCTTTGGCCAGCCCCTGTCGGACCGCCAGGCGGTGCAGTGGTGGGCGGCCGACGCGGCCATCAAGATCCACGCCGCCCGGCTGATGACCTATGACTGCGCCGCCAAGCTCGACCAGGGCCGGGATGTGCGCAGCGAGATCTCGATGATCAAGGTCTTCGCCACCGAGATGGCCTGGGAGGTCATCGACAACGCCATGCAATGCTTCGGCGCCATGGGCATGACCAAGGAAATGCCCTTGCAGCTGATGGCCTCGCTGGTACGCAACATGCGAATCTATGACGGGCCTTCGGAAGTCCACCGGATGGTGGTGGCCCGCAACCTGATGGGAACGAGACGATGAGCACCACCTACGACCACCTGAAGGTCACCCATGACGGCCATGTGGCGACGGTGGAGATCGACCGGCCGCCCTTCAACCACGTCTCCGTCGAGCTGATGGCCGACCTGGCCGAGGCCCTGGAGAGGATCGACGGCGACGGCAAGACCCGGGCGGTGGTGCTGTGCTCGGCGGGCAAGGCCTTCTGCGCCGGCGCCGACCTGGTGGCCAGCGACGGCATCGCCGGCAGCGGCATGGGGGGCATCGGCAGCCTCTACGACCAGGCCGTGCGGCTCTACGCCATCGAGACCCCCATCGTGGTGGCCGTGCAGGGCGCGGCCGTCGGCGCGGGCCTGGGCCTGGCCCTCGTCGGCGACTTCCGGGTGGCGGCGCCCGAGGCGCGGTTCACCGCCAACTTCGTCAAGCTGGGCTTCCATCCGGGCTTTGGCCTGACCCACACCCTGCCCCGGCTGATCGGCGAGCACCGGGCCAACCTGATGTTCCTGACCGGCCGCCGGGTGAAGGCCGAGGATGCGCTCGCCTGGGGGCTGGTGGACGAGGTCGCGCCGCTCGCCGACCTGCGGGCCGCCGCCGGCCGCCTGGCCCTGGAGATCGCCGAGAACGCGCCGCTGGCCGTCATCGCCACCCGCAAGACCCTGCGCGGCGATCTCGCCGCCGCCGTCCGTGCACAGACGATCCACGAGCATGGTCAGCAGACCCTGCTGCGGGCGACCGAGGACTATGCGGAGGGCGTGCGGGCGGTGTCGGAGCGCCGGGTCGGGAACTTCAAGGGCCGCTAGGGCGATGGCCCACCCGCTGGATCGGCCGGTCTGGAGCACGCTGAGCACGCGCCAGCGGGACCTGGCCCTGGGGGACGGCCGGGCCCTGCGGTTCGACCCGCGCTACAACGTGTTCGGCGCGGCCGCCGACGGATCGCCGGAGAACCTGGCGGCCCTTCGCGAGCTGATCCCGGTGGCCGGCAGTCTCTGGGTGGTGGAGGCCGAGCCTTTCACGCCCCCGCCTGGCGTCGCCGTCCTGAAGGCGGCGGTCTGCGCCCAGATGGTGGCGGAGAAACCGAAGCCGGGCGACCCGGACTTCGCCTTCGAGGATCTGACCGAGGCCGATGCGCCGCAGATGCTGGCCCTGGCCACCCTGACCGAGCCGGGTCCGTTCCTCGAGGCCACCCACCGGCTGGGCGCCTTCGTGGGGATCAAGCAGGACGGGCGGCTGGTGGCCATGGCCGGCGAGCGGATGCGGCCGCAGGGCTTTACCGAGGTCAGCGGCGTCTGCACCCACCCCGACCATCGCGGCCGCGGCCATGCCGGCCGACTGATGCAGGTGGTGGCCGGGCGCATCACAGCCCGCGGCGAGACGCCGTTCCTGCACTCCTACGCCAGCAACACCGGGGCGATCCGGCTTTATGAGTCGCTGGGGTTCGAGATTCGCCGCGAGGTGACGGCGACGGTGCTGGGGCGCGGCTAAGCCGCCTTGCCGAGCTGCGACGCCGCCCGCGCCAGCTCCGTGATCCGGCCCCAGTCGCCGGCGCGCACCGCGTCCATCGGCGCGACCCAGGAACCGCCGACACAGATGACGTTGGGCTGGGCCAGGTAGTCCGGCGCGTTCTCCAGGCTGACCCCGCCGGTGGGGCAGAAGGTGGCCTGGGGGAAGGGGCTGGCGAAGGCCTTCAGGGCGCCGACCCCGCCGACGATATTGGCGGGGAACAGCTTGAAGTGGCTGTAGCCGGCCCGCAGGCCCCACATCAGTTCGGTCGCCGTGGCGATCCCGGGCAGCAGGGGGACGGGGCCGTCAAAGCCCTCGCCCTCGATCAGACCGGGGCTGACCCCGAACTTGGCGCCGGCGTCGGCCACCGACTGGCGGGCCGAGGCGGTGGTGATGGTGCCGGCGCCGACCACCGCACCCTCGACCTCGCCAGCGATGCGGCGGATCGATTCCAGGGCGACCGGTGTGCGCAGGGTGACCTCAAGCGCGTAGAGCCCGCCGGCCACCAGGGCCTTGGCGAGCGGCACCGCGTGGACCTCTTCCTCGATGATCAGGACCGGGACGACCGGCGCGAGCTTGAGGATTTCCTGCAGGGTCAAAGCCGGTTTCCTTCCAACTGTTTCAGCGCCCGGGCCGCCCCCACCAGAGCCGCGTAGGGATGGACGATCAGGGAGGTGGGGATATCGCGCGTATAGTCGGAAAGCCGGCCCTTGTCTTCGAAGCGACGCCGGAACTCCCCGCTGTTCAGGCGGTCCACCATGCGCGGGGCGATGCCGCCGGAGACATAGACCCCGGCGCGGGCGCCGAAGGTCAGCGCCAGGTCGCCGGCCACCGACCCCAGGATGCCGCAGAAGCGATCGAGGACTTCCGAGCAGAAGGGGTCGCCCGCCTGGCCGGCGGCGAACACCGCCTTCTCGTCGGCCAAGCCGGTCGCCACGCCGCGGATCTCGCCCAGCGCCCGGTAGAGTTCGAACATGCCGCGGCCTGAAAGCACCCGCTCGATGGAGACCCGGCCATGGATCTTGCGCAACCAGGCCAGGACCTCGGCCTCCAGGTCGTCATAGGGGGCGAAGGCGCCGTGTCCCCCCTCGGTGGCGATGGGAACGTCGGCGCGGTCGGAGCGGGCCAGGCCCGCCACCCCGAAGCCGGTGCCCGCCCCCAGCACGACGAGGGGCGCGCCTTCGGTCCCCTTCAGCACCGGCCCCAGGGGCTTGAGGTCGTCGGCGTCCAGGGCCGGGGCGGCCAGGGCCTGGGCCGCGAAGTCGTTGAGCAGCTGGGCGGCTTCGAAGGCGAAGGTCCCCACCAGCTCGCCCTCGGAGATCCGCCAGGCCAGATTGGTGAACTCGATCTCCCCGTCCACCACCGGACCGGCCACGGCCAGGACGGCGCGCGGCGGACAGCGGCGGCCTACCGTGGTCTCCAGGTACTGGGCGATCACCTCGCCCAGGGCGCCGAAGTCGGCGGCGGCGTAGGTCTTTGGGTGACGGATATGACCGGCGTCGTCCACCAGGGCCAGGCGCGCGTTAGTGCCCCCGACGTCGCCCACCAGGCCGGTATAGTTAGTCTTCACGCGGCGTCCCCAAACAAGGTGCAGGCGCCGGCCTCTGCGGGTCCGGCGGCGCGGCGCATGGCGCCGAAGAGTTCACGGCCATAGCCGAAGGCGGCGGCGGGCTTGGTCGCCGGGGGCCGCGAGGCCAGCTCGGCGGCGGGGACCAGGATCTCCAGCACCCCGGCATGGGCGTCCAGGCGAACCAAGTCGCCGGTCCGGACGAAGGCCAGGGGCCCGCCCATGGCGGCCTCCGGCGAGACGTGGATGGCGGCGGGCACCTTGCCCGAGGCGCCGGACATCCGCCCGTCGGTGACCAGGGCCACCTTGAACCCCTTGTCCAGCAGGACGCCGAGCACCGGGGTCAGGCTGTGCAACTCGGGCATGCCGTTGGACCGCGGGCCCTGGAAGCGGACCACGGCGATGAAGTCGCGGTTCAGCTCGCCCTTCTTGTGGGCCTCCAGCAGGTCGTCCTGGTCCTCGAAGACGATGGCCGGGGCCTCGACGATCAGGTGCTCGTCCTTCACCGCCGATGTCTTGATGACCGCGCGGCCCAGGCCGCCCGACAGCAGGCGGATACCGCCCTCCGGCTGGAAGGGATCGTTGGCGGGACGCAGGATGTCGAGGTTGAGGGAGGCGTTGGGCCCCTCGCGCCAGACCAGCTTGCCGCCCTCAAGGAAGGGCTCCTGCTGATAGCGGCGCAGGCCGGGGCCGGCGATGGTGGTGACATCCTCGTGGGCCAGGCCGGCGTCCAGCAGCTCGCGCACCACATAGGCCATGCCCCCGGCGGCGTGGAAGGCGTTCACGTCCTCGCTGCCGTTCGGATAGACCCGCGCCATCAGGGGCGTGACCTTGGAGAGCTCGTCGAAGTCGCTCCAGTCGACGATGACGCCCGCGGCCCGCGCCATGGCCACGATGTGCAGGGTGTGGTTGGTCGAGCCGCCGGTGGCCAGGAGGCCCGCGATGGCGTTGACGATCGACTTCTCGTCCACCACCGCCGACATCGGCGCATAGGCGTTGGTCCCGTCGGCGATCGCGATGGCCCGCTGGGGCGCCGCCGAGGTCAGGGCGTCGCGCAGGGGGGTGTTGGGGGTGACGAAGGCCGCGCCGGGCAGGTGCAGGCCCATCATCTCCATCATCATCTGGTTGGAATTGGCGGTGCCGTAGAAGGTGCAGGTCCCCGGGCCGTGATAGGACTTCATCTCCATGTCCAGCAGTTCGTCGCGGGTGGCCTTGCCCTCCGCGTAGAGGCCGCGCACCCGGGCCTTCTCGGCGTTGGAGGCGCCCGAGGTCATGGGGCCGCCGGGGACGAAGATCACCGGCAGGTGGCCGAAGGCCAGCGCCCCGATGGTCAGGCCCGGCACGATCTTGTCGCAGATCCCCAGCATCAGGGCCGCGTCGAAGGCGTCGTGGGTGAGGGCCACGGCGGTGGACATGGCGATCACGTCGCGGCTGAACAGGGAGAGCTCCATGCCGGGGCGGCCCTGGGTGACGCCATCGCACATGGCCGGCACCCCGCCGGCGAACTGGGCCGTGCCGCCCATGGCCTCGGCGGCGGCCTTGATGATCTCGGGGAAGCGCTCCAGGGGCTGGTGGGCCGAGAGCATGTCGTTATAGGCCGAGACGATGGCCACGTTCGGAGCGCGCGGATCGCGCATCCGCTGCTTGTCGCCGTCGGGGGAGGCGGCGAAGGCGTGGGCCCAGTTGGCGCAGGACAGCTTGGCGCGGCCGGGGCCGGCATGGCGGGCGGCCTCCATGCGCGACAGGTAGTCGGCGCGGCTTTCGCGGCTGCGCGCCACAATGCGCGCGGTGACAGCTTCGGTGACCGGATGCATCGGATGGCTCCTTGAAACTCACGGCGCCCAGAGGACGCGCACGGGCGCTGTAGCCTGTTTGAGAAAGGCGTGCACCGGCAGTCCCGAGCCCGCCTCCACGATCTGGCGTTTCACCGCCCCGCGGATCAGGACCAGGGTGGCGCGGGCCTGCAGCAGGGCGCGCAGGGTCAGGCTGATGCGGGCGACTGGGGGCGAGCCGACGCCCTCCGGAACGCCGATCACGAAGCGTTCGCCGGCGGGATCGAGGCCCTGATCCATCACCGGGCTGCCGGGGATCAGGGAGGCGATGTGGCCGTCCTCCCCCATGCCGAGGAACAACATGTCGAAGGGGGCGAGCGCCCGAAGATGGGGCTCGGCGATCTCGGCGGCGGCGTCCGGGGTGGGGACGCTGGAATAGAGGGACAGGAAGGTGGCCGCCGCCGCGCAGCCCCGCAGCAGGCGCTCGCGCACCAGGCGCTCGTTGGAGTCTGGCGAAGTCAGCGGAACGAACCGATCGTCGGAGAGGCTGACCGTGATCCGCCCCCAGTCCAGGTCGGCCCCGCTCAGGGCGTCATAGACCGGCGCCGGGGAACGGCCGCCCGTGCCGATCAGGCTGGCGTGGCCGCGCGCCGCGAGGCCTGCGCTCAAGGCGGCTACGGTGGCGGTGCTCGCGGCGTCCGCCAGGGCCGCCTCGTCGGGGAAGGACTCGATCATACCCGCCCATAACGCGGCGCGGCGCGGACGGATCGCAAAAACAGCGTTCGGATGCGGAACTTTCCCGCGAGCTCGGGAGCTATGCCTTTGCAGGCGCGGCCTCTCCCGGCGTCGGCGGAGACTCGCCCCCAGAACAGGATCGCGCGCCATGAGAATCGCCCAGGTTCCGCCTCTGTATGAAGCCGTTCCGCCGCGGTTCTATGGCGGGACCGAGCGGGTGGTTTCCCACCTGACCGACGCCCTGGTGGAGCTGGGCCACGAGGTCACCCTGTTCGCCAGCGCCGATGCGCGGACCAAGGCCCGGGTGGTCACCGTGCGCGACCAGGCCATCCGCCTGGACCCGGCGCCGCTGAAATCAGACCTGGCCGCCCACATGTCGATGCTGTCGGAGGTCCGCCGCCGCGCGGCCGACTTCGACGTCATCCATTTCCATACCGACATGATCCATTTCCCCTTCTTCGAGGACATGGCCGACAAGACCATCACCACCCTGCACGGGCGGCTCGACCTGAAGGATCTGGCCGGGGTCTACGAGCGCTGGCCGCAATATCCGCTGGTGTCCATCAGCGACGACCAGCGCAAGCCGCTGGCCTTCGCCAACTGGGCCGGCACCGTCCATCACGGCATGACCACAGACATCTACGACTTCCACGCCAAGCCGGAGGGCTACCTCGCCTTCCTGGGCCGGATCTCGCCGGAAAAGCGTCCGGACCGGGCGATCGCCATCGCCAAGCGCCTGGGCATGAAGCTGAAGATCGCCGCCAAGGTGGACGCCGCCGACCAGCGCTATTTCCAAGAGAAGATCGAGCCGCTGATCCTGGCCGAGCCGCTGATCGAGTTCGTCGGGGAGATCGGCGACGAGGAGAAGTCCGCCTTCCTGGGCGGAGCCGACGCCCTGCTGTTCCCCATCGACTGGCCCGAGCCCTTCGGCCTGGTGATGATCGAGGCCATGGCCTGCGGCACGCCGGTGGTGGCCTATGCCTGTGGCTCGGTGCCCGAGGTGATCGAGGACGGCGTGACCGGCTATATCGTGCGCACCGACGACGAGGCGGTGGACGCCGTCCGCCGGCTGGGCGGCCTGGATCGCCACAAGGTGCGCCAGCAGTTCGAACTGCGATACTCGGCCACCGCCATGGCCCGACGTTATCTTGACCTCTACGCCCGGCTGGGCGCACCGCTCAGCCAGGACTTCGCCTTCGCCGCCACCGCCTGAGGCACCAAGACATGGACGATCTCGCGCCGGCCCCGGACGCGCCGGTGGAGTTGGGCGAGTCGGTCGAGCCGCGCACCCCGCACCGGCTGCACGCCCTGAAGGACAAGGACACCTTCGTAGTGGCCGACTCCTATGGCGACATCCTGGGGTCCGGCGACGGCCTGTTCCACAACGACACCCGCATCCTGTCGCGGTTCCGCGTGCTGCTGGGGGGCAAGCCGCCGTCCCTGCTGTCGGCGGCCATCGCCCAGGACAATGTGTTCTTCACCTTCAACGGCGCCAACCAGGCCCTGCCCTATCCCGGCGGCCCAGTGGGCCCCCCCGGGGTGCTGCACATCGAGCGCAAGCGGTTCCTGTGGGAGGAGCGGCTTTATGAGCGCATCTCCTGCACCAACTACAGCCGCGACGTGGTGCTGCTGCCCCTGGTGATCGAGTTCGGGGCCGACTTCCACGACATGTTCGAGGTGCGCGGCATGACGCGCGCCCGGCGCGGGCAGATGCTGCCGCCGCAGATCGACGGGCGCCGGGTGCGGTTTGGCTATGTCGGGCTCGACCAGGTCGAGCGGGCTAGCGTCATCGCCTTCTCCGACCCGCCCGGCCGGCTGAACGCCCAGCGGGCGGAGTTCATGTACTCCCTGGCGCCGGAGGGACATCTAGAGCTCTATCTGGAGATCGGCGCCACCGACGGCCACATCCCCAGCCGCGAGCGGTTCCGGGACGGGGCGGCCCGCGCCCGCTGGGACATGCGCGCGCGGCGCCGGCACGGGGCGCGGCTGAAGAGCTCGGGGCGGCTGTTCAACGAATGGCTGGAGAAGTCCCGCGCGGACCTGGCCCTGCTCACCACCCGCATGGAGACCGGCCCCTATCCCTATGCCGGCATCCCCTGGTTCTCCACGGCCTTCGGCCGCGACGCCATCATCACCGCCTGGCAGATCCTGTGGTTCGAACCCTCGCTCGCCAAGGGGGTGCTGACCTATCTGGCCGCGCACCAGGCCGAGGAGGTCTCGGCCTTCCGCGACTCAGCGCCCGGCAAAATCATGCACGAGACCCGCAAGGGCGAGATGCCGGCGCTCGGCGAGGTGCCCTTCGGCCGCTACTACGGCGGGGTCGACACCACGCCGCTGTTCGTAGCGCTCGCCGGCGCCTATGCCGAGCGCACCGGCGACATGGCCCTGATCGACGACCTTTGGCCGGCCCTGCTGGCGGCCACCGCCTGGATGGAGCACTTCGGCGACACAAATGGCGACGGGCTGATCGACTATGCCCGAGGCCAGGAGAGCGGCCTGGCCAACCAGGGTTGGAAGGACAGCCAGGACAGCGTCTTCCACGCCGACGGACGTTTCCCCGATGGGCCCATCGCCCTGGTGGAGGTGCAGGGCTACGCGTTTTCCGCCTACCGGGCCATGGCCCGCTTCGCCCGTCTGCGCGAGGACGACGAGAGCCACGACCGCTGGGCCGCCCGGGCCGAGCACATCCGCGAGACGGTGGAGGCGAGGTTCTGGATGGAGGACCAGCAGTTCTACGGCATCGCCATCGATGGGGAGGGCGAGCTCTGCCGCACCCGGACCACCAATCCCGGCCACTTGCTATTCTGTGGCCTGCCCTCCCCGGAGCGGGCGCGGAAGGTGACCGAGCAGCTGCTGTCGGCGCGGTTCGAGTCCGGCTGGGGCCTGCGGACGCTCGCCACCGGCGAGGCCCGCTTCAATCCGATGAGCTATCACAACGGCTCGGTCTGGCCCCACGACACCGCCGTCTGCGCCATGGGCCTGTCGCGCTATGGCGAGCGGGACGGGGTGGTGAACCTGACCTCGGGCCTGTTCGAGACCGCCGCCAGCTTCGAGATGCGGCTGCCGGAGCTGTTCTGCGGCTTCCCGCGCAACGCCGGCGAGCCGCCGGTGAACTATCCGGTGGCCTGCCTGCCCCAGGCCTGGGCCGCGGGCTCGGTGTTCATGATGCTGCAGGCCTGCCTGGGGATCTGCGTGAACGGCGCCGACGGCGAGATCGAGATCGTCGATCCGCACCTGCCGATCGGCATCGACCGGCTGTCCGTCGACGGCCTGAGGGTGGGGGAGGCCCGGGTCAACCTGCTGTTCGAGCGCTCCTCCGGCAAGGTGGCGGTCCACGCCCGCAGCCGCACCGGCGTCCCGGTCAAGATCCGCTGACCGACCGATCGTTCAAGATTGAACGACCCATGCCTATCGCTTCATCGGCGTGTGGGCCAGACGCAGGATGTTGGCCGCGCCCGGCGAGCCCATCGGCAGGCCGGCCAAGATCAGGACCCGGTGGCCTGGGGGCGCCAGGCCAAGGTCGGTGACCATGTTGACCGCCACCTTCACCAGGTCCTCCGGATCGGTGACCTCGTCGATCACCCGGGCCTCCACGCCCCAGGCCAGGGCCAGGCGACGCGCCGTGGCCAGACGGGTGGTCAGCGCCAGCGTCGGCTGCAGGGGGCGTTCCCGCGACAGGCGCAGGGCGGTCTGGCCGGTGGTGGTGAAGGCCACCAGGCAGGCGGTGGACGCCGCCTCCCCGGCGCGCCGGGCCGCGGCCACCAGGGCGTCGGCGTCGGCGTCCTCCACCGGATATTCCGCCCGCATCAGCTCGGGCCAGCGGGGGTCCTTCTCCACCCGGGTGAGAATGCGGTCCATGATGGTCACCGCCTCCACTGGATAGTCCCCAGCCGCGGTCTCGGCCGAGAGCATCACCGCGTCGGCGCCCTCATAGACCGCGCCGGCCACGTCGGAAGCCTCGGCCCGGGTGGGGCTGGGGGACTTGATCATGCTCTCCAGCATCTGGGTGGCGACGATCACCGGGATGCCGCGTGTCCGGGCCGCGCGGACCAGGGCCTTCTGGACCACCGGCACGTCCTCGGGGTTCAGCTCGACGCCGAGATCGCCGCGGGCGACCATCACCGCCTCGCAGAGGTCGAGGATCTCGTCGAGGGCCTCCAGGGCCGCGGGCTTCTCGATCTTGGCCAGGACCCCGGCCCTGCCCTGGACGATCTGGCGCAGCTCGGCCATGTCCGAGGCCCGCTGGACGAAGGACAGCGCCACCCAGTCGACCCCTTCGGACAGGGCGAAGTTGAGGTCCTCCAGGTCCTTGGCGGTCAGGGCCGGGATCGGGATGGCCAGGCCCGGCAGGTTGAGCCCCTTATGATTGGAGAGCGCCTCGCCGGAGACCACGACGGTGTCGGCGAAGTCGGCGCCGCACTTTTCCACCCGCAGCCGCACCTTGCCGTCGTCCAGCAGGATGTCGGCGCCGGGCTTGAGGGCCGCGAAGATCTCGGCGTGGGGCACGCAGACCCGGCTGGCGTCGCCCTCGACGGGGCTGCGGTCGAGGCGGAAGCTCTGGCCGGTCTTCAGCCGCACCCGGCCGTCGGCGAATTCCCCCAGCCGCAGCTTGGGCCCCTGCAGGTCGGCCAGCACCGCCAGCGGCCGGCCCACCAGGGCCTCGACGGCCCGGACATTGGCGATGGTGCGGGCGTGGTCACGGTGGCCGCCATGGCTGAAATTGACCCGGAAGACGTCGGCGCCGGCCTCGGCCAGGGCGCGGATCTGGGCCGGCTCGCGGCTGGCGGGGCCTAGGGTCGCCACAATGCGGGCGTGTCGGGCGCGGATCATCGGGCCTGCCTGCCAAATCGCGTTGCGCTCATGAGATCGATCACTATCAAAAGACGTTCCTGTGGTCAGGGCGCATCTGCGGGCGGGCGCCGCGAACCGATCAACACCCTCGAGGATTCGGCCCATATGACCCAGACTCTCGACCTCTTTCCTATCGGCAATTGCGCCGCCAGCGCCCTGATCGACCGTCGCGGCCGATTTGTCTGGGCCTGCGCGCCCCGGGTCGACGGCGATCCGGCCTTCTGCGCCCTGCTGTCGGGGGAGAAGTCGGAGGATCAGGGGTTCTGGGCCATCGAGGTGGAGGACATGGCCAGCGTGCGGCAGAGCTATGTCCGCAACACCCCGATCCTGGTGACCGAGATCACCGACAAGTCCGGCGGGGTGGTGGAGATCACCGACTTCTGCCCCCGCTACAGGCAGTTCGGGCGAATCTACCGACCCATGGCCTTCATCCGCCGGGTGCGGCCCGTCAGCGGCGTCCCGCGCATCCGCATCAGGATGCGGCCGATGGTGAACTGGGGCGAGGCGCCGGCCGTGGTGACCACCGGCTCCAACCACCTGCGCTATGTGGGCGGGGAGATGACGCTCAGGCTGACCACCGAGGCGCCGGTCTCCCACATCCACGACGAGCGGCTGTTCCGGCTGGAGGAGCCCTTCTCCATGTTCCTCGGCCCCGACGAGGGGTTCGACGCCGACATGGCCGCCACCACCGAGCGGATGCTGAGCGAGACCACCCACTATTGGCGGACCTGGGTGCGGACCCTGACCGTGCCGCTGGAGTGGCAGGAGGCGGTGATCCGCGCGGCCATCACCCTGAAGCTCTGCGCCCACGAGGAGACCGGGGCCATCGTCGCGGCCCTGACCACCTCGATCCCCGAGCACGAGGGCTCCCAGCGCAACTGGGACTACCGCTACTGCTGGCTGCGAGACGCCTATTACGTGGTCCAGGCCCTGAACCGGCTGGGGGCCGCCGACCTGCTGGAAAACTACCTGGTCTATCTGCGCAACGTCATCGACAGCGCCAGGGGCGGCCACGTCCAGCCCCTCTACGGGGTGGGGCTGGAGCCCTCCCTGGTAGAACGGTTCGCCGAGCACCTGCCGGGCTATCGCGGCATGGGGCCAGTGCGGGTGGGCAACCAGGCGCACGAACACCTGCAGCACGACGTCTATGGCCAGATCGTGCTCTCCACCGTCCAGGCCTTCTTCGACCAGCGGCTGTTCCGACCGGCCACGGTGGAGGACTTCCGCGCCCTGGAGCCGGTGGGGGAGCGTGCTTTCGAACTGCATGACAAGCCCGACGCCTCGCTGTGGGAGTTCCGCGGCCGGGAGAACGTCCACACCTATTCGGCGGTGATGTGCTGGGCGGCCTGCGACCGGCTGGGCAATGCGGCCAAGCAGCTGGGCCTGATGGAACGGGCCGACTTCTGGAACAACCGCGCGGCCCAGGTGCGGCAGACCATCGAGACCGGCGCCTGGAACGAGAAGCTCGGCCGCTTCGCCGCCACCTTCGGCGGCGACGAGCTGGACGCCTCCCTGCTGCAGCTTGTGGACGTGCGCTTCGTGGCGCCTGAGGACCCCCGCATGGCCGCCACCATCAAGGCGGTGGAGGAGGGGCTGCGGCGCGGCCCCTACATGCTGCGCTACGCCGTGCCCGACGACTTCGGCGAGCCCAAGACCGCCTTCAACATCTGCACCTTCTGGCTGATCGAGGTGCTGCACATGTCGGGCCGCGCCCAGGAGGCCCGCGACCTGTTCGAGGAGATGCTGGGCCGGCGGACGGCCGCGGGCCTGCTGTCGGAGGACATCACCCTCGACGGGGCCGAGCTCTGGGGCAACTATCCCCAGACCTACTCCCTGGTGGGCCTGATCAACTGCGCCAACATGCTGAGCAAGCCCTGGACCAGCGTCCGGTGAATCCGCCGCCTGACGTGCTCTAGTCGTACCAGGCCCGCTCGGAGCGCTCGATCAGGGCGAAGGCGCCCGAGGGGCCCCAGCTTCCCGCCGCATAGGGGCGAGGCGCCATGCCGCTGTCGGCCCAGGCGGCCTCGATGCCGTCGATCCAGGTCCAGGCCTGCTCCACCTCGTCGCGGCGCACGAACAACGTCCCGTTGCCGTGCATCACGTCCAGCAGCAGCCGCTCATAGGCGATGCGCCGCCGGGCGTTGGGACCGGAATAGGCCCGCAACAGGGACAGTGACAGGGGCAGGGACTGCAGGCGCATGCCGCCGTGGGTCAGGCCCGGCGCCTGGTTCATCAGGGTCAGCTCGATATCCTCGTCCGGCTGCAGGTCGATCACCAGCCGGTTGGCCACCAGGTCGGCCTTGGCGCCGTCGCCGAAGATGGAGTGGGGCACGGGCTTGAACTGGATGGCGATCTGGGTGCGCCGCTCGGGCAGGCGCTTGCCGGTGCGCAGGAAGAAGGGCACCCCCGCCCAGCGCCAGTTGTCGATATCGGCGCGCAGGGCCACGAAGGTCTCGGTGTTGCTGGCCTGGCCGCGCTCGCTCTCATAGCCCGCCGCCGAGGCGCCGCCCACCACGCCGGGGGTATACTGGCCGCGGACGCTGATCGAGGCGACCTCGGCCCGGGTGATGGGCCGCAGGGAGCGCAGCACCTTGACCTTCTCGTTGCGCAGGGACTCCGGCGCCATGTCCGAGGGCGGCTCCATGGCCACCAGGCAGAGCAGCTGGAGCATGTGGTTCTGCACCATGTCGCGCAGGGCGCCGTACTCGTCGTAGTAGGGCCAGCGGTCGCCGACGCCGTCGGTCTCGGCCACCGTGATCTGCACGTGGTCGATGGTCAGGTTGTTCCACAGCGGCTCGAACAGGGTGTTGGCGAAGCGCAGGGCGATGAGGTTCTGCACCGTCTCCTTGCCCAGATAGTGGTCGATGCGGAAGACGCTCTCCTCGGGGAAGACCGCGCCGACGGCGTCGTTGATCACCTTGGAGCTTTCCAGATCGCGGCCGATGGGCTTTTCCAGCACGATCCGCGCCGAGGGCCCGCCGAGGCCCGCCGCCCCCAGAGCGCCGCAGACCCGGCCATAGAGACTGGGCGACAGGGCCAGGTAGAAGATCGGGGTCTTGGCCGGCCCCATGGCGGCCTTCAGGGCCTGGGTTCCCGCGGGCTGGGTGGCGTCGCCGCCGACATAGTCCAGGCGCTGGGCGAAGCGGTTCCAGACCTTGTCGTCGACGCCGCCGGCGCGGGACTTCACCGTCTCGCGCACCTGGGCGGCGAAGGCCTCGCGCGTCATCTCGGCCCGGGCGGTGGCGATGATCTTGAAGTCGGCGGACAGGAAGCCGTCGGCGTCGAGGAAGTACAGCGACGGAAACAGCATCCGCTGGGCGAGGTCGCCCGTGCCGCCGAACAGGACGATCACGTCGGCCAGGGGGGATTTCGCCATCGCGTCACCTTTCGCGGAGCCGGGAGTTCAGACCGCGCATAGCGGCGTTCGCCCCTGCAACGTCAAGCCCTGCTCATTCGTTCTAACCCCACGACGAAAGGATCGAACCCCCGCGCCACGCGTTGAGCTTGGCGTGACCGGGGCGAAGGAATTCATGGCGATCGCCGAACTCGACATCCGGCCTGACGCGCCGCCCGCGCCCCTAGCGCTGGCGAACACGGCCCTGTTCCTGGATCTGGACGGCACGCTCGCCCCCATCGCCGCCCGGCCGCAGGACGTGACCCCCGATCCGCGCCGGACCAGCATCCTCGAAGCCCTGCTTGGCGCCCTGGACGGCCGGCTGGCCGTGGTGAGCGGCCGGACCCTGGCCGACGTGGATCGCATCCTTGAGGGCCGGGTCCGCGCCGTGGCCGCCGTGCATGGCCTGGTGCGCCGCGACGCCGATGGCGAGATCGCCCGGACTACGCCGCACCCCGCCCTGCCGCAGGCCCTGGCCGACCTGCGCCGCTTCGCCGACTCCCGTCCCGGCCTGCTGGTGGAGGACAAGCAGGTCAGCGCCACCCTGCATTATCGCGGCGCCCCCGATCAGGCCACCGCCGCCCGCGCCGAGGCCTCGCGCATCGCCGCGGCGACGGGCCTTGCCCTGCAACCCGGCGACATGGTGTGGGAGCTGCGCACACCCGGCGCCACCAAGGGCGACAGCGTGGTCGCCTTCCTGACCCAATCCCCCTTCGCCGGCGCCACGCCGGTGTTCGTGGGCGACGACCTCACCGACGAGGATGGGTTCACCGCCGCTCGCGCCCTGGGCGGCTTCGGAGTGCTGGTGGGCCCCGCCCGGGCCACCGCCGCGCGCCTGCGGCTGGAGGACGTGGACGCCGCGCTTGCCTGGCTGGAGGCCGCGCGATGAGCCGGCTGATTGTCGTCTCCAACCGGGTCAATCCGTCTACCGGCAAGGGGGACGAGACCGTTGGCGGCTTGGCCATGGCCCTGTCGGCGGCCCTGCGGGAGTATTCCGGCCTGTGGTTCGGCTGGAGCGGCAAGACCACGCCGGAGTTCACCGGCCATCTGAACGTCGAACGTTGCGACGGGGTGACGGTGGCCACCATCGACCTCGAGGAGTCCGACCTCAACGAGTACTACAACGGCTACGCCAACAAGACCCTCTGGCCCCTGTTCCACTACCGCCAGGACCTGACCGCCTACGACCGGTCATACGGCGAGGGCTATGAGCGGGTGAACCAGCGTTTCGCCGAGACCCTGGCGCCGCTGATCGAGCCGGACGACCTGATCTGGGTCCACGACTACCACCTGATCCCGTTGGCGCGCGAACTGCGCAAGCTGGGGATCAAGAACCGCATCGGCTTCTTCCTGCACATCCCCTGGCCGGCCCATCAGCTGATGGTCACCCTGCCCGGCCACCAGAAGCTGGTGCAATCGCTGTTCGACTACGACCTGGTGGGCTTCCAGACCCCAGAGTACCGCCAGGCCTTCGAGGAATACGTCCTGACCGAGGCGCGCGGCGCGGCCGTGGGCCGCAACGACCTGCGGGCCTTCGGCCGCACGGTGAAGGTGGGCGCCTTCCCCATCGGCATCGACGCCGCCGAGTTCGCGGAGATGGCCAAGAGCGACCGGGCCTGGCGCACCTATGACGTGATGATGGCCCATACCGCCTTCCGCAGCCTGATCGTGGGCGTCGACCGGCTGGACTATTCCAAGGGGTTGGAGGAGCGGTTCGTCGGCTTCGAGCACTTCCTGGCCGCCCATCCGGAGTTGGTCCGCGAGGTCCTGATGCTGCAGATCGCCCCGGTGAGCCGCGAGGGCGTCGAGGCCTACCAAGAGATCCGCGGGCGGCTGGACGCCCTATCGGGCCGCATCAACGGCGAGTATGCCGACATCGACCGCAACCCGGTCCGCTACGTGAACAAGAACTACCGCCGCGACGAGTTGGCCGGGATCTACCGCGCCGCCCGGGTGGGGCTGGTGACGCCCCTGCGCGACGGCATGAACCTGGTGGCCAAGGAATATGTCGCCGCCCAGGATCCGGAGAATCCCGGGGTGCTGATCCTATCGCGGTTCGCTGGGGCGGCCAACCAGCTCAAGCAGGCCCTGATCGTCAATCCCAACAGCCCCGAGGAAATCGCCGACGCCCTGCAGCGGGCCCTGGCCATGCCGCTCGCCGAGCGCAAGGAGCGCTGGCGGATGCTGTTCGACAATGTCCGCCGCGAGGATGTCAGCGCCTGGCGCGACGCCTTCGTGAGCGCCCTGGAGGACATCCGGGAGATCCACACGGCGCTGGCGAGCTAAGCCGCCGCCTCAGTCGGGATGGTCGGCGGCGCTGGCCGGGGCGACGTGGGGCGGGAAGGCCTGGCCGATGGGACCGTATTTGGCGCGCGCCGCCTCGATGCGGGCGACCATGTCGGCGGCCGCCTCCGGATGCAGGGCCGCAACGCTGTAATTCTCCCCGGGATCGAGGCTCATGTCGAAGAGCAGCGGATAGCGGTCCAGGGGGATGTCCATGGTCCGGTAGTAGGACCGAACCACATACTTCCAGCGCGCCGTGCGCACCGCCGCCACATGGGTGTTGTCGAACAGCACGATCTGCTCGTGGGGCGAGGCCGCGCCTTGCGTCATCACCGCGCTGAGGTCGGCGCCGTCCAGCTCCCGGTCGGCGGGGGCGGCGATCCCGGCCATGGCCAGCAGGGTCGGCAGGAGGTCGAGATTGCTGGAGAGGGCGTCGGTCACCACCCCGGCCGGCAAGGTCCCCGGCTGGCGGGCGATGAAGGGCACGCGGAAGCCCCCGTCCCAGGCCGAGCCGCCCTTGCGGTCGCGGAACGGCCCCGAGGAGCCCTCGAACCAGGGGCCGTTGTCGGAGGTGAAGATCACCAGGGTGTCCTCCTCCAGGCCCAGCGCCTTCAGGCGCTCCAGCAGCCGGCCGACATTGAGGTCGATCTCCTCCACCACCTCGCCATAGGCGCCCGCCGGCGACCCGGTGAGGTCGTCGGGATTGGGGCGCAGGGGAACATGGGGCGCGGTGAGGGCTGTCAGGGCGAAGAAGGGCCGGTCGCGATTCTGCTCGGCGAAGGCGAGCGTCTGTTCGAAGAAATTCTGGGTCAGCCTGGCGAAGTCGACCCTGGCCTCGGTGACCTCCACGGCCGCTCCGTCGCCGGAATAGAGCGAGAGCGGGCGCATGTCGTGGCTGTAGGGCAGGCCGTAGAAGCGGTCGAAGCCATAGGCCGTCGGCGGCCAGTGGGGCGCCACATGGCCCAGGTGCCACTTGCCGATCAGGGCGGTGGCGTAGGCCTCGCCCAGCGCCTTGGGGATGGTGATCTCGCTGAGCGGCAGGCCGGTGGTGTCGGCCGGCTGGATCACCTCGTGCGCCAGGCCCGAACGGATCGCATAGCGCCCGGTGAGCAGGCCGGCGCGGGACGGGGTGCAGACATTGGCCGAGGCGTAGAAGTCGGTGAACCTCACCCCCTCGGCGGCCATGCGGTCGAGGTTGGGGGTGCGGATGATCGCGCCACCGTCGCAGCCGATGTCCCCGTAGCCGAGGTCGTCGGCCAGGATGACGATGAAGTTGGGCGGGCGCTTGGACATCATTTGCTCAGGGACAGGGTGGGGAGGACGTAGGCCTCCTGGGCGTCGAGGCGGGACTTGCGGAAATCGGCGCGCACGCCGCTGGGGGCGCCGAACTCCATCAGCTGGTCGGACCTGGGGTCATAGGCGGGCCAATCGCAGCTGGGCTTTCCGGTCTTGGCGAAGGCTGTCCAGCAGCCGTGCATCAGGGTGGCCATGGCCTGATCATCGGGCTTGATCAGGCTGAGCGGCGTGCGGCGGCCCCAGTATTCGAAGACGTACTGGATCTCCGCGGCGTGGAAGGCCCGGGTCACCATCGGGCGGAAGCGGGAGCCCACATAGGAGAAGTAGTAGAGCCAGGCCGGCTTGCCGCCCGAGGCGCGGGCGGCGATCCAGCGGGCCGGCGCCCCCATGGCCCGGTCGGTGAAGACCGCGCGGGCCAGGACCGTGTCCCCCTGGGCGGCCTCCTCGGCATAGATCGCGCGCACCCCGGCCGGCAGGGCCGCCCCCAGCTTGGCCGGGTCCTGGCCGAACTCGCCCATCAGCGAGTCCTCGCCGGAATTGGAGCCGATGATCAGGGGCACGTCATTGGCGCGACCCGACGCGAAGGCCTGGGCCGGGGTCTCCTTCATCAGCCTGCCGTCCACGAAGGGGCCGGAGCTTCCCTCGACCTTGGCGATCAGGTCGTCGGCCGGCACGGCGCGGAG
Organism: Phenylobacterium sp.; assembly: GCF_030645195.1. Lineage (GTDB taxonomy): Bacteria > Pseudomonadota > Alphaproteobacteria > Caulobacterales > Caulobacteraceae > Phenylobacterium. The sequence continues at coordinate 22,027 of NZ_JAUSLW010000017.1, read as the reverse complement.
CTGGTCGGCGGTGGGGCTGGAGAGGCCAAGGATCTCGGCGGCCTGCACGCCCTCGGCTTCCTTGGCGGCCAGGATGACGGGCGCCGACCAGCCGCCGCCGGACTGCACCACCGCCTTCTGGTAGAGCCCCTTGGCCCGGGGCGTGGCCAGCAGGGCCAGGGTACTGCCGCCCCCGGCGCTCTCGCCGAAGACGGTGACGTTGCGAGGATCGCCCCCGAAGGCCTTGATGTTGCGCTTGACCCATTCCAGGGCCGCGATCTGGTCCATCAGGCCGTAATTGCCCACGGCCTCGCCGGGCTTGGCGGCCGAGGTGAGGGCCGGGTGGGCGAAGGACCCCAGGGGGCCCAGGCGATAGTTGATGGCCACCAGCACCACCCCGTCGCGGGCGAAGTTGGAGCCGTCGAAGATCCAGCCGGCGCCGTAGCGGTGCGAGCCGCCGTGGATCCAGACCATGACCGGGGCCTTCTTGGCGCCCTTGGGGGCGAAGACGTTGAGCTGCAGGCAGTCCTCGCTGGCCGGCCCGTTGGCGCCGGCCATGTTCGGCGCGCCGTCGGGGCGCATGGGCTGGGGGCAGGAGACCCCGGCCTTGGTCCCGTCCCGCTCGCCGCGCCAGGCCGGGGCGCGGGACGGCGGCGCCCAGCGCAGGGGGCCCACGGGGGCGGCAGCGTAGGGGATGTTGCGCCAGGCGTCGACCTTGCCGATCTCGACGCCGAGGACGGTCCCGCCCTCCACCGTGACCTTGACGGGATCGGCCAGGGCCGGGGCGGCGAGGAGCGCCAGGATCGTGGAGAGCACGGCGAGCTTCATGGAATCCCCCGAAATGGCGACGGCCTGAAAATATGGGTGGCCGGTCTGCTTATGGGGCCGAACCATTCGCCGGGCGCGGGGTCCGGTCAAGCTTGAGCGTGGGGGGTTTAGTGGAAATCGCGGCTGTGGATCAGGCCGCCGGCCTTGCGGCCGGAGTCGGCGGCCGGCCCCTCGTCGCGCAGGCGGGCGGTATAGTGGGAGAGGTCGGTGAAGCTCTTGGCCACCAGGTGGACCACGTCGCTCTCGATCTGCAGCTGGCCGTGGACCTGCAGCAGGGTGGCGGTCATCACCAGGCGGCGATTGGCGTCGAAGGCGTCCTTCCAGATGACGATGTTGGCGATGCCGGTCTCGTCCTCCAGGGTCATGAACACCACCCCCTTGGCGGTGCCCGGCCGCTGGCGCACCAGGACGATGCCGGCCACCGAGGTCCAGCGTCGGTCGCGCATGTGTTTCAGGGCCGCCGCCGGGACCGCCCCGGCCTGGGCCAGCTCGTCGCGGAAGAAGGCGCAGGGGTGGGCCTTCAGGGACAGGCGCATGGTGCGGTAGTCCTCGGTGACGTTCATGGGCAGGCTCATCAGGGGCAGCTCCACCTGCACCTCCGGGCGGCCCATCCCGGCCAGCAGGGGCGCCTCGGTCTCCACCCTGGCCTCCCCCAGCAGGCCCTTCACCGCCCACAGGGCCTGGCGGCGGTCGAGCCCCAGGGCTGCGAAGGCGTCGGCCTCGGCCAGCAGCTCCATGGCCCGGCGCGAGAGTCCGCGGGCGAACCCCTCCACGGTGCGCACGCCCGCCGCGCGCATCTCCGTCAGGGTCAGGGCGTCGGCCTCCTTGAAGCCCTTGATCTGCCGCAGCCCCAGGCGCACCGCCCGCAGACGGCGGCCCTCCAGGGGCTCCAGGGCGCAGTCCCAGTCGCTGGACAGGACGTCCGGGGCGCGGACCTCCACCCCGTGCTCGCGAGCGTCGCGAACCAGCTGGGCCGGCTGGTAGAAGCCCATGGGCTGGCTGTTGAGCAGGGCGGCGCAGAAGGCGTCGGGCCATTTCCACTTCACCCAGGCCGAGGCGTAGACCAGCAAGGCGAAGCTGATGGCGTGGCTTTCGGGGAAGCCGTAGGAGCCGAAGCCCTCGATCTGGTGGAAGCAGTCCTCGACGAACTGGGGCTCGTAGCCCCGAGCCCGCATGCCCTCGATGAACTTGGTCCCGTACTCTCCGACATTGCCGTGGTGACGGAAGGTGGCCATGGCCCGGCGCAGGCCGTCGGCGTCGTTCTCGGTGAACTGGGCGCCCTCGATGGCGATCCGCATGGCCTGCTCCTGGAAGAGCGGCACCCCCAGGGTCTTGCCGAGAATCTTCTCCAGTTCGTCCTGGGGGAACTCCGGCGACGGGCGCGGATAGGTCACCTGGGACGGATCGGCCCGGCGCTTCAGATAGGGATGGACCATGTTGCCCTGGATAGGACCCGGCCGGACGATGGCGACCTCGATCACCAGGTCGTAGAACTTCCGGGGCCTCAGCCTCGGCAGCATCGACATCTGGGCCCGGCTCTCCACCTGGAAGACGCCGATGGAGTCGGCCTTGCAGAGCATGTCGTAGACCTCCGGGACCTCCTGGGGGATGTGGGCGATGTCGGTGATGGGGGTCCCGTCCTCCCGGGGCGGCAGCATCGCGAAGCTGCGCTTGAGCGCCGTCAGCATGCCGAGCGCCAGGACATCGACCTTCATCAGCTGCAGGGCGTCGATGTCGTCCTTGTCCCTCTCGATGAAGGTGCGGTCCTTCAGGGCGGCGTTGCCGATGGGCACGGTCTCGTCCAGCCGCCGCTTGGTGAGCACATAGCCGCCCACGTGCTGCGACAGGTGGCGGGGGAATTTCAGCAGCTCCTGGGCCAGAGCCGTGGCCCGGCGGATCTCGGGGTTGGCGGGGTCGAGCCCCACCTGGCGAATGTGGTCGTCGGGGACCATGTCGCCCCAGCTGCCCCAGACCGTGCCGGCCAGCGCGGCGGTGACGTCCTCGGTGAGGCCGAGCGCCTTGCCCACCTGGCGGATGGCCATGCGCGGACGGTAGTGGATGACGGTGGCGACGATGGCCGCCCGCTCGCGGCTATAGCGGCGATAGACGTACTGCATCACCTCCTCGCGCCGCTCATGTTCGAAGTCGACGTCGATGTCGGGGGGTTCGCCGCGCTTCTCGGAGATGAAGCGGGAGAAGAGCAGGTCCTGATCGGCCTTGGTGGGATCCACCGCGGTGATCCCCAGGCAGAAGCAGACGCAGGAATTGGCCGCCGAGCCGCGCCCCTGGCAGAGGATGTCATGGTCCCTGGCCCATTTGACGATGTCGTGGACGGTGAGGAAGTAGTTGGCGAAACCCAGCTTCTCGATCAGGTCCAGCTCGTGGGCGATGGTGGCCCGCTCCTTCTCTCCCATGCCCGTCGAGAACCGCCACCTGGCGCCCTCCCAGGCCAGGTCGCGCAGGTGCTGGATGGCGGTCTTGCCCGGCGGCACCGGCTCGTCGGGATATTCGTACTTGAGCTGGCCGAGATCGAAGCCGATGCGATCGGCGATCTCGGCGCTGCGTTCCACCGCGCCTGGGAAGCGGGCGAACAGGCGCTCCATCTCCGCCGGCCCCTTGAGGTGGCGCTCGGCGTTGGCCTCCAGGCGCAGGCCGGCCTCCTGGATGGTGCAGGTCTCGCGGATGCAGGTGACCACGTCCTGCAGGGCCCGGCGCTCGGGGCCGTGATAGAGGACGTCGTTGGTGGCGACCATCGGCGCCCCGCTGGCCTGCGCCAGGGCCGCCAGCGTCGACAGCCGGTGGACGTCCCGCGCGCCATAGGGCCGCGAGGCCGCCAGCCAGACCGAGCCCTTCAGGGCCTCGACGATCCGCGCCAGGTCGGCCGCGAAGGCGTCATCCAGCCGCGGCGGCGGGACCACCAGGGTGAGCTGGCCCTCCGCGTGCTGCAGGTAGTCCTCCCAGTGCAGCTCGCACTGGCCCTTGATCGAGCGCCTCTGGCCCACGGTGAGCAGGCGGGTCAGGCGGCCATAGGCCTCGCGGTCGGAGGGATAGCAGAGCAGGGAGGGGGTGCTGTCGGCGAAGTCCAGGCGGCAGCCGGTGAAGGCCTTGAACCCCGCGCCCGGTCCCAGGTCGCGGGCCGCCGACCAGGCGCGAACCACCCCAGCCAGGCTGTTGCGGTCGACGATGCCGATGGCCTCCAGCCCCAGGGCCGCGGCGGTCTGGACCAGTTCGTCGGGGTGGGAGGCCCCGCGCAGGAAGGAGAAGTTGGTGGTGGCCTGGAGCTCGACATAGCGGGTCATGCGAACAGCCCGTGCAGCCACCATTTCGGCGCCACTCCTTCGGCGTAGAGGCCGGCGCGGAACAGCCAGAAGCGGCCGCCGGCCTCGTCCTCCACCCGGTAATAGTCGCGGATGTGATCTGTCCGGACCTCGTCGATGGCCCCGCGCCACCACTCCTCGCCGATCCGCTCGGGCCCCTCGGCGCGGCGCACCCGGTGCAGCTGGCCCCGCCAGCGGAACTGCAGGGGCGGGTCGTCGGGGACGGGGGCGGAGACGAATTCCAGCGGCTCGGGCCGACGGAACAGGCGCAGGGGCCGGGGCCGCTCGGGGTCCCAGCCGGCGAGCGGCGCGGCCATCGGCGGTCCCGGGACCGCGGACTGTTCGGGCACGTGGCTCTCCACGGCGCGGGCCTTCCAGACCCGGTCCTCCCCCAGCCGGTTGACCAGCCGGTCGATCAGGGGGGCGAGGCCCTCGGCGCTGGTGGCCTCCAGCAGGCTGTCCAGCCGCGCCTGGCGGCCGGAGACCGGCTCCACTTCGGTCGCCTCCAGGGTCACCACCTCGATCCCGAAGCCGGGGTCGATGGTCTCCAGCTTCGGGGCGAACAGCTTGGCGATGCGGGCCGGGTCCCGGGCCGCCAGGGACAGGCCGACGGTCAGCGGCGCGACATGGCCGTCCAGCCGGTGGAAGCAGAGCTCGAAGCGCCGCGCCCCCTGCCCCTCCGTCTCCAGCCGCCGGCAGAGCTTGGCGGCCACGTCGAAGGCGACCCGGGCCATGTCCTCCGGCGTGCTGATGGGCTCGGCGAAGGCCAGCCTGGCGAACCAGGGATTGGGCGGGCGGCGGAAGCTGAGCGCCTCCTTGGAGCGCCCCAGGGCCTGGTCGATACGGGTCAGGGTCTCGATCCCGAACCGGCGGGCGAGCGGCGCGCGGGGGATGACGAAGAGCTGGGCCAGGGCCTTCAGCCCCAGGCGGTCGATCTGGGCGGCGGTCTCCGGCGCCAGCCGCAGGGCCGCCGGCGGGAGCGGGGCCAGCAGGCTGATCTGCCGGCCGGGCTCGGCGATGGCGCCGTCCTGGCCATAATGGGCCAGCGCCCAGGCCGCGCCGGGGGTGTCGGCGATGGCGGCGCGGAAGGCCAGGCCATTGGCCGTGAGCCGGGCCTGGAAGTCGGCCAGCAACCGGGCCTCCCCGCCCCACAGGTGGGCGACCCCGCTGATGTCGAGGAACAGGCCGTCGGGGTCGTCGGCGGCGACGGCGGGGGAGAAGCGCACGCACCAGTCTGTCAGGGCCGACAGGGCCTGGGCGTCGGCCTCCGGCTCGGCCTCGGCGGTGACCAGCTCCGGGGCGATGGCCGCAGCGTCGGTGGCCTTCTGACCCACGAACAGGCCAAGCTTGCGCCCCGCCCGGTCCACGGCGGCCAGGCGGCGCGTGCCCCGGGCCTGCTCGATCAAAGCAAAGGGGCTAGCCGGCGCGTCGGAGGGGTTGCGCCGGCGCCAGTTGGAGATCGCCCAGAGGGGCGACCAGGCGCAGAGGATGCGTGCCATCAGAAGCCTCATAGGTGAAGGCGTCGCCGGCCTCGAACAGCCAGGCGCCGGTGCGGCCGCCGCGGCAGCGTTCCAGGGTCACCGCCCAGCGGGGCGGGCCCAGGCCGAATTCCCCCGGCTCCGGCTCGCTGGCGGCGGGGGCGACCCGCCAGCGGCTGGCCGCCGCCGAGCCGGCGCCCGCCTTGGCCTTGCCGCCATAGGGCCGCCTGCGGATAATGAAACCGGTGGCGCCGCGCTTCTCGCAGGCCAGCTGCAGCCGCCGCCCGGCCGTCAGGCTGACCGCCTCCACCTCGGCGAAGACCGCGGCGACGCCGGGGGTGGAAAGCGCGTCCTCGGCCACGGCCAGGGCCTCGGCCTCGTCCCGGGCGCAGACCTGGATCAGCCGCTCGGCCGGAAAGCCCAGCCCCACCAGGCCCGGGGCGAAGAGGTCGTCGCGGCGCAGGATCCAGACCGCCTCCCCGCGCCGGGCCAGGGGCGCGGCCATGAGGGCGGCGAAGCCGGCGGGACAGGCGGCGGTCTCGGCCTCCAGCCCTTCCCCCCCGAACTCATGCCAGCAGCCCAGCGGCAGGCCGCCGCCCAGGAAACAGTCGTCCAGCCGGGGATCGCCGAAGGGCAGGGATTCGGAGTCCCCCCGTCCGCCCGCCTCAAGGGTGGCGATCTTCGCCTTGAGAGCGGCGAGCCGCTCATCGCGAAAACCGGACATGGCTTCCTGTTCCTTTGTTCCTATTTTGTTCTAGTCTTGGGCGCGGAAGAGTCAATCACCTCAAGGTGGAGCCGCTCCGGCGTCCAACCCAGACGCAGGGACTCGCCCAATCGGCGCGGCGGCGTATGATCGGGGCGGCCTGAGCAGAACGGGGGTTGCCGTGTCCGACGCCATCCAGCTCTTCATCGGCACCCGCAAGGGCGCCTGGATCTATCGCAGCGACGCCGGCCGGCGGACCTGGTCCGTCCAGGGCCCGATCTTCCTGGGCCAGATCGTCAACCACCTGGTGCTCGATCCCCGGGACGGGCGCACCCTGCTGATGGCCGCCAAGACCGGCCATCTGGGCCCCACCATCTTCAAGTCCGTCGACGGCGGGACGACCTGGACCGAGGCCCGGCGGCCCCCGGCCTTCCCCAAGTCGGCCGACCCGGCCACCGCACGCGCGGTGGACCACACCTTCTGGCTCCAGCCCGGCCATGCCAGTGAACCCGATATCTGGTGGGCCGGGGTCTCGCCCCCGGGCCTGTTCGTCAGCCACGACGCCGGGGAGACCTGGGACAGCGTCGAGGGCTTCAACGAGCACCCGATGTACTGGAAGTGGGCGCCCCCCGAGGCCGGCACCCCGGACGGCGCCCTGCTGAACCAGATCGTCATCGATCCGCGCAACGCCGCGCGCATGTATGTGGCCACCTCCAGCGGCGGGGTGTTCGAGAGCACCGACCGGGCGAAGACCTGGGCGCCCCTGAACCAGGGAGTGGAGGCCAATTTCATGCCCGACCCCTATCCGGAATACGGCCAGGACGCCCACTACATCGCGCTGGCCCCCACCAAGCCCGACCGGATCTGGCAGCAGAACCACTGCGGCGTCTATCGGCTGGACCGGCCGGGCGTCGCCTGGGAGCGGATCGGCAAGGCCATGCCGGCCGAGATCGGCGACATCGGCTTCACCATCATCCCCCACCCGCACGACGCCGACACCGCCTGGGTCTTTCCCATGGACGGGACCGATGTCTGGCCGCGCACCAGTCCCGGCGGCAGGCCGGCGGTCTATCGGACGGCCGATGCGGGGACGAGCTGGACCCGACAGGATCGCGGCTTCCCCGCCGACCAGGCCTGGTTCACCGTCAAGCGCCAGGCCTTCTGCGCCGACGCCAACACCCCCGTGGGACTCTATCTGGGCGCCACCAACGGCGAGGTCTGGATGAGCGGGGACGAGGGCGAGACCTGGCGATCCATCGCCGCCCACCTGCCGGAAATCTATTCGGTCACCGCCGCGCCGCTGTGATGATCTCCGTCCTGATCCCCAGCCAGCTGCAGTCCTACACCGAGGGCGTCGCGCGCCTGCAGGCGGCCGGCGGCACGGTGGATGGCGTGCTGGAGGATCTCGACCGCCGCTTCCCGGGCCTGCGCTTCCGGGTGATCGACGAGCAGGACCGGGTGCGCCGGCACATGCGGGTCTTCGCCAATGGCCAGCCGGTGGCCGACCTGGCCACCCCCCTGCGCGACGGCGACGAGGTGCTGATCTTCGGGGCGCTCAGCGGGGGCTAGGTGGGGCGAACGTCCTGCGGCTCAGGGTCGATGACGAACCGCACGGCGTCGACCATCGTTCGCCCCTCGATCCAGGCGCGCGCGATACGGTGGCCACCGTCCATCAGCCGACCGTCGGAGGAGAGGATGATGGGATAGGAAAGGTTGGCGGCCATGATCCGCCGGGCGTGCCCGGCGACGTCGCGCAGGCTGGGCGCCTGGCCCCGAAACCAGCAGTCCTGGTCGAACTCGGGGATGTCGGAGATGGCGATCTGGAACACTGGCAGGCCGGCCGCCGCCGCCCACAGCACCTCCGTCAGCCAATAGGCCCGGCCGCCGGGAACCGTGTGGGAGTGGCGTTCGGGAGACGACATGGACGACGGCTTCGCAGGGAAGCCGCCGCCCATCAAGTCTCAGATCAGAACCGCAGGGTGCGGGCTTCCTTCACGTGCGGCAGGGCGCGGATCTTGGTGATCAGGGCTTCCGACGGTTCCTGGTCGACGCCCACCAGGGCGATGGCGTCCTCGCCGGCGGAGACCCGGCCCAGGTTGAAGGTGGCGATGTTGACGTTGGCGTCGGCCAGGATGGCGCCGAGATTGCCGATGAAGCCCGGCTTATCGAGGTTGTTCACATAGAGCATGGTGGCGCCGAAGGGGGCGTCCAGATCCATGCCCTTGACCTCGATGATGCGCGGGGTGCCCGCCATCACCGAGCCGGCGAAGGAGCGCTTGCCCATGGCCGTGGTGACGGTGATCCGCACCAGGCTCTCATAGATCGGGCTGTCGTCCTGCTTGCTCTCCGAGACCGTGATGCCGCGGTCCTTGGCCACGGCCGGGGCCGAGACCATATTGACGTCCTCCAGCATCGGCCGCAGGACGCCGGCCAGAGCGGCGGCGGTGAGCGGGCGGGTGTTGAGGTTGGCGACCTCGCCCTCATAGGCGATGTCCACGGCCTTGACCTCCACGTCGACCATCTGGCCGGCGAAGGCGCCCAGGCGCTCGGCCAGGGCCACGAAGGGCCGCAGCTTCGGCGCCTCGTCGGCGGTGACCGAGGGGCTGTTGAGCGCATTGGAGACCGCGCCGGTGAGCAGGTAGTCGCTCATCTGCTCGGCCACCTGCAGGGCCACGTTCTCCTGGGCCTCCATGGTGGAGGCGCCCAGGTGCGGGGTGGCGATGAAGTTCTCGGCCCCGAACAGCACGTTGTCCTTGGCCGGCTCGTCGACGAAGACGTCGAAGGCCGCGCCGCCGATGTGGCCGGAATCCAGGCCCTTGCGCAGGGCCGCCTCGTCCACCAGGCCGCCGCGGGCGCAGTTGACGATCAGCACGCCCTTCTTGGTCTTGGCCAGGTTCTCGGCCGACAGGATGTTGCGGGTCTTGTCAGTGAGCGGGGTGTGCAGGGTGATGACGTCGGCGCGGGCCAGCAGCTCGTCCAGCTCCACCTTCTCGACCCCGATCTCCACGGCGCGCTCGGCCGAGAGGAAGGGGTCATAGGCCACGACCTTCATCTTCAGGCCGTTGGCGCGGTCGGCGACGATGCCGCCGATGTGGCCGGCGCCGATCAGGCCGAGCGTCTTGGCGTCGAGCTCCACGCCCATGAAGCGGTTCTTCTCCCACTTTCCGGCCTGGGTGGAGGCGTCGGCGGCTGGCAGCTGGCGGGCGAGCGCGAACATCATGGCGATGGCGTGCTCGGCGGTGGTGATCGAGTTGCCGAAGGGGGTGTTCATCACCACGATCCCCTTGGAGGTCGCCGCGGGGATGTCGACATTGTCGACGCCGATGCCAGCGCGGCCGATGACCTTCAGATTGGCGGCGGCGGCGATAACGTCCTTGTCGGCCTTGGTGGCCGAGCGGACGGCCAGGCCGTCATATTGGTCGATGATCTTGAGCAGCTCGTCCTTGGTCAGGCCGGTCTTCACATCGGCGTCGACGCCGCGTTGCTTGAAGATGTCGATGGCGGCGGGGCTGAGCTTGTCGGCGATGAGAACGCGGGGCATGGGGCGGTGTCCTTGAGATTTGGGTGTGCGCTCCCAGCGCCGGCGCGCGCGGCGGTCCGGGCGGCGGGAGCGCTAGGGCCTTAGGCGGCTTGCAGGTCGGCGATGGTGGAGGCGAAGGCCCAGTCGAGCCAGGGCGTCAGGGCCTCCAGGTCGGAGGTCTCCACCGTGGCGCCACACCAGATCCGAAGACCCGCCGGAGCGTCGCGATAGCCGCCGATGTCCAGGGCCACGCCTTCCTTTTCCAGGATGGCGGCCAGCTTCTTGGCGAAGTCGGCCTGGGCGTCGTCGGACAGGGCCGTGACGGTGGGATCGACCACCTTCAGGCAGACCGAGGTGTTGGACCGGGTCGCCGGATCGGCGGCCAGGAACTCCACCCACGGGGTCTTGGCGACCCAGTCGGCGAGCGCCCCCAGATTGGCGTCGGCGCGGCGCTGCATCTCGGGCAGGCCGCCGATGGAGGCGGCCCACTTCAGCGCGTCGATGGCGTCTTCCACGCAGAGCATGGAGGGGGTGTTGATGGTGGCGCCCTCGAAGATGTCGAGGCTGACCTTGCCGCCCTTGGTCATGCGGAACAGCTTCGGCATCGGCCAGGCCGGGGCGTAGCTTTCCAGCCTCGCGACCGCGCGGGGGCCGAGGATCAGGACGCCGTGCGCGCCCTCTCCGCCGAGCGCCTTCTGCCAGGAGAAGGTGACGACATCGAGCTTGGCCCAGTCGAGGGCCTGGGCGAAGGCGGCGCTGGTGGCGTCGCAGATGACGATCCCCTCGCGGTCGGCGGCGATGAAGTCGGCGTTGGGCACCCGCACCCCCGAGGTGGTGCCGTTCCAGGTGAAGACCAGGTCGGCGTCCTTGCGCACCTTGGTCAGGTCGGGCAGTGCGCCGTAGGGGGCGTCGAGCACCTCGGCGGGCAGCTTCAGCTGCTTGACCACGTCGGTGACCCAGTCCTTGCCGAAGCTCTCGAAGGCCAGCAGCTGCACCGGCTTGGGGCCGAGCATGGACCACAGGGCCATCTCCACCGCGCCCGTGTCCGAACCGGCGACGATGCCGATCAGATAGTCGTCGGGGACCTGAAGCACCTGGCGGGTGCGGTCGATGGCTTCCTTCAGACGCGCCTTGCCCAGCTTGGAGCGGTGCGAGCGGCCGAGGACCGCATTCTGGAGATTTTGGGGATTCCATCCGGGGCGCTTGGCGCAGGGGCCGGAAGAGAATTCGGGGCGAGCCGGACGCATGGCCGGCTTGGCGAGGGTGTTCATAGCGATGTCTCCCATCCTTACAGATGAGCGGCGCCCCGTTGGGGGGGCGTGGCCCGCCGCGCAAAAACTCCGGTTTGTCGGCAAGGGCAAGCGTAATTTTTCGAAAGACAGATTGAGCGGGGTCGCGAACGCCCGGGCTTGGCCTGGGCGCCAGGGCGTGATTCCTGGCCCTGCGGCCCCCGCCGCCGGAGCCGCCATGACCCGCCCCAAACCCATAGACTGGCTGGTTCTCGCCGCCCTGGTGGTGACCTGGGGATCGGCCTTCGCGGCCCTGAAGATCGCCGTGGCCCACATTCCGCCGTTCTGGAACACCGCCCTGCGGCTATGGATCGCGGTGGCGACCCTGGCCATCGTCCTGGGGCTCCAGCGCCAGGCCCTGCCCGGCTGGCGCGACCGCGCCTGGCGGTTCTACGCCTTCAACGGCCTGGTGGGGATGGCCGTCCCCTTCGCCCTCTTCGCGCTGGCCGCCGAGCGCCTGCCCTCGGCGGTCAACGCCATCTGCAACGGCGCCTCGCCGATCTTCACCGCGGCGCTCGCCCACGCCTTCGTCTCCGGCGAACAACTCACGGCGCGCAAGGCCGGCGGGGTCGGCCTGGGCTTTGTCGGCCTGCTGGTGTTGGTTGGGCCGCGCCTGACCGGGGGCATGACGCTTGAGGCCCTGGCCCTGATCGGCGCCCTGACCGGAGCGGCCCTCTACGCGGTCTCCAACGTGGTGACCAAGCGCGCGCCGCCGGTGCCCTCGGCGGTGGGCGCCCTGATGATGTGCGCCTGGGGGGCGGTGTTCGCCACCGTCGCGGCGGTATTCACCGGGCCCTTCCCGGCCTGGCCGCCCCTGTCCTCGGTGATCGCGGTGACCGCCCAGGGGGTGTTCCCCACGGCGCTGGCCACCATCGGCTATGTCTATCTGATCCAGCGGCGGGGCCCGCTGTTCCTGTCCATGGCCATCTACATGGCGCCGCTCTGGGCGACGGCGGTGGGGGTTCTGTTCCTGGCCGAGCGGCTCAACTGGACGGCCTTCGCGGCCCTGGCCCTGATCCTCGGCGGCGTGGCCCTGGCGACTCTGGAGCCGCGAGCCAAACTGGAAGCTTAGGCGGCGCGGCGCTCGCGCTGATAGGCGACCGTACCGGCCAAGATGCCAACCAGGGTGCCCCAGGTGACCAGATTGTTGATCAGGGCGTAGGCGAACCCCGGCCCAAGCTTGGTGACAAAGAAGTAGGCGTGGAGGCTGAACTGCACGCCCTGCAGCAGCATGACCGCGCCGAGCCAAAGGCTGGCATAGCGGACCGCGAGCGCAAGAAAGCCCAGTGCCAGGACACCGTCGAGGATCAGATGCGGTACAGGGCGCGCCGCCACCAGCGTGACCAAGTTGACCACCTGGAACGCCACGGCGATGCCGAGGGTCAATCCAGCTCCGAACCGCTCCGCCGGCCCACCGCGGAAAAACGCGAACGCGCATACCACGAAGATTGCGAGCCACAGGATTTGAGTCGGTAGTGATGCTGGCATGATAATGCGCCCCTAACGTCCATTAGGGGCGCAGCACCAGTTAAACTATTGCAACCAAGTCGGCTTAGCCGACCTCGCGCATGATGGTCTTGCCCGCCTTGCGCATGAACTGCGGCGGCTTTTCTTCCACGCCACCGAGGGTGGTGCGGATGCCGAGGCGCAGCTTGGCTTCGGCCAGTTCATTGTGCACGCCGACCATGGCGGTCCGGGCTTCGCCCAGGGCCTTGATGGCTTCCACCATCTTCACCTGAACGTCGTCGGCGAACACCAGCGAGGTGCCCACGTCGGAACGGGCCTTGAGCAGGTCCGCCATCAGTTCGGTGGCTTCGATCATCGCCGCGTCGACCGCAGCTTCCGTCGTGAACAACTTGGTCGCCACGCGTTGCGCGACAAAGGCCTTTTCCATGGGGGTGCCCCTTCCAGAGGATTAACTCAACGTAGCAAAGGTAAACCAGGGGTTAAGCTTGGTCCAAGGGATTCACACTTTGTTAACTGCGACAACTACGCGCACAAGTTGCGACTGTGTCGGCGAAGACACAGATTCTCCTGATGGGCGAGTACTTGGAAGCGAAGCGTTAGGAGAATTGGCCTAAACGCGAATGCTGGACGGGACTTCGCAGCTCATGACCCAACAACTTCGCGCGGCCGGAACTGCACACAACGCAACGTTCCATGCGCGCGTGGCGGGTATTGCGCTGGTCACCACGATGGTCGTGCTGATCGCCGCCTGTCTCACCTTCATGCTCCAGCAGTGGGCCGTGGCGCGAGAGCAGAGCCACCTGAGCCACACCGCCCTGTCGCAGATCACCGCCAGCGCCGTCGGGCCCGCCCTCTCGGTGCAGGACTTCGCCGCCGCCCGCTCCGCCATCTCGGCCCTGGCCCAGGCTCCGTCGGTCACCGAGGCCAGGCTGCTGGACGGAACCGGCCAGGCCGTGGCCGTCTATCGCCGCGCCGGCGCCGCCAGCCCCGGGACCGACGTGATCCACGCCCCGGTCAAGCTCCAGGGCCTGCGGGTCGGCGAACTGGTGGTCAGCGTCGCCCCTCCGGCGCTCGGCGCCATGCTGCCCCAGTTCATCGCGCTCACCGGCGCCCTCTTCTTCGGCGGGGTCGGGGTGGCCCTGTTCCTGGCCCGCGGCCTGGCCCACCGGGTCATCGCCCCGGTGCAAAAGCTATCGGACGCCATGCACGACGTGGCCGCCAACGGCAGCTTCGCCCCCGTCCAGGTGGAGGCCCAGGACGCCCTGTTCCGCAGCCTGACCGCCAGCTTCAACCACCTGCTGGAGAAGCTGGACGCCCGCGAACAGGCCCTGCAGCGGACCCTGCAGGAATTGGTGGAGGCCCGCGACGCGGCCAACGCCGCCAATACCTTGAAGTCCCAGTTCCTGGCCAATATGAGCCACGAGATCCGCACGCCGCTGAACGGCGTCCTGGCCATGGCCGAGGTCATGTCCATGGGCGAGATGAGCGAGCTGCAGCGGGAGCGACTGGAGGTCATCCGCCAGTCGGGGGGCCTGCTGCTGGCCGTGCTGAACGACGTCCTGGACCTGTCCAAGATCGAGGCCGGCAAGCTGACCCTGCTGATGGACGATTTCGATCTGGAGACCGCCATCGCGCCGGCCCGCGAAAGCTTCGCGGTGATGGCGCAGAAGAAGGGCCTCGACTTCAAGCTCGAGGTGTCCGAGGCCGCCCACGGCGCCTGGCGCGGCGACGCCGACCGTCTCAGCCAGATCGTCGGCAACCTGTTGTCCAACGCCGTGAAGTTCACCCCCTCGGGCGAGGTGGCCGCGGCCTTCGACCTCAATCCCGAGACCGGCGCCTTGAAGCTGACCGTCCGCGACACCGGCCTGGGGATCGCCGCGGAGAAGCAGGCCAACCTGTTCGAGAAGTTCGTCCAGGCCGACAACTCCGCCACCCGCCGGTTCGGGGGCACGGGCCTGGGCCTGGCCATCTGCCGCGAGCTCACCCAGATGATGGGCGGAGCGATCTGGGTCGACAGCCGCGAAGGCAAGGGTTCGACCTTCACCGTCGAGCTGCCCCTGGAACGGGGCGAGGCGATCACCGCGACATCGGCGCCCGCGCCGCCGACCGACAGCGCCGAGGACGGCGCCCTGCGCCTGCTGGCCGCCGAGGACAATCCCACCAACCAGCAGGTCCTGGCCGCGGTCATGGGCTCGCTCGGCCTGGAGATCGACATCGTGGCCGACGGCAAGCTGGCCTTCGAGGCCTGGCGAGACGGGGCCTACGACCTGATCCTGATGGACATCCAGATGCCCGTCATGGACGGCATCGACTCTGCCCGCGCCATCCGCGCCGCCGAGCGCGAGCAGGGCCGGCCGCGCACCCCCATCGTGGCCCTCACCGCCAACGCCCTGTCCCATCAGGTAGAGGAATATCTCGCCGCCGGCATGGATGGCCACGTAGCCAAGCCGATCGAAATCTCCAAGCTCTACGAAGCCATCAGCCGCGCCCTCAACGAGGCGGCCCAGAACGCCGCGGCGGCCACCACGGCCGACTCCGCGGCCGCCTAGACCCTGACCGTTTCAGATGGACCCATCTGAAACGGCAAGAAGGGTCTATATTCAAATCTTAGAGCGCGTCGGGCGGCGGAACCGGGTCCACTTCCGCCTGACGCGCTCTAGGGCCTGACAGACAGGCTCCAGCCAAGCTGAACGCCAGACAACGGCGGCCTCAGATCGGTTTCAGGTTCGAAATGCTCTTCTCCTCCTCAACGACGCCCTCCGGCGCCGCTGGACATCCAAGGAGGATGGAAGATGAAGAAGATTCTGATTTCGATCGCGGCAGCTTCCGCCCTGGCCGCGGCTGTCACCCCCGCCGCCGCCCAAACCTATGGCGGCTATGATCGTGGCGACCGTTACGAGGATCGCGGCGGCCGCTATGACGAGCGCGCCGGGGGCTACAACGATCGCGCCGGGCCCCAGGGCATCGTGCGCGGCGACGACCTGCAGGTCCGCATCAACCGCGCCGAACGCTCCGGCCAGATCAGCCGCCGCGAAGCCTTCCGCCTGCGCGAGCAGCTCCGCCTGACCGAACGCCTGTCCTGGCGCTACCGCGCCGACGGCGTGGTGACCCGCTGGGAGCGCGCCGACCTGGATCGCCGCTTCGACTCCATCCGGATGCAGCTGCGCTACGAGCGCAATGATCGGGATTACGGCGCGGGCTACGGCGGCTATCGCCGCTAAAACCACCGACCCCAGGACGACGACGCCCCCGCCCTCCCCGGCGGGGGCGTTTTTCGTGGCCAGGCTCCTGGGCGGCGCGACATTCCGCCGCGCCGTCCGCCCGCACCCCCGGGATTCACCCAAGCTTAGCTTACGCGGCGTCTATTGGCGTAACGCCATTCGCCGAGATTCACGACATGCGGCCCGCGGCTGCGACCCACTCGTCCGACCTGATGGAGGTCATCGCGGCGCGCCGGTCCCAGGCGCGGATGCGGGCCGGTCTGGCCGTCGGCCTGACCCTGGGCTTTGGAACCATCACCGGCTGGACCTGGGCCCTTGTGTGGCTGGTCCTCTATGGAAGCCTGCAGGCGGTGGAGTACTTCCTCCTCGGCCGTCGGACCCCGCCCACCTGGGCCGCGCTCACCCTGCTGGTCACCAATGGCGTGGTGTTCGGCGCCTTCGCCGCCGCCGGCCCGCTCCGCGACGGGGTCTTCGGCCTGGCCTGCTGGATCTGCCTGCTCTGCGGAGGCCAGCTCAACTCGGCCCTCACCAGCCAGAAGTCGCGCCTGGCCTTCCTGGCGGCCTCGAGCCCCTTCGCGGTCTATCTGGCCACCATCCCCTTCGTCGCCCTCTGGCTTGGCGCGAAGATTCATCAGGCCATCGCCCTCGCCGCCGCCGCGGTGCTGATCGTCACCTTCACCCACATGATCTGGCGGGCCGCCGCCCGCGCGCTCACCGCCGAAAGCGAGGCTCGCGCGCGGGCCGAGGCCGCCGACGCGGCCAAGTCGGCCTTCGTGGCCATGGTCAGCCATGAGCTGCGCACCCCCATCAGCGCCATCCTCGCCGGCGCCGCCGAGGCCCGCGGCGCCCGCTCCGAGGCGTCGCGGGAGTCGAACCTGGAGCTGATCGCCTCCTCCAGCCGGATGATGCGGGCCCTGCTGGACGACCTGCTGGACCTCTCCAAGATCGAGGCCGGCCGCATGGGGGTGGAGACCATCAGCTTCGACCTGCGGCGGCTGCTGCTGGAGACCGTGCGGTTCTGGGCGCCGGTGGCCCGCGGCCGCGGCCTGGCCTTCCGCCTGGAGGGCGCCCACAGCCTGCCGGCCCGGGTCGAGGGCGACCCCACCCGCGTCCGCCAGATCCTCAACAACCTGCTCTCCAACGCGCTCAAGTTCACCGAGACCGGCGCCATCACCCTGCGCATGGCCGCCGCCCCCGGCGCGGACGGGACCTGGGACATCGCCTTGGAGGTCGCCGACACCGGCGCCGGCATGACGGCCGAGCAGATGGGCGGCCTGTTCACCGCCTATGGCCAGCTCAGCCAAAGCGTCGCCCGCACCCATGGCGGCACGGGCCTTGGCCTCAATATCAGCCGTGAACTGGCCCGCCTGATGGGGGGCGACCTGACGGCCAGCAGCGCCCCGGGCCAGGGCTCGAGCTTCCGCCTGGCCCTTGGGCTTGCGGCCGCCCAGGCGGCGGCCCGCGTCCCGGAGACCGCCCCGGCCCAGACCGGGCTGCGGGTGCTGATCGTCGACGACCATGAGATCAACCGGCGCGCCTTCACCCTCATCCTGCAGGGGGCGGTGGACACCATCGCCACGGCGCAGAATGGCCAGGAGGCCCTGGACACCCTGGCCCTGGAACGCTTCGACCTGGTGCTGATGGACCTCAACATGCCGCGGATGGGCGGGCTGGAGGCGGTGGGGATCCTGCGCGCCACGCCTGGCCCCAACCAGGCCACCCCGGTGATCGCGCTCACCGCCTCGGCGGGGCGCGCCGAGGTCAGCCTCTGTCTGGCGGCCGGCATGAACGCCTTCGTCATGAAGCCCGTCGAGGCCGCCGAGCTGTTCCGCGCCATCGAGAACGTGCTGGACGCCGACCCCGCCATGGCCGCGGTGGCCTAGCGCCGCGGGTCGTTTTCTCCTAACAGCCGGCTCTCCAGCGGAGGGAGGCGGTCATGGAAATCCGGCACACCAGCGGCTACACGGTCAGCGACGCGCCGGCGCGGTTCGACATCGCGCGCGCCTATCACTGGATCTCCGCCGAGAGCTACTGGGGGACCGGCATCCCGCGGGCCACCTTCGAGAAGGCGGTGGCCGGCAGCCTGACCATCGGGGTCTACGCGCCGGACGGGGCCATGGCCGGCATGGCCCGGGTGGTCACCGACCGCGCCACCTTCGGCTGGATCTGCGACGTCTATGTGGACGCCGCCCATCGCGGGGCGGGGCTGGGCAAGGCGATCATGGCTTTCATCACCGACCACCCGGACCTGCAGGGTTTCCGGCGCATGCACCTGGCCACCCGCGACGCCCACGGCCTCTACGCCCAGTACGGCTTCGGGCCGCTGACCGGCGCCGACCGCTGGATGGAGATCCGCAAGACCTATTCCTGAGGAATGACGGTCAGTTCCGGCCAACGCCGCTGGGCCGCCGCCGCCGTGCGGGCGAAGCCGCTGACCTTGCGATTGGGATTGGCGCGGTAGGTCATGGAGAACAGGTCCTCCAGGCCGAAGGGCGCCAGCAGGGTCATGGCGCCGTCGGCCTCCAGGCGGGCGGCCACGGCGTTGAGCGGGCTGGCGAACCGGGACAGGGCGTCGGCGCTGGAGACCAAGGGGGGGCCGTAGGGCTCGCCGAACTTGGCCTCGAACCACAGGTGGACCCGGGCCTGGTTGCGCACCTCCACCATCTCGCGGAAGGGCGGCTCGAAGGCCTGCGCCACCTTGCGGATCACCGCGTCCTCCGCCTCGTAGGAGGTGTCGGGGTCGAAATAGGCCAGGTCGTAATCCTTGATCCCATGGTCGGCGGGGCGGCCCGTCAGGTGGTTGAGGACCGGCTGGTAGATGGCCCCGGAGAAGACCAGCCAGTCGGGCAGGTCCAGGGTCCGGGCGGTCTCCATGACGTGCATCAGGCCCGGCGTGGCCCGCAGGATGGCCTCCAGCTCTTCGCGGTGTCTCACGCCTTGCCCCGCAAGGGCCAGGCGTGGTCGAGGGGGCCGTGGCCGGCGCCGAAGCCGGGGGCCTGGCGCAGGGCCTCGTGGACATAGGCCCAGGCCCGGGCGACGGCCTGGGGCAGGTCCAGGCCCTGGGCCAGGCCCGTGGCCACGGCCGAGGCCAGGGTGCAGCCGGTGCCGTGGGTGTGGCGGGTCTCCAGGCGCTCGCCCTCGAAGGTGGTCTCGCCCTGGGGCGTCATCAGGATGTCGATCACCAGGGGCCCCTCGACGTGGCCGCCCTTCATCAGCACCGCCTTGGCGCCCAGGGCCAGCAGGGCCTCGCCGGCGCGGCGCAGGTCGTCGGTGGTCTCGACCTCCAGGCCGGTCAGGGCCTGGGCCTCGGGGGCGTTGGGGGTCAGCAGGAAGGCCCGGGGGACCATCAGGGACCGCACCGCCTCGATCGCCGTGGCGGCCAGCAGGCTGGCGCCGCCCTTGGCGACCATCACCGGGTCGACGACGGCCGGAGCCCTTGTGGACTCAAGGATCGCGGCCACCCGCTCCACCATCTCCACGTCGCCGAGCATCCCGGTCTTCAGGGCGTCGGCGCCGATGTCGTCGAGGACGGCGCGGGCCTGGGCCTCCACCACCGAGGGCGGGATCGGGTGGACGCCGGTGACGCCAAGCGTGTTCTGGACGGTGATGGCGGTGACGGCGGTGGCGGCGTAGCCGCCGAGCGCGGTGACGGTCTTGATGTCGGCCTGGATCCCGGCCCCGCCGCCGGAGTCGGAGCCGGCGATGATGAGGACGCGTCCGCGATATTCGGCCATCTGCGAGGAAATACAGGATTCGTCGGTTGTCGTGGATGGAAGACTCGGGTGGTCTCGCCCCATGAGCACCGACATCAAGACCGCCATCGTCACCGGGGCTGGGTCCGGGATCGGCCGGGCCAGCGCGCTAGCCCTTGTGGAGGCTGGGTTTCACGTTTTCCTGGCCGGGCGCCGACTTGGCGAGCTGGAGGAGACGGCTCGACGAACGAAGGCCGACAAGTGCACGACGATCGCCACCGATGTGAGCGACGAGGCCCAGGTCCTGGCGCTGTTTTCCCAGGTGCGGGAACGGTTTGGCCGGCTGGACCTGCTGTTCAACAACGCCGGGACCGGCGCGCCGCCCGTGCCGATGGAGGACCTCAGCCTGGCCCAGTGGAAGCGGGTGGTGGACGTCAACCTGACCGGCGCCTTCCTCTGCACCCAAGGGGCCATCCGGCTGATGAAGGCCCAGGACCCGAGGGGCGGGCGGATCATCAACAACGGCTCGATCTCGGCCCATAGCCCGAGGCCACGGTCGGTCGCCTACACCGCCACCAAGCACGCCATCACCGGGCTCACCAAGTCCACCGCCCTGGACGGCCGGGCCTTCGACATCGCCTGTTCCCAGATCGACATCGGCAACGCGGCCACCGAGATGACCGCGGCCATGGCGCGCGGCGTGCCCCAGGCCGACGGGACCCTGGCGCCCGAGCCGATGATGGACGTCAAGGCGGTGGCCGACGCCGTGGTGTTCATGGCCAGCCTGCCGCTGGACGCCAATGTCCAGTTCATGACGGTGATGGCGACGAAGATGCCGTTCATCGGGCGGGGGTAGGCGAAATCTCCTCCTCTCCCGCTTGCGGGAGAGGTCGGGTGAGGGCTCTTTCTGAAGGGCCGTCGTCGCTCCGGTCTCGGCAAGACCTCCGCTGCGCGGAGGCCCCCTCACCCGACCTCTCCCCCTGACGGGGGCGAGGAGGAGTCAGCCCACCGCCTCCCACACCCGCAGCGCCTGGACCGTCTCGGCGACGTCGTGGACGCGGACGGCGGCGACGCCGGCCGACGCGCCGGCCAGGGCGCAGGCGAGCGAGCCGCCGAGGCGGTGGGCGGGGTCTTTCGCCGCCGGGTCGAGGCGGGCGAGGAAGCTCTTGCGGCTGACCCCCAGCAGGACGGGGAAGCCCAGGGCCACGACCCTGTCCAGCGCCCCCAGCAGGGCCAGGTTGTGGGCCAGGGTCTTGCCGAAGCCGATACCGGGATCGAGCCAGATGGCCTCGCGGGCGACGCCGGCGCTCATGGCCACCTCGGCGCGGGCCAGCAGGAAATCGCGGACCTCGGCGACGACATCGTCATAGAGCGGGGCGGTCTGCATGGTGCGGGGCTCGCCCTGCATGTGCATGAGGATCACCTCGCAGCCGAGCTCGGCGGCGAGCTCGGGGGCGCCGGGGGCCGACAGCGCGGTGATGTCGTTCCAGATCGAGGCGCCGGCCGCCACCGCCGCGCGGGCAACGGCGGGCTTCACGGTGTCGATGGAGATGGGCAGGCTGGACCGGGCGCGGAGCTGGGCGATCAGGGGGACCACCCGGGCGATCTCCTGGTCCTCGCCCACCGGCTCGGCGCCGGGGCGGGAGGACTCCCCGCCGATGTCGAGGATGTCGGCGCCCTCCCCCGCCAGCCGCAGGGCATGGGCCAGGCCAGCATCGGGGTCGAGATAGAGGCCGCCGTCGGAGAAGGAGTCGGGGGTGGCGTTGACGATCCCCATGACCCGCACGGGCGCTGCTCCGTCAGAGAGCGGAGGCGAGGACCGTGTCGGCGGGGTCGATCTTCCAGGCGGTGGCGAGGTCATAGGCCGTGCAGCTAGCAGACCGGCGCACGGAGTCGAAGTCCACCCGCACGTCGACGGTATCCAGCACCCGGCCGGCGGCGTCGAGATGCTGCACCCGCACCCGGCGGACCGGCAGGCCGGCATGGCCCGCCTGGCGGCAGATCATGCCGTGGGCGCGGACGCCCGAGGCCGTGGCCAGCAGGTCGGGCCGGGCCAGGTGATAGCCGTGGCGGGCCTCGACCTGGCTGCGCACCGGCAGCACCCGGGCATGGCCATAGGGCGCCGCCAGGGTGGGCGCCGCGGCCGCCAGGAAGCCCGCGGCCATCAGGAGGGTGAAAAGACGGGTCATGGCGTTTCCCCAATAAGGACAGTCGCCCAGCCCCGGTGCAAGGACAGGGCCCCCGAGGAAGATGCGCGGCAATCCACCCGCCAGGCGGGCGCCACGCCCGAATGCCGTGCAGGAACAGGGAATCGGCGCTCAAATTGCATCCCAAAACGGGAATGCGCCTCCATTCCGTCATCAGATGGTGCTAAGCGGCATCGGATCGAGCGGGGGGTCGCCATGATCGTTAACCCGGTGCGCCTTTACAGACGTTGGCAGCGACTCAACCAGGAGGCGCTCGAGGAAGCTCAGATGCTTCGGCGCCGCCATGGCGAGAGCGCCCTGGAGGCGGCCCGCGCCAAGCTGGCCCG
>NZ_JAUSLW010000015.1 GCF_030645195.1 Phenylobacterium sp. | reverse complement strand
CGGGCCATGATGCAACTCTCCGGCGGCGGACGCTTGGCGACAGGTCCGCGCGCGCCTAGGTATGCGACCATAGCTTTCGCCGTCAATCGCGGCCGTTTTCGAAAAGTCCCCTATGATCCTTCCCGACTTCGCCATCGAGGCCAAAGGCCTCGTGAAGACCTACCCGGCCACCAAGACCACCTCGGAGATGCAGGCCCTGAAGGGGATCGACCTGGCGATCCCGCGCGGCTCGATCTTCGGCCTGCTGGGGCCCAACGGGGCGGGGAAGTCGACCTTCATCAACATCCTGGCCGGCCTCACCAAGAAAACCTCCGGCACGGTCTCGATCTGGGGCCGCGACATCGACGAGCGGCCCCGCGACGCGCGCGCCGCCATCGGGGTGGTGCCCCAGGAGATCGCCGCCGACCCCTTCTTCACGCCGCGGGAATCCCTGGAGGTCCAGGCCGGCATGTACGGGGTCCCGGCCAAGGAGCGCCGGACCATGGAGCTGCTCAATGCGCTGGGCCTCGGCGACAAGGCCAACGCCTATGTCCGCCAGCTGTCGGGGGGCATGAAGCGCCGGCTGATGGTGGCCAAGGCCATGACCCACAATCCGCCGGTCCTGATCCTCGACGAGCCCACCGCCGGGGTGGACGTCGAGCTGCGCAAGCAGCTCTGGGCCTATGTGGTGGAGCTAAACCGCAAGGGCGTGACCATCGTTCTCACCACCCACTATCTGGAGGAGGCCCAGGAGCTCTGCGACCAGATCGCCATCGTCAACCGCGGCATGGTGGTGGCCTGCGAGCCCACCTCGACCCTGCTGGCCCGCATGGACATCCGCAACGTGGTGGTGACGCCGGAGGAGCCGGTGGCCGAGGCGCCGACCCTTCCGGGCTTCGAGACCAAGCTGCGGGCCGCCGGCGCCTTCGCCGTCTCCTACCGCACCGGCCAGTCGAGCGTGGAGCAGGTGCTGGCCGCGGTGCGCGCCTCGGGCCTGCACATCAAGGATATCGCCACCGAGGACCCGGACCTGGAGGACGTCTTCGTCTCCCTCACCTCGGCCCCGGCGCCGATCGACGCCTGAGCCTTTCGTTCCGCGCGGCTTTCCGCTAGAAGCGCGTTTCCGAAACGCACCCGTAGCTCAGCTGGATAGAGCGTTGCCCTCCGAAGGCAAAGGTCACACGTTCGAATCGTGTCGGGTGCGCCATTTCTCCGCCGAGCCTCCGGGGCCGCGGGACCGTTTCCCCAAAGTCTGACCTGTCTTCAGGGCCCCGGCCCTTGGCGCGCCGCGCCGCACGCGGAAGCGTGATCGCCGCGGTCGATTGACACCTTCCCCGCGCGCGCCCTCTCATAGGGCATTCATCCGGCGCGACGACCGGCGTTCATTTTTGCAGGAAACCATAATGGCCAGCTCGGCGCAGACAGGCGCGCGCGTTCCCCTACGCACCAAGTTCTTCTTCGGTCTCGGCGCCGGCGCCGAGAGCATCACGCTCGCCGCCGTCGGCGGCTATGCGATGTTCTATTACAACCAGGTCCTGGGCCTGCCGGCGACGCTCGCGGGCCTGGCCATCACGGTCAGCCTGGTGCTGGACGGCTTCGCCGACCCCATCGTCGGCTCGCTGTCGGACCGCACCCGGGGCAAGCTCGGGCGCCGCCACCCCTACATGTTCATCGCCCCGGTGCCGGTGGCGCTCTGCATCCTGGCCCTGTTCAATCCGCCGGCGGCCTTCGCGCCGGTCTGGCTGTTCGTCTGGTTCGCGGGCTTCATCGTTACCCTGCGGGTGTTCATGGCGGTCTATCACGTGCCCCACCTGGCGCTCGGAGGCGAGCTCTCCAGCGACTATACCGAGCGCAGCCGGGTGATGAGCTGGAACAATCTGCTGGGCATGATCGGGGCGGCCGGCGCCAGCTTCGTGGCCCTGACCTTCTTCTTCCACAAGACGGCGGAATATCCCCGCGGCCTGCTGAACCCCAACGCCTACGCCCCCTTCGCCATGGCGGTGGCCGGCGCGGGGCTCGTGCTGCTGTTCGCCTCGGCCTGGTTCACCCGCGACCGCATCCCGCTGCTGCCCAAGACCCCGGACCACCTGCCGGCCTTCACCCCCTTCGAGTTCATGAAGGACATGGGCAGCGCCTTCTCCAACCGGAACTACGTCTATCTGCTGATCGCCTACTTCTTCCTGTCCCTGATGCTGGGGGTCCGCCAGGGGCTGGGGCTCTACATGAACACCTTCTTCTGGGAGTTCACGTCGGAGCAGATCCGCTGGTTCGTGATCGGCACGCTCAGCGGCTACTTCCTGGGCTTCGCCACGGCGGCCCGGCTGCACGGGCGGTTCGACAAGAAGATCGCCATCATCGTCACCTGCGTCCTGCTCTCGACGATCCCGGCCATCGCCCCGGTGCTGCGGATCCTGGGGATGTTCCCGGAACCCGGCCAGCCGATGCTGCTGCCCTTGATCATCGTCTTCACGGGGCTCGGCTCCTGCGTGGCCAGCATCATGAGCATCAGCGTCATGTCGGCCCTGGCCGACATCGCCGACGAGAACGAGGTCCGCTACGGCTACCGGCAGGAAGGCGTGCTCTATTCCACCCGCGCCCTGTTCTCGAAGATCGACAGCGCCATCGGCCACTTCTTCGCCGGCGTCGCCCTGGACATCGTGGCCTTCCCGGAAAAGGCCCAGCCCGGCCAGGTGGACCGCCAGACCCTGATGGACCTGGCCCTGGTGGACGCCCCCTTCGCGGCCATTCCCGGCCTGATCGCGGTGTTCTTCTACAGCCGCTACAGGATCAACCGGAAGAGCTACGACGCCACCCAGGCCACCCTGCGCGAACGGCGCCGCGAACGGGCGGCCCAGGCCGCGCCGGCCGGTCAGCCGGGGGCGGAGCCGGACGGGTTGGTGGCTGAAGCGACCTAGCTGATGAGGCGGGCGCGGATGGCCTCTCGCGCCGCCGCGTCCGCGCCGATCTGATCGAGATAGGCGTCCACCGAACCGCTGCGGGCGCGGATGGAGGCCAGGGCCGCGCCCAGATAGCTGGCGTCGACCCCCAGGAAGGCGCGCACGGCGGTCTCCGAGGGGCGCTTGCCGAGGCTGGTTTCCAGAGCCGCGGTGACGGTGGGCAGGCGCGCGTCGACCCGGGCGGCCACATTGGTCAGCAGGTAGTCGGCCCGCGCGTCGTCGTCGTGGACCCCCAGGATGTGGTGGGTGAGCGCCGCCAGCAGGCCGGTGCGGTCCTTGCCCGCCGTGCAGTGGATCAGGACCGGCCCCCCGTCGGCCGCCAGGGCCGCGAAATAGCGCCCGAACAGCTCCAGGTGGCGCGGCTCGAAGGGCGCCTTGTCGTAGTAATCGAGGAAGAAGGCCCGGGCGCTCTCCGGCGTCAGGTCGGTCTCCCGCAGGAAGGCCACGTGGGGCGCCTCGGTCTGGTCGCCCAGGTCGCACTGGATCAGGGCGGCGGAAAAGCCGACGGGGCGCAGGTTGGGATCGTTGTCCCGCTCCCGGGGCCGGCGCAGGTCCACCACCGTGGCGAGGTTGAGCCCGGCGATGGCCTCCAGGTCGGCGGGCGTCGCCCGCGCCTGGTGGGCGGCGCGGAACAGCCGGCCGGAGACCACGCGCCCATGGCGTGAGCCATAGCCGCCATAGTCGCGGAAATTCTCGACGCCCTCGAGGGGCAGGATGCGGGGGGCGGTCATGAGCTCTTCCATGAGGCTCACGATCCTGGACGGCAAGTGTGACGGTCTTGCGCGTCTAGAGCTGGTTGTATTCGCCGCAGCGGCACTTCACCACCACTTCACGGGCCGCGTTCTCGTCCTCGGCGACCAGGATCACCTCGTCGCAGGCGCCGCAGGTGAAGGCGGCGCGGACATTGGCGGTGTTCTCCAGATCGATCTGGACGGCGTCCACCAGGTCCCGGCGGCCGATGAACAGGCTGGGGAAAACGCGCATCGAAGTCATGATCATGGAAATCGCCTCACTCTGGCTCACATCGCCGGGTCTCGACCCGACCCTACAAGAACGAGGGTTATGGCCTTCATTTGCTGCAATGCAATGACAACCGCGCCGCCTTGCGCAGAAAGGCCCCCAGGCGCCTAAGCCGTGATCAACTTGCGCGGCGCAACATCGCTGGGCGCCAGGTTGGCGGTCGCCTTGCGGGCGCGGCGAAAGCGCCGCCCGGGCCCTAATAGACCAGGTTGAAGCTCGCCAGCGCGGCCGCGGCGGTGAGGAACAGGATCACCGCCAGGATTTCGTAGCGTTTGAAGAGGGGGCCGTTGGGCGATCGCATCTTGGTCTCCACTCGTCCCGGCTTGGGACACCGAGGATCTTCGACGGCAAGCCCCGCGCCAGGCCTCAGGGCCGAGCGGGGACCTTGCCGGGCCAGGTGAGGAAGCCGTAGCGGTCGCGCCCGGCGGCCTCGCGGGGCGCGCAGCAGTCGCGCCCGCCGCGGGCGTCGTAGCCGCCGCGGGACTCATAGCCGCCGCGCTCGGCATAGCGGTCGCTGGAGCTCTCGGACCGCTCGGAATAGCGCTCGCGATAGGTCTCCTCGACGCTCTCGCTGTAGCCCTGGATGCGGCGGTCGGGGACCTCGACATAGCCGTCATAGGCCGGGGCCGGGGGGCGACCGCCGGCATAGGCGTATTCGCGCACCTCGGCGTAGCCGCGCTCCCCGTGGGTGGCGTGGGCGACGCGGCGGACGGCGCGATGCCGGAGCGCCTTGGGCGGCGTCGGCGGAACATAGACGGCGGGCTCGGGCGTCATGACCGGGGCCTGGACGACGGCCGGCGTCGGGGCCGCGGCGGGCGGACAGGCGGTCGCCGCGGCCTGGCAGCAGCAGGTCTGAGGCTTGGCCGGCGCCTGGGCGGTCTGCAACAGGCCTTTGGAATCACAGGCGGCCAGGGCCAGGAAGGCCAGGGCGGGAAGAAGGGTGCGCAGGCGCATTTGGGGTGTTCCGGCGTCCTGAGAACAAGGGTCGCGAGAACGTTGAGGATCAGGCGCCGTTAACGCTGTGACTTTCACCCTCGGCGCGAAGAAAGGCCTCCACCAGGTCTGCGTACAGGTGAAAACCCTTATAGGCCGCGAAATCCGGGGCGGCCGCGCGCCAGGCCTTGGCGAAGGCGGCGAGGCGTTCCGGGCTCTGCGCCAGGTCGGAGAACGGGGTCAGCCAGACCCGGATGGTGAACAGCACCCCGCCGGTCTGCGGCAGCCGGCGCACCGTCTGCCGCTCCACCCGGGTGAACAGGGCCTGGCCCGCCTCGCCCGGGGAGATCTCGCCGATGCGGGCCCGAACCGGGGCGGAAAAGGGGGTGAAGGTCTCGCTGGAATTGACCACCGACCAGTTGCGCCGCTGCAGGATCAGGCCCGGGCGCAGGCCCTCGAAGATGCGGGTGAGGCGGACCAGGAAGCGCTCGGAAAAGCCGTTCACCGGGCCGTGGATCTCCGCCAGGCTCCTGCCCAGCACCTCGCGGGCGGTGAAGAAGGTCGGCGCCGACAGGCTGATCGCCGCCACCCGCCAGGCGCCGTCGGACTTCTCCATCAGCACCAGGTCGTCGGCCACCGTCCGCGCCGCGGCGTAGAGGGGCGGCAAGCCGGCCGGATCGGTGATCCCCAGCAGGGCCGCCACCTCGGCCTGACCGGACCGCGAGGCCGCGGTCTCGCCCCAGACCAGGTCGCGGTGGGCGGCGTAGAGGCGATCCTTGCGAGCGGCGGGGTCGGCCTCCCCGCCCTCCAGCCAACGGGCCTCGTCGATCGGCGAGAGCCCGATGGAAAAGTCGGCGGACTCCTCCCAGGGACGGTGGCTCATCGGCGGCGCAGCCTCCGGACCAGGGCGTAGATCGCCAGAGCCGCCAGCACCCCCACGGTATCGGCCAGCAGATCGCGCCAGTCGCCCTGGCGTCCGAACCCGAGCGTGGCCTGCAGCACCTCCACCAGGGCGCCCAGGCCGATGGCGTAGGCGGCGATGGCCCGCGGCCTCTGGTGGGACAGCAGCAGGCCCGTCCCGGTCAGAACGAACCAGGCGATGCTGTGCTCGATCTTGTCGCCGACATTGGCCGAGGGCAGATCCTGCTGCGGCGCCAGGCACAGCCAGAGCAGGACGGCGGTGGCGCCGGCATAGAGGGCCAGGCGGAGGGGGCGCGGAAAGCGGTCGAGAAACATGTGCTCTAACTTGCACGTCTCCTTCGGCGTCTCTAGCGTCGCGCCGCATTTCAAGGCGGAGCGAACGATGGCGGTCGAGGCGGTGATCTGGGATTTCGGCGGGGTGTTCACCTCCTCGCCCTTCGAGGCCTTCGCCCGTTACGAGGCGGAGAACGGCGTGCCCAAGGACCTGATCCGCCGGGTCAACTCCACCAATCCCGACACCAACGCCTGGGCGCTTTTTGAACGCAACGAGATCGACACGGCGGGGTTCGACCGCCTGTTCCTGGAGGAGTCCACGGCGCTCGGCCATCCGGTGCCCGGCAGCCACGTCCTGCCCCTGCTCTCGGGCAGCGTGCGGCCGCGGATGGTGGCGGCGCTGAAGGCCTGCAAGGAACAGTTCAAGGTCGGCTGCATCACCAACAACATGGTCAGCATGCACTCGCCGGGCGCTGATGCGCCGCAGCGGGCGGCCGGGGCCATGGGCCAGATCATGCCGCTGTTCGACCACATTATCGAAAGCTCCAAGGCCGGCGTCCGCAAGCCCGATCCGGCCATCTACCTGATGATGTGCGAGGCGCTCGGGGTCGAGGCGGGCGCCTGCGTCTATCTCGACGACCTGGGGATCAACTGCAAGCCGGCCGCGGCGCTCGGCATGCGGGCCATCAAGGTGGTGGACGTCGACCAGACCCTGGCCGAACTGGCGGCCGCCACCGGCCTGATCTTCGACGAGGCCGTGTCGTGAGCCGACCGGGCAAGATCGGGGCGGCGGCGGCCCTGGCCAAGCTGCCCGGCTGGAGCGCGCTCGGCGGCAAGCGGGACGCCATCACCCGGACCTACCTGTTCCCGGACTTCAACACCGCCTTCGGCTTCATGGCCCGGGCCGCGCTGATGGCCGAGAAGCTGGACCACCATCCGGAGTGGTTCAATGTCTACAACCGGGTCGAGGTGACGCTCGCCACCCATGACGCCGACGGGGTCACCGAGCTGGACGTGACGCTGGCCAGTTTCATGGACGAGGCGGCCCATCACGCCGGGATGAAGAACTAGGACGCACGCCTTCCCCTCCATGGGGAGGGAAGGGTCAGTTGATCAGGATGGTCCCAAGCAGCAGCCGGCCGCCGGGCTTGCCCAGGACGCGGTCGGTCTCGCGCTGCAGTTCGCGGGCGATGAAGTCGGCGTTGGGGGGGCCGGAGGCGTTCATCCCCGAGGCGTAGATCTGCAGGGCCTGGACGAAGGCGGCGCGGAACCGGGGCGCCAGCAGCTCGGCGCGGGCCCGCAGGGCGACGTCGGGAATGTCGATTCCGGTCTCCACCGTCAGGACCCCGCGTCGACCGTCCACCCGCATGATGGTGGCCGTCAGTGTGGGCAGCTGCAGGTAGGAGAGACCCCCGCCCTTCTTCTTCTCACTCTTCTCCCCGCCCCCGGACGCGCGGGCGGCCGCCGGCAGGGCGGCGGCGAGGGCGGCGAGACTCAGCAGGCGACGACGTTCCATGACGTGACGGTGTGCCGCATTATGGTTAGCGGTCTCTTTACGGGCGGCGTCCGACAGTGCGGCGAAGATTCGCATGACCGATCACGAAGGTGATCGATTCCTTGGAGGTAGAGCGGGCGCGGGCGGAAAACCGGTTCCCACTTTTCCTCGCCCGCTCTTGTCAGGAGCCCGCCCTTGGGCCGTTTTGCGCCAACCTCTCTCGACCTCGACGGCAAGGTGATCCTGATCACCGGCGGGACGGGATCCTTCGGCAAACGCTTCATCGAGACGGTCCTGCTGCGGGCCAAGCCCCGCAAGCTGATCGTCTATTCCCGCGACGAGCTGAAGCAGAGCGAGATGCAGACCGATCTGGCCGAGAAGTTCGCGCCGGAGCTGCTCACCTGCATGAGGTTCTTCCTGGGGGACGTCCGCGACCGTGAGCGCCTGACGCTCGCCCTGCGCGGGGTGGACATCGTCATCCACGCCGCGGCCCTGAAACAGGTGCCGGCGGCGGAGTACAATCCCTCGGAGTGTATCCACACCAACATCATGGGCGCCGAGAACGTGGTCTGGGCCTGCCTGACCAACCGGGTGAAGCAGGTGATCGCGCTCTCCACCGACAAGGCCTGCAACCCCGCCAACCTCTACGGCGCCACCAAGCTGGCGTCGGACAAGACCTTCGTGGCGGCCAACAACCTGTCAGGCGACATCGGCTGCAAGTTCTCCGTGGTCCGCTACGGCAATGTGGTGGGCTCGCGGGGCTCGGTGGCCCCGGTCTTCCAGCGCCTGCTGGCACGGGGCGCCACAGAGCTGCCGATCACCGATCCGCGCATGACCCGGTTCTGGATCACCCTGAACCAGGGAGTCGATTTCGTGCTCTCGTCGCTCTCGCTGATGCGCGGCGGCGAGATCTTCGTGCCCAAGATTCCCTCGATGAAGATGACCGACCTGGCGCAGGCCATGGCGCCTGGCGTCGCCATCAAGGTGATCGGCATCCGGCCGGGCGAGAAGCTGCACGAGATGATGATCTCGGTGGACGACGCGCGCACCACCGTCGACCTGGGCGACCGCTACGCCATCGAGCCGGCCTTCGTGGAATACACCCGGGAAAGCTACGCCAAGACCCATCCAATGGCCCCCGACAGCTTCTGCTACGCCAGCGACACCAATGACGAATGGCTGAGCGGCGACGGGCTGATGGAACTGATCAACGATCCCGCGCCGGTGGCGCCGCCCCTGCGCCGGCGGCTGACGGACCGGTGAGCGGCCCCCTGCTCCCCTATGGCCGCCAGACCATCGAGGACGACGACATCGCCGCCGTCGCCCAGGCCCTGCGCGCCGACTTCCTGACCACCGGCCCCCTGGTGGACGCCTTCGAGACCGCCTTCGCCGAGAAGGTCGGCGCCCGCCACGCCGTGGCCTGCGCCAATGGAACCGCCGCCCTGCACCTGGCCATGCTGGCCCTGGACGTGCAGCCCGGCGAGGTCTGCATCGCGCCCTCCATCACCTTCCTGGCGACCGCCAACTGCGCCCGCTATGTCGGCGCCGAGGTGGTGTTCGCCGACGTCGACCCGACCACCGGCCTGATGACCCCCGACACCCTGACCCAGGCGATCAGCCGGGTCGGAGACCGCAAGCTGCGCGCCGTCCTGCCGGTCCACCTGCGGGGCGACACCGCTGAGCTTCCGGCGCTCGCGGCCCTGGCCCAAGGCGCCGGCGCCGTGCTGGTGGAGGACGCGCCCCATGCGCTCGGTTCCACCATGAGTTTCGGGAACCAGGCCGAGAAGGTGGGCGACGCGCGCCACTCGGCCATGGCCACCTTCTCCTTCCACCCGGTCAAGACCATCGCCACCGGCGAGGGCGGCATGGTCACCACCAATGACGACCAGCTGGCCCAGCGCCTGAAGACCCTGCGCAGCCACGGGATGGTGAAGCCGCCGGGCGCCGATCCCTGGATCTACGAGATGCCGGAGCCGGGCTTCAACTACCGCCTGCCCGACATCCTCTGCGCGCTGGGTCTCTCGCAGCTCTCCAAGCTCGACCGCTTCGCCGCCCGGCGAAGGGCCCTGGCCGCGCGCTATCTGGAGGCCTTGAAACCGCTGGCGCCCCTGGCGCGCCCGGCCGCCCGGCCCGACTGGAGCGATCCGGTTCTGCACCTGATGACCGTGCTCATCGATTTTCCGGCCGCCGGCAAGACCCGCCGCCAGGTGGTGGACGCGCTGAAGGCGCGCGGGGTGGGGACGCAGGTCCACTACATCCCGGTCCACACCCAGCCCTATTACCGCGACCGCTACGGCCCGCTGGACCTGCCCGGCGCCCAGGCCTGGTACGAGACCTGCCTCTCCCTGCCGCTCTATCCGGACATGGCCGACGCGGATGTCGGTCGGGTGGTGGGAGCCCTGGCCGAGGTGCTGGGGGTCTAGAGGCGGGAAACGCTCTAGGCCGCCGCCGCTGTCATGGCCGCCAGCAGCTGGCGGACCTGGCCCATGCGTTCGGGGGCGCGGGCGAGTTCGGCGCGGGTGTCGTCGCGGCGGACCAGCTTGAGGGCCTCGGCGCGGGCGCGGTCGGCGGTGGGGCCGGTGGGGGCGGTCTCGCCCGTGGCCATGCGCAGCAGCACCATCAGCCGGTGGACCGGACCCTGGGCGGACTTGGCGACGATGGAGACCACCTTGGAGTCCGCCTCCACCAGGCCGCCGACCTCGCCGATCTTGCCCTGGATGGGGCCGAAGTCCTCGGCCGCCAGGCCGCTGCGGGCCGCCTGCTTCTGGAGCTTGGCGAGGATCTCGAGCTTCACGCCGGGCGAATCGGAACTGAAGCGGAATTCCTTCTCGAAGCGCATGGCGCTGACATTGGCGGCCAGGTAGCGGCCGGCCTGGCGCTTGTTGGCGGCGCCGATGACATTCTCCACCAGCCACATCAAGGCCTCGACCTCCTCGCGGCAGGACTTGCTGGTCCCGAGATAGGCCTCGACGAAGTCACCGGTGACCAGCATCCGCGAGCGGGTGGTGAAGGCCTCCTGCACGTCGTCGAGGGTGAGCATGGTTCCGGCCGCGGCGGTGAGCGCCATGGCCAGCGCCCGCATGACGGCGATCTCGCCCGCGGCGTCGCTGGGCCGAAGGCGCCGGGGACCGGTGAGCTCGCGGACCACCCGCTTGGCGATGGCCAGGCGCACGGCCCCGAAGTCCTCGGTGGCCAGCCATTTGGCCAGGCGCTGGGCGGTCTCCGACATGGGCGGCATCATCCTGGCCACCGAGGCCTCGATGCGCATCAGCCCCTCGACCGGCTCGCAGGCGGCCAGGCGGATCATGGCCGCCAGCCGGGCGCCGAGGTC
>NZ_JAUSLW010000004.1 GCF_030645195.1 Phenylobacterium sp. | reverse complement strand
TCCCCGCCGTGCGCCCGCGCG
Source organism: Phenylobacterium sp. (assembly GCF_030645195.1). Lineage (GTDB taxonomy): Bacteria > Pseudomonadota > Alphaproteobacteria > Caulobacterales > Caulobacteraceae > Phenylobacterium. The sequence continues at coordinate 2,858 of NZ_JAUSLW010000004.1, read as the reverse complement.
ATGGACCGCGCCACGGCGAGGCCCAGCCCCACCCCGCCGCCGTCCAGCGTTCGCGCGGCCTCGGCGCGGTAGAAGGGCTGGAACACCCGCTCCAGTTCGCCCTCGGCCAGGCCCGGCCCGTCGTCGGCGATCTCCACCACCGCGTGGCCGTCCTCCTGGAAGACCCGCACCCGGCCGCAGGCGCCGTACTTCACCGCATTGTCCAGCAGGTTGCCGAACAGCCGCTGCAGGCCCAGGGCGTCGGCCTCCACCGTCACCGGGGCGCTGTCCTCCAGCGTCAGGTCCTGGTCGCCGGCGTCGTCCACCAGGCATTCCAGCAGCGACAGCAGGTCCAGCCGCTCGCGGGGCCGCGAGGCGCTGGCGTCACGGATGAAGGCCAGGACCGAGGTGATCATCGCCTCCATCTGGACGATGTCGGCCAGGACACTGTCCTTTACGGGCGCGGGCGCGCCCTCCAGCTTGAAGCGGATACGGGCCAGCGGCGTGCGCAGGTCATGGGAGATGGCGCCCACCATGGCGGTGCGGTCGTCGATGAAGCGCTTGAGGCGGGCCTGCATGTCGTTGAAGGCCCGGGCGGCCGCCCCGATCTCCGCGGGACCCGACAGCGCCATCAGCGGGCCGGTGGGATCGCGGCCGAGGGTCTCGGCGGCGCGGGCGAACTGGTCCAGGGGCGCGGTGATCCGGCGGGCGAAAAAGTAGCCGAGCGGCGCCACCAGCAGCAGGCAGCCGGCGAGCCACAGCAGCACGCGCCTCTGCCAGTCGTTGGGGAAGGGCTCGGGCTGGGGCCGCACCACCAGCCACTGGCCGTCGCCCTGGCGCACCGCGGCGCTGAACTCGCCGAACATCGGCGGGCCCGACTCCCGGAACGCCATCATCGGCGGCTGGCCCCCGGGGCCGGGAGGCCCGGCGACGAAGACGTCGAACCGGCGCTGACCCGGCGGCGGCGGCCCGCCCGACCCGAACTCGTCGGCCATGATCCTTTGGTGGCGCATCTCCATGGCCGCGCCGCCGATGCCCAGGGTGCGGTGCAGCCGGCCGGGGAAGGTCATGTGCTGGGCCAGGCGGAGGTCGGCCTCCCTGACCCCCAGCAGGGCCGCCAGCTGACGGCGGGCGTGCTCGCTGGGGAAGTCGGCGGCCTCGGGGGGCGGAGCGGCCAGCACCTCCCGCACCAGGGGCCGGCCGAAGCGCGGGGTGAGCGACCCGCCCTTCAGGGCCTGGGCCACGTCCTCCAGCCGGTAGACCGGGCGCGGTGGCGGCGGCATCAGCACCACCACGGCGAAGGTCATCAGCTGGGCGGCGATCAGGCTCACCACCAGCAGGGCCACCAGCTGCAGGGCGATGGGCGCGCGGGTGCGCCCTAGAGCCGGATGGCTTCTCTCGAAGCCTGAAGCCGGCTCTATAACTTTGAATTTGGAGCACGATGGGCTCAGGCGATTCCGCCTGAGCCCATCGTGCTCTAGGGGCTTCACGGGCGGGTCACCTTGGCGTCGAACAGGTAGCCGGCGCCGCGATAGGTCTTGATCACCTCGGCCGGGGCGCAGTCATGAAGCTTGCGGCGCAGGCGGCTGATCTGCACGTCGATGGCGCGGTCGAAGACGTCGGCGTCGGTTCCCCGCGCCTTCTCGATCAGTTCGTCCCGCGACAAGATCCGCTGGGGATTGTCGAGGAAGACGCTGAGCAGGGAGAACTCGCCGGCCGTCAGCAGGATATTGACCCCGTTGGGCGCGCGCAGTTGGCGGCGCACCCCGTCCAGGGTGAAGCCCAGGAAGTGATAGGCCTTGCCCTTGGGCGTCCCGGGCGCCCGCGCGTCCTCCCGGCGGCGAAGGACCGCGCGGACCCGGGCCAGCAGCTCGCGGGGACTGCAGGGCTTGGCCAGGTAGTCGTCGGCCCCCAGCTCCAGGCCGAGGATGCGGTCGATCTCCTCGCCCATGGCCGAGAGCATGATGATCGCCGGGCCGCCCGCGTCGGCCAGCCGCCGGCAGATGGACAGACCGTCCTCCCCCGGCAGCATCAGGTCGAGCACGACGAGGTCGATAGGGGCGGCGGCCAGGACCTGCTCCATGGCCAGAGCGTCGCCGGCCTGGGCGACCTCATAGCCGTGCTGGGAGAGATAGTCGGCGATCCCCGCCCGCAGATCCCCGTCGTCGTCGACGACCAGGATCTGGGGGACGGGAAACGCGTTGGCGGCCGGGGTCATGGAAGCGTCAGTGCAGGCCAAAAGTGGCGGCTCTATCGCACGCCCGCCACAATTGGCCCCCGGTTCCCCCGGCCGTGCAAGCTCAGTCGTGCGGACCGTCGCCACCGGGGCCGCCGTGCATCATCATCATTTTCTGGCCCATCATCCCGCCACCGGACCCGTGCATCATCATGCCGGGACCGTGCATCCGGTGCAGGGCGTCGAACACGGCCTGCTGCTCGGGGGAGAGCGCGGCGTAGAAGGCCCGCGTCGCGGTCTCCATCTTCGCATGGCGCGCCTGGCGCTCGGCGGCCATCCTGTTCATCTCGTCCAGGCGCTGGGGCGTGGTCTGCCCCATCTTCGGCGCGGCCATCATCATGGCGGGCCTGTCCTGCGGGTGCATGGCGTCGCGGAAGGCGCGCCAGGCGGCCTCCTGATCGGGACGCAGGCGCAGGATGGTGTGCATGTCCTTGTCCATCTGCGCCATGTGCTCGGCCATGCGGGCCTTCATGGCGGCGGGGTCAGGCATTCCCGCCATGCCGTGCATGCCGGCCGCGGGCGGGGCGGGGGGCTGGGCGGCGGCGGGGCCGGCGAGAACGAAAAGGCCAATGGCCGCGAGGGCTGCGTATCTGGTCATGGAATTCCTCCCTTGGAGACTGGCACCCAAGCTCGCACAGCCGGG
>NZ_JAUSLW010000228.1 GCF_030645195.1 Phenylobacterium sp. | reverse complement strand
ACGCCGCCGCCGGCCAGACCCTGTGAACACCTCGATCCGACGCGCCGCAGGCATCATCAGCACATCATCACCAGGCATCATCAGCACACCAAGCCACCTCGACACGTCAGCCGGGAGACTCTGCGATCAGATCAGACCTGGAAAGGTGGGGTCAGAGCAGCGCTTACGCTTGGCCGTACTAAGCGGGTTCTCCGGCAGGTTCCGGTTGCCGTACCTCGGGCCATAGGCCTTGGTCGGAATGCCGTTGGCTTTACAGAACACCTCTGTCAGCTCGCACAAGAGCGGCAACAGGAAGTTCGTGGTCATATCGCTAAGCGTGTCGGGGCCGACGCCCTCCTCGAACAGCCCCATAAGCGGTATTACGTTTGGGTTCTTTTCGCCGAGCTTGATGATCTGCTTCGCCGTGGCGAGGATCGCGTTCCGCAGCTTCGGAGGCCTGGAGCTGCCGTGCGTACTCGCCCCACCGTAACCCAAGCCGGTTTCAGCACGCTCATCGAGATCAAGCTGCTTATAGGCGGCCTTCCACGCGACATCCCCGACGACCTCTGAGGTGTCCAGCAAATCAAGCACATTGGTGAAGCGGTCCCGCAGGACCTTGATGCCCTTGGCCCGCATCAGCGCATTTTTGCTTTTGCTGATCAGCAGCGGGTCGATGAACAGTTTCGTATCCGAGTTCAATATCGGATCGACGAGGCCTGCCTTGTCCAGCGCCACGCTCGACAAGCCGAACTGGGTCGAAAACAGGATCGGCTGAATTAGTGTCGCTGCCATGCGCCCTCGCTAGGGTGAAGCTAGGTTACCGGGCGGCAGCTTTCAACCATTAGGCGTCCGCTCTGCGGGAACAGCCAGAAGGAGAGGCGCGGGCCGAAATCGCCCGTGCGACTCATCATATTTTCCGCAAATCAGATGGGCGAAAATAGGGTTGAAAAAGGTGTTGAAAAAACACCCCCGTTTTCACCCTAAGGCCTTGATTTTCCAAGGCCGAATTCGCGTGGCAGTCCCTAGGGGAGTCGAACCCCTCTCTCCAGGTTGAAAACCTGGCGTCCTAACCGATAGACGAAGGGACCGCAGCGGCGAAGGGCGGCTCTATATCTGCGTTCCAGGGGGTGCGCAAGCGCACTGAGCCCGACTTGTCGCAGTTCCCCACAATGGTCGCGCTTCACCCCACCCGGCGCAGGTCGGCGACGTCCTCGATCTCCAGCTCGACGCTGGAACGGCCCTGCCAGTCGTCGGGCTTCAGACGGCCGACGACGTGCAGTCCCCCGCCCTCGGCCAGCAGGCGGGCGCCGATCTCCGTGCCCTCGGAACGCCAGGCCACGGCCTTCAGCTTGCCGCCGGAGCGATCGGTCAGGGTGACCCTGACATGGCCGCCCTTGAGCGCCATGGCCCGCTCCACACGGACGTCGGACAGGGCGAAGACCGGCTCGGGGTTTCCGGGGCCGAAGGGCGCCATCCGCTGGAAGCTCTCATAGAGGGCGCGGTCGGCGCCGCCAGTGGTGATCAGGGCGTCGATGTCCAGGCCGTCCTCGGCCGCGGCCACCTGGCTCTCGTCGGCCAGCCGCTCGCAGAGGAAGGCGCGCAGGTCGGGAATGGTGTCGGGCTTGACGCTGAGCCCCGCGGCCATGGCGTGGCCGCCGCCGGCGATCAGCAGGCCCGCCTCATAGGCGGCCTGGACCGCCCGGCCGAGGTTCACCCCGGGCTGGGACCGGCCCGAGCCCTTGCCGACATTGGCCGCCCGGTCGATCCCGATGACCATCACCGGCTTGCGGTAGCGTTCCCGCAGGCGGCCGGCCACGATGCCGATCACCCCGGGATGCCAGTCATCGGCGGCCACCAGCAGCACCGGCAGGTCGGCCTGGTTGCTCTCCCGCTCGATGATCTGGACGGCCTGCTCCAGCACCTCGCGCTCCACCTCCTTGCGCGATGCGTTGAGGGCGTCGAGCTCGGCGGCCAGGTCGGCGGCCTCGCGGGGGTCGTCGGTGGAGAGCAGGCGAGCGCCCAGGTCGGCGCGGCCGATGCGGCCTCCGGCGTTGATGCGCGGCCCCAGGACGAAGCCCACATGGAAGGCGCTGGCCGGGCCCTGGCTCTTGGCGACCTCCAGCAGGGCCTTGAGGCCGGGATTGCGCCAGCCGGACATCACCTTCAGGCCCTGGGAGGCCAGGGCGCGGTTAAAGCCCACCAGCTGGGTCACGTCGCAAATGGCGCCCATGCAGGCCAGGTCCAGCCATTGGCGGATATCGGGCTCGGGGCGCTCGGGGCTGAACAGGCCCTGCCTGCGCGCCTCGCGGTTCAAGGCGGCCAGCAGGACGAAGGTGACCCCGGCGGCGGCCAGCACCCCCTGTCCGGACTCGCAGCCGGGCCGGTTGGGGTTCACGAGCGCGGTGGCGGGCGGAACCTCGTCGCCCCGCATCAGGTGGTGGTCGATCACCACCACCTCCAGCCCGATCTCCACGGCGTAACTCACCGCTTCCATCGCCGCGGCGCCGCAGTCGACGGTGATCACCAGCTCGACCCCCTCGTCCTTCAGACGGCGGAAGGCGGCCGGCGACGGACCATAGCCCTCGGTGATGCGGTCGGGGACGTAGATGCGCAGCGGCGCGCCCATGGCCCGGGTCCAGCGCACCAGCTGGGCGGCGCTGGAGGCCCCGTCTACGTCATAGTCGGCGAACACGGCCATGGGACGGCCCTTGGCTACGGCGTCCACCAGGATCTGGGCGGCCTTGTCCATGTCCATGAAGCTGGACGGGTCGGGGAACAGGGCCTTGAGGGTCGGGTTGAGATAGTCCTCGCCCGCGCCGTCCCCGACCCCGCGCGAGGCGAGCGCCCGGGCCAGGGGCTCGGGCAGGCCTAGCGCCATCTCGTGGCGGCGCACAGTTTCCGGATCGGCGGCCCGCTCGCGCCACAGCCGGCCGCTGAGCGACTTGGTGACGCCCAGATAGCCCGCCGGGGTGGAGCCGTCGGCCATCACACCGGCCGTTTCATCCGCACTTCGCGCACGGTCTGGGTGGCGGAATTCATGACGATGGTGTGGGTGTGGACGAAGCCGTCCTCGTAGTGGACGCCGTCCAGCAGGGCCCCGTTGGTGACGCCGGTGGCCGAGAAGATGGCGTCGGCCCGGACCATCTCGTGCAGGTCGTACTTGCGGTCGAAATCGGTGATGCCGATCCGCCGGGCGCGGGCCTTCTCGTCGGCGTTGCGGAACACCAGGCGGCCCTGGAACTGGCCGCCCACGCACTTCAGCGCCGCGCAGGCCAGCACCCCCTCCGGCGCCCCGCCCTGGCCGACATAGAGGTCAACGCCGGTGGACGGGTCAGCGGTGTTCATCACCCCGGCCACGTCGCCGTCGGTGATCAGATAGACCCGCGCGCCCACCGAGCGGACGCTGGCGATCAGCTCGGCGTGCCGGGGACGGTCCAGGATGCAGACGGTGATCTCGGCAGCCTCGACGCCCTTGGCCTCGGCCAGGGCCTGGACGTTCTGCGCGGCGCTCTTGTCCAGATCGATGATCCCGGCCGGATAGCCGGGGCCGCAGGCGATCTTGTCCATATAGGTGTCGGGGGCGTTCAACAGAGTGCCCTTGGGCGCCCAGGCCATGACGGCCAGCGCATTGGCCATCGCCTTGGCGGTGAGCGTGGTGCCTTCCAGGGGGTCCAGGGCGATGTCGATCTTGGGGCCTTTGCCCCGGCCGACCTTCTCGCCGATATAGAGCATGGGCGCCTCGTCGCGCTCGCCTTCGCCGATCACGATCTCGCCGTCGATGTTCAGGTCGTTCAGGGCCGTGCGCATGGCGTCCACAGCCGCCTGGTCCGCCGCCATCTCGTCGCCCCGGCCCACCAGTTTCCAGGCGGCGATGGCGGCGATCTCAGTCACCCGGACAGCGTCCATGACCAGACCGCGATCCAGAATTTCGGAACTCATGAACACGTCTCCTGCCGGAATCCGGCATAGCCGGCGACTATCGTGAGATTCTTAGATGCGCGCGATGCGCAACAGCCGCGGTCTCTCCAGCACCGAGGGCAGATTCGCGATGCGGTCGATCGCCGCCGTGAGCACGGATTCGGCCACCGCATGGGTCGTCAGCACGATCGGCACCCCGTCGGCGTTCTCCACGGGCTTCTGCAGGAAGCTCTCGATGGAGACGCCCGCCTCGGCCAGGGTTTCGGAGACGGCGGCGATGACGCCGGGCTCGTCCTTGACCATGAAGCGCAGATAGGCCCGGCCCATGCTCTTGGACGGGTCGACCGGGGTGAAGGGCTTTAGCTCGCCGGCCGGCTTCTGGAAGACTGGGCGCACCGCGCCGGTCATCACGTCGGCGATGTCGGCGGCCACGGCCGCGGCGGTGGGGCCAGACCCCGCGCCGGGGCCTTGGATATAGATGGTGCCGATCCGCGTCCCCTCGATGAACAGCGCGTTCAGCGCCCCGCCGGCCTGGGCCAGGGGGTGGTTGATGGGGGCGAGCGAGGGATGGACCCGCACCAGCACGCCGTCCGGCGAGCGGTCGGCCGAGGCCACCAGCTTGACCCGGTAGCCCAGGTCGCGGGCCAGCTTGATGTCCATCAGGTCGACGCCGTCGATGCCCTCGATTTCGGCCGCGGCGAAGGTGGGCGCGCAGCCGAAGGCGAGCGCCGCCAGGATGGAGATCTTGTGGGCGGCGTCGAAGCCGCCGACGTCCATGGTCGGGTCGGCCTCGGCGTAGCCGAGGCGCTGGGCCTCGGCCAGCACGTCGGCGAAGGCCCGGCCGCCGGAGTCCATCTCCGTCAGGATGAAGTTGCAGGTGCCGTTGAGGATGCCGGCGACCGACTTGATGTCGTCACCCACCATGGCCTCGCGCAGCATCTTCACCGCCGGAGTTCCGCCCATGACCGCGGCCTCGAACAGCAGGGGCACGCCCTTGGATTCGGCTAGCAGGGCTAGTTCGGCCCCATGCTCGGCGATCAGCGCCTTGTTGGCGGTGACCACGGGCTTGCCCGCGTTGAGCGCCGCCTCCACCGCGGCCTTGGCCGGGCCGTCCGAGCCGCCGATCAGCTCGACGAAAAGGTCGTTGTCCGGCGATTTGGCCAGTTCCACCGGATCGTCGAACCACGGCAGGTTGGAGATGTCGAAGGGCCGGGGCCGCGAGCGCGAACGCGCCGAGACCCCGGTCACCACGGCCTGTGCGCCGGCGGGCGCGAAGCCGGGCCGGTCGGACAGGAAGTTCAGCAGACCGCCGCCGACCGTCCCCAGACCCGCGACACCGATACGCCAGACGTCTTTGGTCATTGGGCCGCCAGGGTGTTGTGGGCCCGACCGAGGATTTCCTCGGAATTGGCCAGGAACTTCTTCACGTTGCGCGCGGCCTGCCGGATGCGGTGTTCGTTCTCCACCAGGCCGATGCGGACATAGCCCTCACCGTACTCGCCGAATGCCACGCCGGGGGCGACGGCGATGCCGGCCTCCTCGATCAGCAGCTTGGCGAACAGCATGGAGCCAGCGTCCTTGTACTGCTCGGGTAGCGGAGCCCAGGCGAACATCGAGGCGGGCGGCGACGGGATGTCCCACCCGGCCCGTTTCATGGAGGTCACCAGCGTATCGCGACGGCTTTTGTACGTGGCCCGGATCTCGTCGACACAGTCCTGGGGACCGTTCAGGGCCGCGGCGGCCGCCACCTGGATCGGAGTGTAGGCGCCGTAGTCGAGATAGGACTTCACGCGGGCGAGCGCGGCGCACATCCGCTCGTTGCCTACCACCATGCCAACCCGCCAGCCGGCCATGGCGTAGGTCTTGGACAGCGAATTGACCTCGACGGCGATGTCCTTGGCCCCGTCCACCTGCAGGATCGAGGGCGGCGGGTTGTCATCGAAATAGATCTCGGAATAGGCGATGTCGGAGAGCACCAGCAGGTCGTGCTTCTTCGCCAGGGCCACGGCCTCCTTGTAGAAGTCCAGGTCCACCCACTGGGCCGTCGGATTGGACGGATAGGACAGGATGAGCACGCTGGGGGCCGGGCTGGAGTGGCGCATGGCGGCGCTGACGCCCGAGAGATACTCCTCCGGCGACGGGGCCGGCACGTGGCGGATCACGCCACCGGCCATGATGAAGCCGTAGGCGTGGATCGGGTAGGCCGGGTTGGGGCAGAGAATCACATCGCCCGGGGCGGTGAGCGCCTGGGCCAGGTTGGCGAAG
>NZ_JAUSLW010000218.1 GCF_030645195.1 Phenylobacterium sp. | reverse complement strand
TCCTCGCGGCTGTAGCCGGTCTCCCGGGTCATCCAGCCGATCCAGCTCTCCACCGTGCGCGGGATGGCGTCTGGGGCGCAGTTGAAGACCACGTCGCGGATATAGAGCCGCCCGCCCGGCTTCAGGGCGTCGCGCATGCGGGTGAGCGCCACGGCCTTCCACATGTCGGGCAGGTGATGCAGGGCGTTCTTGGTGACGATCAGGTCCAGGTCGCCGCTGGCCGGGAAGGTGAGGAAACCGCCGCGCTCGAAGACGATGTTGCTCAGGCCCTGGTCGCGGGCCCGGGCCTGGGCGGTGCGCAGCATGGCGCCCGACACGTCGATGGCTCGGACCGAGCGGGCCATGCCGGCGGCCACGCAGGCCAGGATGCCGGTTCCGCAGCCGATGTCGGCGAGGGCGGTGTCGCGGGTGACGCCCAGGCCCGAGAGCAGGGCGCGGTCGGCGGCGGCGTCGCCCCCCTGGCGGGCGTCGTAGGTCGCCACCTGACCTTCGTCCTCGAAGTCGAGGCCGACCTGCCTGAGATCGTCGTACCACCAGTCGGGTTGGGTCATGTCTGTCTCCATCTGTGACGCGGATGGAGAGGGTCTGTCCGATCCATCCGCAGGCTTGCGGGGGATCGGATTGCGGTGAGGTCTGACTAGACTCGCGCGCGCCCAATCCCCGGGAAGGGATTGGCTACTTTCTGGGCGAGGCGGGTCTGCGGGCTCATGCTGGAGGTGAGACTATGGGGCCTCGGGCCGGCGCGCCAGTCCAATTCCATCGCTAGATGAGCGTCTCCGTCAGGGCGGCGGGATGGGGCCTCGGGCGCTGGACGATCAGCGAGACGGCGAGCGCCAGGATCCAGGCCATCCAGATCATGAAGGCCAGGGGCGTGGTCTCGAAGACCCGGATGTCCGGCGCCACGGTGGCGAAGAGTTCGGTCTGGCCCAGGATCCAGAGCGGGAGCGAGGCCAAGCCCAGCAGGGAGGTCCACCGAAGGGCGCCTCCGATCCGCCAGCAGGCGGCGATGATTCCCACGCTCCAGGCCAGCAGCAGCATCTGGCCGAGGTGCTCGCCCAGCGCGACCCCGCCGTACTGGTTGAGGGCGTTGTAGATCTGGGCGACGGCGACGCGATCGGCCTGGCTGGCCCCGGGCGCGCCGTAGCCGGCGGCGAGGGACGGGACCACGAAGACCCAGCGCAGCAGCCCCACGGCCTGGATCAGGCCGCTGGCGGCGCCGGCGGCGGTGGCGATCCAGACGCTCTGTCCGTGCTCCCGGGCCAGGGCGCGGCCGAGCAGGGCCGCGGCCAGGACGAAGATCAGGGCCGACCAGGCGAAGCCGGCCCAGGCCAGGACGAGGGCGGGTCCCCCCGCGGCGAAGCGCGACAGCACCACCCCGACCGGCTCGCGCAGGACGTCGTCATAGCCGAACAGCGCCACCAGATAGGCGTAGGCGACATTGGCCATCCCCAGAAAGCCGATGAGGGTCAGGCCCGCCAGCAGGCGGTCGGGGAACCTAGTCATGGCGGCGATCCTCGGCGGCGGCGGGGTAGGCGCGGGCGATCAGCAGGTCCATCGCCGTCTCGATGCGACGCCAGGTGTCGGGCTGGGTGAGATCGAGACCGGCGAAGGTCCCGTCGTGGTCCTCCCGCAGGGCCAGGTGATGGGCGGCGGCGAGCAGGATCGCGTTGATGGCGGGGGCGTCCAGGTCGGCTGGCGGCGGGGCGGCCTGGGCGCGCGCCCGCTGGAACCAGGCGCTGACCGCCCGGGACTTCGCCGCCCCCAGGGCCCGCACCGTGGGTCCGGTGTCCACCAGCTCCCAGGCCAGGATGCGCTTGACCAGGCCGTTGGCGCGCAGGGCCTGGAGGTAGCCACCTAGCAGACCGCCCATCACCATCCCATAGCCGCCGGGGGCGAGGGGAAGGTCGAGGCGCAGCCAGACGTCGAGCCGCTCGCCCAGCGCCTGGGCCAGGCCCTCCAGGCCACCGAAATAGCGGTAGATGAGAACCTTGTCGCAGCCGGCCTCCCGGGCCACTGCGTTCACGCCGAAGTCCGAATAGCCCTTGCGGCTGAGCACCTGGGCGGCGGCGTCGAGGAGGCGGGCGCGGGTGGCGTCGCGGTCCCGCTCGGTGGGTCTGCTCATGGGACGAGGCCTGAAGTCACTAACCGGTGACTTCAGTATGTCACTCCTCGGTGACCGTCAAGCCGCGACAACGAGTGACGCGTCCAGGCCCCTGCGGGGTCTAGATTCAAAACATGAGAGCACGTCGGGCGGCGGAACCGGTATCCACTTCCGCCTGACGTGCTCTAGACGATCTTGGAGCCTTCCTTGCCCCAGTAGGCGTCGCGGATCAGGCGCTTGTAGAGCTTGCCGGTGGGGTGGCGGGGCAGCTCCTGCATGAACTCCAGCATGCGCGGCGCCTTGATGTGGGAGAGGTTGGCCCGGCAGTAGGCCATCAGCTCGTCGCGCAGGTCGTCGCCGGCGTCGGCCCAGTCGGCGGGCTGGATGACGGCCACCACCTTCTCGCCCATCTCCTCGTCGGGCGCGCCCACCACGGCCACGTCGGCGACGCGCGGGTGGGTGACCAGCAGGTTCTCGATCTCCTGCGGATAGATGTTCACCCCGCCGGAGATGATCATGAAGCTCTTGCGGTCGGTGAGGTAGAGGAAGCCCTCCTCGTCCAGCCAGCCCACGTCGCCCAGGGTGGTCCAGCCGTGTTGGTTGGTGTTCTCGGCGATCTTGTCCGGCGCGTTATGATAGGTCAGCGGCGCGCCGCCCGCGAAATAGACCGTGCCCTCGCTGCGCGGCGGCAATTCCTCGCCCTCCTCGCCGACGATCTTGGCCTCGCCGAGGATCGCCCGGCCCACCGTGCCCTTGTGGGTCAGCCAGTCGTGCGGGCCGACATAGCAGAAACCGTTGCCCTCGCTGCCGGCGTAGTACTCGTGGATCACCGGACCCCACCAGGCCAGCATCTGCTCCTTGACCGGGATTGGGCAGGGGGCGGCGGCGTGCACCGCCGAGCGCATGGAGGAGACGTCGTACCTGGCGCGCACTTCCTCAGGCAGCTTCAGCATCCGAACGAAGTGGGTGGGGACGAACTGGCCGACATCGACCTTGTACTTCTCGATCAGGGCCAGCATGGCCTCGGGGTCGAACTTCTCCATCACGATGACCGTGCCGCCCAACTGCTGGACGGCCATGCACCAGCGCAGGGGGGCTGCGTGATAGAGCGGGGCGGGCGAGATGTAGACGCTGTCGGGCTTGAAGCCGAACAGCCCGGCCGCGAGGTTGGCCACGCCGCCGGGCTCGTCGATCGGACCGCCGGTCAGCGGCGGCTTGATGCCCTTGGGGCGCCCCGTCGTGCCGGAGGAGTAGAGCATGTCGCGGCCGGCGGTCTCGTCGGCCACCGGCGTGGCGGGCATCTTGGCGCGGTCGGCCTCGAAGCTGGCATAGGGGGCGCGGGCCTCGCCGACCATGTAGAGCTTCACGCCGGGCAGCAGGGCCGGCAGCTCGTCGATCACCGGGCCGACGCCGGCCGAGGTGATCAGCAGCTTCGCCGCGCAATCCTTCATGATGTAGTCGATCTCGCCCGCCTGCAGCTTGGACGAGATGCAGGCGTAGTAGAGGCCGCAGCGCTGGGCGGCCCAGGCGATCTCGAAGAAGCGGGGACTGTTGTCCATCAGGATGGCGATGACGTCGCCGGTGTTCAGGCCCAGCGACCGGAACAGCTGCGCGCCCTGGTTGGAGCGGTCGTCCAGCTCCTTGTAGGTCACAGTCTCTCCGCTGCCGGCCATGATGTAGGCGGCGCGGTCGGGATGGGTCTTGGCGTGGATGGCTGGATGCATGTCCGGTCCTTAGAACTCAAGGAGCCAGGACGCCTTTCCGACGCTCCGGGCCTCCTCCCAAATATCGTTGTTGATCCGACAATGCGGTGCTTGACGGACCGTCCGTCAAGCGGCGCGAACTGAAGAAAATCATGGGAGGAAGACGATGGCTTCGCAGACTTTCGAGACGCTCGCCTACGCTGTCGAGGACGGGATCGCCACGATCACCCTCAACCGCCCCGACAAGCTCAACGCCTTCAACACCCAGATGATGAAGGACATGATCGCGGCCTTCGACGTCACCGACGCCGACGATGCGGTGAAGGTGGTGATCGTCACCGGAGCCGGCCGCGGCTTCTGCGCCGGCGCCGACCTGTCGGGCGGCGCCCAGACCTTCGACTACGACGCCCGCGGCGGCGAGGACAAGGAAGCCCGCACCCGCGAGGGCGTGCAGCGCGACGGCGGCGGTCTGCTGACCCTGCGCATCTATGACAGCCTCAAGCCGGTGATCGCCGCGGTGAACGGCCCCGCCGTGGGCGTCGGCGTCACCATGCAGCTGCCCATGGACATCCGGATGGCGTCGACCGAGGCGCGGTTCGGCCTGGTGTTCGCCCGGCGCGGCCTCAATCCGGAGGCGGCCTCCTCCTGGTTCCTGCCCAAGCTGGTGGGGGTCCAGACGGCCCTGGAGTGGTGCTATACCGGCCGCATCTTCTCGGCCCAGGAGGCGCTGGAGAAGGGACTGGTCCGCTCGTTGCACGCGCCCGACGACCTGCTGCCGGCGGCTCGCAAGCTGGCCCGCGAGATCGCCGACAACACCGCCCCGGTCTCCATCGCCGTCACCCGCCAGCTGATCTGGAGGATGGCCGGCGCCTCGCACCCCATGGAGGCCCACCGCGCCGATAGCCGCGGCATCCAGAAGCGCGGCGCCATGGCCGACGCCCGCGAGGGGGTGATGAGCTTCCTGGAGAAGCGCCCGCCGGCCTTCACCGACAAGGTCTCGACCGATGTTCCCGACATCTGGGAGCAGTGGAGCGCCCCCACCTTCAAGTGAGGTGAATACGTCCGGTTAAGGCCGGTGTGATGGAATCAGCGTGGATCCATCATGAACCAAGCCGCGACACCGACCGACCAGCCCCCCGTCTTCCGCGCGCGCACCGCGTTGCTGAAGCGGATGGCCGACGTCGTCTGCCTGCCGTCCTCGCGGGTGAACGCCTTCGAGCGGGCCATGACCGCCGACCTGCTGGTGGACATGCTCCGCGAGGCCGAGCCGGAAGAGCGGCTGAAGGTGGCGCGGCGCCTGGCCAACCTGACCGAGATTCCCGCCAGCCTGGTGCGCCTGCTGCTGCGCGATCACGTGGAGATCGCCGAGGCCCTGCTCACCAACTGCGCCTCGCTGAGTGATTCGGACCTGCTGGACTGCGCGCGCTTCACTGGAGTGGAGCATCGCCGGCTGATCGCCATGCGCCGCGGGGTCAGCGAGGTGGTCTGCGAGGTGCTGATCGAGTTCGGCGAGGCCCAGGTCATCGAATGCCTGCTGAAGAACGAGCTGGCCAAGCTCTCCAACGCCTGCGTCGAGGCCATCGTCGCCTCCACCCGCGGCGACGCGCGCACCGCGCCCAACCTGCTGCGCCGCCCCGAGCTGCGGCCGGCCCACGCCTATGTGCTGTTCTGGTGGGCCAACGCCGAGGCCAGGCGCACCATCCTCCAACGCTTCGCGGTGTCCCGCGAGGTGCTTCAAGACGCCGCGGGGGACATCTTTCCCATGGCGGCGGCCGAGAATTGGCAAGATCCCTTGGCGCGCAAGGCCCTGCAGTTCATCGAGCGGCGCCAGCGCAACCGTGCGGCGATCGACAAGAGCCCCTTCGACAGCCTGGAGGCCGCCGTGGCGGCCGCCCAGGGCGGCCTCACCCGCGAGACGGCCGAGGAAATCTCCTACCTCTCGGGCCTGAAGCCGATGACGGGGGCCAAGATCTTCACCGACCCGGGGGGCGAACCCCTGGCCATCCTGTGCAAGGCCACCGGCCTCCCCAAGCAGGCGGTGCGGGCCCTGTGGCGCGGCCTGCGACGCCCCGAGACCGAGGCCGACGGATCGCCGAATCCCAACCTTGAGCGGGTGCTCACCACCTACGACATGATCGCGGTCGATCGCGCGCAAACTGTTCTGCGTTACTGGAACTGGTCGCTGTCCTCGGCCCTGACCCCGGCCTTGCTGAAGGCGATCCGGGAGGGCGATGAAGACGGGGCCGATGAGTACTCGGTGCCCCAGCGCGCGGCCATGCTCGCGCTCTCCAAGGAATTCGGTCGTTAGGCTCGGCGCGAGCAAAAGCCGCGATTGAAGTTGCCTTGCACAAGCTGCTGTTGATCTGCGCCTCAGCGCACTGTTGCAGTGCAGAATATCGTATTTGGCTACTGGACGTGAGGCGCCACCTGCCGGTGCAAAACCCCAGTTTGTCTTTGTAGCGAACGCGTTCGGCCAAGATGTCGCGGATTATCACCGCTTGTGCTTGCCCTGAGTCCCATATAATGACGCTTCAACTGATGTCGTGAATCAGTCATCCCCCCAACTTGGGTAGTTGCCCAGCACGGAATCGAGAATTATGGACGAAAAGTCGGAAGTCATTGAGATGACGGCGGATATTGTCTCCGCCTACGTCGGTAACAATTCGGTCGCAGCGTCGGATCTCCCCGCCCTCATCCAGAGCATCCACCGCGCTCTGTCCGGAATCTCGCAGGGCTCCGATGTTCAAGAGGCCGCCCCGAAGGAACCCGCGGTTCCCGTGCGTCGCTCTATCACCCCGGACCATCTGGTCTGCTTGGAGGATGGCCGCAAGTTCAAGTCTCTGAAGCGTCACCTGCGCACCAAGTACAATATGAGCCCCGAGGAATACCGGGCCAAGTGGAGCCTGCCGAAGGACTATCCGATGGTCGCGCCGAACTACGCCAAGGCGCGCTCGGACCTCGCCAAGCAGATGGGCCTCGGCCAGGGTGGTCGTCAGGCGCCGCGCAAGCGCAAATAGGCGTCTCGCCAATTTCATCAGGACGACGGAACGCCCGCCCACCCGGCGGGCGTTTTGTTGTCTGGAGCCTGCGGCAAAATCGGTTTTCTGGCCGCGGGCCATGATTTCGCCTTGCCGCCGATTCGCGGCTCAGGCCATAAGTGATTCGTCGTGATTCCAAGGGGTTGTTAAGGAATCTGAATATGGCGGCACAGATCGGATCTTCGGCGGCGGCCGCCCGCGCGCATGAGGAGCTCTACGCCTACTGGGCGGGGCTCCGGCATGGTCCGCGGCTGCCTGGCCGTGGCGACATCAAGCCCGAGGACTTCAAGCGCCTGCTGCCGACGGTCAGTCTGATCGATGTGCGGCGCGATCCCCTGGACTTCCGCCTGCGCCTGGCCGGCACGGGCCTCTACAGCGTCTATGGCCGCGAGATCACCGGCCGGGGCCTGGACGACGTCTACAATACCGCCGCCGCCGACTACTGGCGGGTGGAACTGGGCAAGATCGTCGAGGAGCGCCGCCCGGCCGTGGGGGTCCACAGCCTGTCCTGGCGCGGGGCCTCGCACATGTCGATCCTATGGCTGCGCCTGCCGCTGGCCACCAATGGCGTCGATGTCGACATGATCCTCGGCTACGACGCCGTGGTCGGCATCCAGGGTCAGAGCTCGTCGAGCAGCGGCATCCGCGCGGCTTAGTTTTCCGGCGTGGCGGTTCGCCCCTCAGTGTCATCCCGGCCGCAGCGAAGCGGAGAGCCGGGACCTAGATTTCCCGTTCGTGAGGTTCGTCTTAAGCCAGCGCCCCGGCGTCGCGGCGGATGCGGGCGACCATCGAGGCCAGACCGTTGGAGCGCTGGGCAGAGAGATGGCCGCTGAGGCCCAACTGGTCGAAGGCGTCCTTGGCGTCGAAGTCGAGAATCGCCTTGGCCGGCTTGCCCGAATAGAGCCGTAGCACCACCGCGATCAGGCCGCGCACGATGTGGGCGTCGGAATCCCCCCGGAAGGTGACGGTCCCGTCGGCATGGGGCTCGGTCACCAGCCACACTTGACTGGCGCAGCCGCGGACCTTGTTGGCCTCGCTGCGTTCGGTGTCGCTCAGCGGGGCCAGGTCCTTCCCCAGGTCGATCACGTAGCGATAGCGTTCCTCCCAGTCTCCCAGGAGGTCGAACTCCGAGACCAGGTCGGCGAGGTCGTCTTGGATGGTGCGCATGCTGTCGGCGACTTAAGCGCCCGGCCGGGCCGGCGCAACCGCGGGCTCGGAATCCACCGGCTCAGGCCGCGGGGAGGCGGACGTGGGCGGTGAGTCCGCCGGCGGCGCCGGGAACCAGCTTCAGGCGGCCACCCATGGCCTGGCACAGCAGGTTGACGATCGGCAGGCCCAGACCCGCGCCCTCGCTGCGGCGGGTCAGCGCGCTGTCCCCCTGCTCGAAGGGGCGCAGCAGGCGGGGAATGTCGGCGACATCCAGGCCGGGCCCCTGGTCGGTGACACAGATCTCGATGTCGGCGTCCTCGCGCCGCGCCTGGACCTCGATGGCCGAGCCCTCCGGCGAGAAGACCACGGCGTTGTGCAGCAGGTTGGTGAGGATGGTGCGCAGGCCGCGCGGATCGGCCTTCACGCGGGGCAGGGCGCCCTCGTCGCGGACGACGATCACCATGTTGCGCTGGGCGATCTCCTCGCGCAGGCCGTCGAGGACGTCGTCCAGGGCGTGGTCCAGGGGCTCGTCGCGCAGGTCCATGTCCATGGCCCGGCCTTCCAGCCGCGCGATCTCGAGGATCTGATTGACCAGGTTCAGCAGGCGCTGGCCGCTGGCCCGGATGATGCCGGCATATTCCTTGTATTGCGGTGCGCCGAGGGGGCCGTAGAGCTCCTGGGAGATGATCTCCGAGAAGCCGAGGATCGAGTTCAGCGGGGTCCGCAGTTCGTGACTGACCATGCGCAGGAAGGAACGCTGGGTCTCGTCGAGAGCGGCTTCCCGGCGCGCGCGGGCGTCCCGCCGCGGCGAACGGGCCGGCGGCGTGGCGGCATCGAAGTCCGGAAGGCAGGCCGGTTGAGCCATGAGGGAGGGATCGCGCCTCTAAGTGTTGGTCCCCAACTTGGGCTCGAGCCACTTACGATTTCGTTTCCTGCTGGAACTTCATGCACTTGGACTTCATCGCGCGGCACGCGAGCAGCCTCGCAGGGACTCACCTGCGACGGTAAGGTTCCGCGCTGGCGCCGTGCGTGCGCCCTGGCGGAGGTCCAAAGACAGATCGTGGTCGAGAACGCGTCCACCAGACCCATGGGGACTTCCGGCGGACAGGCGCCGCGGGAGCTCCTGTGGTGGCACGCGACCTGGCTGGCGGTCCTGGCGCTAGGGACGGGCGGGCTGCTGTTCGCGCCGATCGTTCAGACCCCGGCCTCGATCGCCGCCCTGGCCCTGGGGGCCGCCCCGGCCCTGGCCGGGCTGCTGCTGGCGCGGTCGCGGCACATCGCTGCCCACAGCCTGATCCTGTTCAACTGGGGCGCGGCGGGCGTCCTGGCCGCCCTGCTCACCGGCGGCGTCGCCGGGCCGATGGCGGTCTGGCACCTGGCGCCGCTTGCGGCCGCGGCGGCCATGGCGCGGATCGACCGCCTGGCCCTGGGCGCGGCCATCAGCCTGGCGGCCATCTGCCTGTCCCTGCTCACCGGCTACACCCTCAGCCTGCCCGCGCCGCCGCCCCACGACCTGGCCGCCGGGCTCGGAGCCGTGGCGGTGATCACCATCTCGGTCTGCCTCGGCCTGGCCCTGATCGTCCTGCAGCGCCGGGTGATCCTCGACACGCGCCGCCGCGCCCTCATCGAGGCGCGCCTTCGCGAAGCCCTGGGGGACCAGCCCCACCTGCTGATCTCCATCCATCCCGGCGGCAAGCTGGCGGCCGCCTGGGGCCAGGCGCCCCGCGGCCTGAAGGGGCAGATTCTCGTGGGCCGGTCCCTGTCCCAACTGGCCACACCGGCCGACCGGCCGCGGATCGACGAGGCCCTGCGCACCGCCATCGTCGAGGGGCACGCCGTGGTGGGGTTCGCTCCGGCCGGCGCGCCCGCCCTGTGGCACGAGCTCACCCTGCGCCGGGTCAACCCCACCCGGATGACCGGTTCGATCCGCGACGCTGGCGTCCAGCGGGCCCGCGAGGCGGCCCTGGACCAGGCCCGGATCGACGCCGAGACCGCCAACGCCGGCAAGTCCCGCTTCCTGGCCAATATGAGCCACGAGCTGCGCACGCCGCTGAACGCCATCATGGGCTTCTCCGACATCATGCGGCAGTCGCTGTTCGGCCCCATGCCCGACAAGTACGCCGAGTATTCCGCCCTGATCCACGAGTCCGGCGAGCACCTGCTGGAGCTGATCAACGACGTCCTGGACATGTCGAAGATCGAGGCCGAGCGCTTCGAGCTGCACCGCGAGGAGTTCGACGCCCGCGACGCGGTGTCGGCGGTGATGCGGCTGATGCGCGGCCAGGCCGACCGCGCCGGGGTGAACCTGCGCGGCCTGCTGCCCAAGGAGCCCCTGGAGGTCACCGCCGACCGCCGGGCCCTGAAGCAGATCGCGCTCAACCTGATCTCCAATGCGCTGAAGTTCACCCCCAAGGGCGGGGCGGTGACGGTGACCGCCCATGCCGAGGGGCCGGTGCTTGAGCTGATCGTCGCCGACACCGGCACCGGCATCGGCGCGGCGGACCTGCAAAGGCTGGGGCGGCCCTTCGAACAGGCGGGCGGCGCCGATCAGCGGGCCGCGGGCACGGGGCTGGGGCTGTCCCTGGTGCGCGCCTTCGCCGAGCTGCACGGAGGCGAGATGGCCATCGAGAGCCAGCTGGGGGAGGGGACGACGGTCACCGTGCGCCTGCCGGTGATGGAACCCGAACCCGTGGCCGCGTCGGCGGCGGCGGAAGAGACCACCAGCTAAAGCCCGTCAGGGTCTAGGGCCTGGCGTGGTCTAGGGCCTGGGGTTGGCGACCTGCAGGAAGGCGCGGCCGGCGGCGAAGTCGCCCACCTCGACATAGGCCCGTCGCGGGGCCTGACCCTCGAACAGGAACTCCACCATCACCGCCTCGCGCGGATCGAGTCCCGACAGGGTGCGGGCGGCCTCCGCCGGGAAGCGGAAGGCCCAGCCGTTCTTCAGGTCCTTGGGCAACAGATCCAGGCCCGCTCGGCTGCGCGCCTCGGCGGCGTAGGCGGTCTGGGCCGCCACCGGGGGCAGGCGGCGGGCCAGGGGCAGGCGGTCGAGGCTGTCGCCGCGGGCGTCCAGATAGGCGCCGAAGGTCAGGCCGTCGTCGCGCAGCACCAAGCGGGCGGCGTAGGGGGTCGCGCCGTCCTCGAAATTGGCCACCGCCATCAGCCGGTTGGCGCCGACGCGGCCGGCCAGGCCGAACACCATGGTCCCGCCGTCGAAGGTCGTGTCCTGCGCCAGCCGCCAGCGGGCCGCGGTGAGCGTGGAGCTGCGGTCGGCGCGCCATTGGGAGACGTCGCCGGGATAGTCCATCTTGATCAGCTTGGCGTAGCCCTCGAAGGCGCTGCGGACCCGGGAGGCGGCCAGGTTGAGGTCGGCGGAATCACAGGCCGCGCCGGCGGCCTTCTGCAAGGCGCGGCGTTCGACGGCGTTCAGGGTGGCGAGGTTGGCGCCGGCGCGCAGGGCCGCGCCACGGGCCTGGGCCCGTGCGGCGGCCAGGGCCGAGCCCACCGAGGCCTCGAACAGGCCGCATCGGGCGTCGGCTGCGGTCATCACAGTGCGTTCGTAGAAGAGGTCCACGCTGCTCGCGCATGCAAGCCCTGGCGCGGCGCAGATCGCCGCGGTCAGACCTAGCCCCACCCACCAACACGCCGCGCGCCGCGCATTTGTGCGCGTTGTGCTCGTCATGCTCTCTGCCTGTCCCGTATGCTCGGGACCTTGGATGGCAACCTAGGCCGTCCGCCCTTTCCGTTCCGTTACGAGAGCCGCGTCATGATTCTGTCCACGGACATCTGGGTCGCCGCCCTGATCCGCCGCGCCGAGCTGGCCGGGGGCTTTGGCGTGGTGGCGCGCAAGGGCGACGCCCGGGCCGGCAGCGTCCTGGTCCGGGTCCTGAACCTCGAGGACAAGACGACGCGGCTCTATTCGGAGGCCACCCGCGGCGACGGCGAGCGCATCTGGATGCGGCCCCAGCTGTTCGACAACGAGGCCGACATCGACCGCTACATCCAGCGCGCCCTGCGCATCGACCCCGATCTCTGGGTGGTGGACATCGAGGACAAGCAGGGCCGCCACTTCCTCACCGAGCCCGTCGAAGAGGGTTAGTCGGGGATTCACCGCCTTTGTGCACGGGCCTGAAAGTCGGGGATGCGAGGGTGCCCAGGTTCTCCCCCAAGCCCAGCTTTGACGTAGTCCCCCATGCTCTTCCTTATGAACGACGTGGTCCTCAACCTCGCCGGCATGAAGCTCGCGCCCAAGCTTTCGGGCCGCCGGTTCAAGGCCCTGTCCTTCAACGCCGTCAGCCGGTTGGGGCAGGAGCTCTATGCCGAGGATCCGCTCTTGCACCTGCGCCGGCCCGAGCGGGCCAAGCGCCTGGCCACCCTGATCATGGCCAAGGCTCCGGCGATCAACGCGGCCCTGTTCACCGCCCCGGGCTTCGACTGCGACGCGAGCGAGGTCTCGATGCGCTATCTGAACCTGGACTTCGAGATCATGGCCCGGCTCAGCAAGCGCCAGGACGTCGGCGAACTGGACACCATCTGGGCCGATCGCCAGGTCTGGAGACGGCTAGCGGCCTAACCTGACCGACTGGCGTTAGGCGCCGGGCTGCGCTAGTCCCCGCCCATGAGCAATTCTCCCGCCGCCGAGGCCGCGCGCCGGCGCACCTTCGCCATCATCTCCCACCCGGACGCCGGCAAGACGACCCTGACCGAGAACCTGCTGCTGGCGGGCGGCGCGATCCGCGC
>NZ_JAUSLW010000217.1 GCF_030645195.1 Phenylobacterium sp. | reverse complement strand
TTGGCGCGCCCGGAACGATTCGAACGTCCGACCCTCAGATTCGTAGTCTGATGCTCTATCCAGCTGAGCTACGGGCGCGCATCGCCTGTCGGCGAAGGGCGGGTATCTAGCGGTTCGTTGGCGGCGATTCAACCACGATCTCGCGCATCGGGCGCCAGGGTCGAGGGACCCAGCCAACTTGACGCGTCCGGAGAGAGCCAACATACCGAGGCGCAACGAGGGCGGCGGCGGCCGCGCACCTGGAAGGCGATCTCAGATGACCGACACCGCAGCCGCGCCCGAAATCGCCTTCTACGAATTCTCCACCGACTGGTTCTCGGGCAACATCCCGACCTGGCGGCAGATCGTCGACCGCGACAAGCCGCGCAAGATCCTGGAGATCGGGTCCTTCGAGGGCCGTTCCACCGTCTGGATGGTGGAGCACTGCACCGCCGCGGCCGAGGCCGACATCGAGATCTATTGCGTCGACAGCTGGGGCGGCGGGATCGAGCATCAGAAGGGCGGCGAGATCGAGACCTCGATGCCCGACGTCGAGAAGCGCTTCGACCGCAACATCGAGATCGCCCGGACCAAGACCCCCCACAAGGCCGAGATCAGGAAGCTGAAGAGCTACTCCAACCTGGCCCTGGCCGACCTGATCGCCGAACGGAAGACCGAGTATTTCGACCTGATCTATGTCGACGGCTCGCACCAGGCGCCCGACGTCCTGACCGACGCGGTGATGGCCTTCCAGGTCCTGAAGATCGGCGGGGTGATGATCTTCGACGACTACCTGTGGTCCATGGACCGGCCCGGGACCCAGGACGTGCTGAAGATGCCCAAGCCGGCCATCGACGCCTTCATGAACATCTTCCAGCGCAAGATGAACATCTTCCGGGGCGCGCCGCTCGGCCAGCTCTACGCGCGCAAGATCGGCGCCTAGAGCCATTCGCCGTATATTTGGAGCGTGACGGGCGATCAGGAAGAGCGACCAAGTCAGAAATCGGCCGGCGCCAGCCAGTCCAGCATCCCGAGCTTGCACATCCACATCAGGCCCATCTGCACGGGCCGCCGGCGTTCTGTCGGGAAGGCCAGCAGGACATCCCGCACCGTGCGCCGGGCCGCCCCCAGCACCTCCAGCACCGCGGCGCACTCCTGCCCTGAGCAGCGCCAGGAGCTGGCGAAGCGGTCGAGCTCCAGGCCCAGGGCGCGGTCGAGGTCGGCGGTGGTCACCCCGGGGCGGACGCTGAGCAGGGTCTCCAGGCTCTGGACCTCGCTGGCGAAGCCTGCGAAGTCGCGGTGCGGATCGCCCTTCACCGGATTGAGCCCGCCCCGGGTGGCGTCCGCCGGGGCGGCCAGGCGGATCGCGCTCAGCTCGTCGGCGAGCGCCGCGTACTGGCGGGCCACCACCGGCCAGTCGAAGACCTCCCGCACCCTCGCCCGGCCGGCCTGGCCCATGCGACGGCGCAGATCCGGCGAGGCGATCAGGGCCGCGATGGCCTGGGCCGCGCGCCCCACATGGACGGCGGTGTGCTGGGCCAGCGCCCCGACATAGAGCTGGTAGGAGTCCATCGCCAGGACGTGCCGCTCGGCCGCCGCGATCCCGGCGCTGGCCGGCGGCCCGCCCAGGGTGGGGATCAGGAAGCCCTGCTGGCCGTCCCGGACGGTGTAGCGGTAGCCGTCCCAGTCGCTCACCACCACCGGCAGGCCCGCAGCCATGGCCTCCACCGGCGTGATGCCGAAGGTCTCCTGGATGTTGTCCACCAGCGAGAGGAAGATGTCGGAGGCGGCCCAGAACGACCCCACCCGGCCCTGGTCGTTGCCGTCCAGGAAATGCACCGCCACGTCGGGGGCGTAGGCCTGCGCCGCCTGCTGGTAGCGCGCCCGGTCCTGGTCGCCATTGGGGAACCAGCCGACCATGGCGAAGGCCACCTTGGCGCCGGCGGCCTGGGCGGCCTCCTGCACGGCGCGGAACATCGGCTGGGGGGCGGCCTTCTCGAAGAAGGACAGCCGGCCCAGCCACAGGACCAGGATGTCGTCCTGACCCAGGCCCAACTCCTGGCGCAGCTGGCTGCGCACCTCCGGCCGGTCGGCGCGGGCCTGGATCGCCGGCTGGTCGACGCCCAGCGGGATCAGCGGCAGGCGGGGCTTGGGGTTCTTTGTCCCGCCGAAGCGGTCGCCGAGGAATTCGGCCCACTCGTCGAACATGCGGTTGAGCGCCTCCTGCACCGAGGGCGAGGTGCAGACCAGCGCGTCCCAGGCCTGGATGGGGGAGATGGCGGCCGTGGCCATGTCCTGGCGCAGGGCCGGCGGGGCCAGGGTGTGGACCAGGCCCATCAGGCTGTAGGCGCGGTCCCCCACGGCGCGCCGCCGCAGCCAGGCGATGTCGGCCAGCGCGGGCGTGCCCCGCAGCATCACGCCGGCCTCCGCCACCCGCCCCTGGGCCAGCAGGCTGGCGGTGGTCAGGGCCGCGCCGCCGGGGGCGTCCCCCAGCAGGCCCTGGCGCAGGTCGGCGTCGCTGATATTGGCCTGGCTGAGGAAGCTGACCTGGTCGAAGCCCCCGTGGGCGGCCAGCGCCCGGAACAGCTCCAGATTGGCCACGTCCTTGCCGAACGGATTGTTGACCAGGTTGAACTGGCCCGAGGGATGGTAGATCGCCAGTCGCGACGCCAAGGCCCGCCCCACAGTCTAGAGGCGTGTCCCCGCCCGATCAGAAGCGGGGAATACGACCTCCCAGACCGCGCAGCAAGGCGCCGCCAACGGCCTCGGCCGGGGTCTGGGGCGCCGTCTTGGGCGCGCCGGGCGCCTGGCGCTGCTCGCTGCGTTGACCGCCGCCGGGCATGTCCATCCCCAGCAGGGCGCCGGTCTGGGACTTGTAGCGGACCTTCACCGTCCACTCGATGTTCCAGGCGACCTTGGGATCGGCGGGCCGGGCCGGATAGGAGAGGTTGGTCTCGTTCCCGTAGGCCGCCAGTTGCACCATGGCCTGGGGGGCGACCTTCACCACCTCCTGCGGGATCGTGCAGGCCGTGGTCTGCGGCCCCATCAGGGCGCGCGACGCTGTCAGCCGGGCGATGTCGCCGTTGCTGAGATAGTCGGGCAGGGAGAAGGCCGAGGCCTGGACCTCGCTGGAGGTCCATAGCACCACGGTGTCGTTCTCGCCGCCGCCGATGGCGGTGGCCAGATAGGCCTGGGCCCCCGGAACCGCGCCCCAGCCGAGCTGGCCCGAGCCGCTGGCGCCGATGGCGTTGGTGACGAGGTTCAGCGGCCCCAGGAAATCCTGGTTGGCGTTCAGGCTGAAGCGGATGTCGGGGCTATAGGTCCCGCGGATCAGGTGATCCCCCACCAGGGAGCCGTTCCCCGGCACGCTGGCGCGGGTCTTCTCGTTGGGCCACTCGCCATAGGTGGCGTTGCGGGTGGGCGAGGGTGGCGCCATCGGGGTGACGGCCAGGCCGCGGCTCATGGCCTCCATCCCGGCGGGCATCTTGCCGCCCGCCATCTGGGCGAAGTCGATGACGATCGGCTGGCCCGGCCTGGCGTGCTCGCCGCAGCCCCAGAAGATCAGCATCCGGCCCTTGGGCTTCTGGTAGTCCCGCGGCATGGAGGGGGTCTCCTCCGTGCGCTGGGTCGGCTGGGCGCGCGGGGTCACCAGGGGCAGGCTCGCGCCGGCCCGAAGCGCCTGGGGCGGCAGGTGTTCGGCGGTGGGCTCGCCGGTGGGCTTGCGGGCCGAGCCGAGCTGCAGGGTCAGCGTCTTGCTGGCCCCGCCGCCACCGCCCATCATGCCCATCATCTGGCCCATGGAGGGCCGCGCGCCCGCCGCGCCGCCGCCCATCATCCCGGCGCCGAAGCCCGACGTGGTCTGGGCGCTCATCCAGTAGACGGCGACCGGACCGGTCACGACCTGCTTCTGCTGCGCGTCGGCCGCGCCCGCCGTGAGCGCGATCACACTGACCGCCGTCACCGTCTTCACCCAAGCCATTGGACGTCTCCTGAAACCCCGAAAGCCGCGTGGCTTAGCTTTTACGTCCGCCGAGCGCATTCGGCAAAATCGAAGAGGGGCTCTGCGTTCCCGCAGCAAAGCCCAGGCGCGCGGCGCCGGTATTGATCGGGGTCAAGGGCGGGGGGGCACAAGCCAACCCACCACGTCATCCCGGCCGCAGCGCAGCCCTCGGGTCCGACCGCTTGGTCGGCCCAAGGATAAACTCCGAGCCGGGACCGCGAAGCAGTCACCCAGGGGCCGCGATCAATCCCCCTGGATCCCGGGTCTCCCTCCGGTCGCCCGGGATGACGGGAATGGATCAACGCCCCCTACAGATCCCGCCAGCAGCGCACGTCCGACCCCGGCCAGGGCGTGGCCTCGAACACCGCCCGGGCCACGGCGCGGGCCAGGGTGTCGGCGGCCAGGGCGCCGATGCGGGCGATGGTGAAGTCGCCGCCCTCCAGGGGCCGGCGGCCGGTGGACAGCGCGAAGACCACATCGCCGTCGAAGGGGGCGTGGATCGGGCGGATGGCGCGGGCCAGGCCGTCCTGGGCCATCACCGCCACCCGCTTGGCCTGGGCGGGCGTCAGCACCACGTCGGTGGCCACGCAGGCGATGGTGGTGTTCATCCGCGCCTTGGGGTCGGCCTTGGCCAGGCCCCAGACGTCGGGCCGGGCCGACAGCCCCGCCACCCCAAGGCCTCCGAACTCGTCCCCCATCTCGAAGGGCGCGGCCCAGAAGGTCCTGTCGTCGCCGGCGACCACCGAGCCGAAGCTGTTGACGCAGACCAGGGCGCCCACCGTGATCCCGTCGGCGGCGACGATGGAGGCCGAGCCCGTGCCGCCCTTCAGGGATCCGGCCATGGCGCCGTAGCCGCCGCCGGCCGTGCCGAGCGCGAAGTCCAGGCCCGCCGCCGCCACGGCCTCGCGCCCCAGGCGGCGATAGGGCGGGTCCTCGCCCCAGTCGCGGTCGCCGCCATTGGCCAGGTCGAAGAGGATGGCGCCGGGGACCACCGGCGAGGGCGGCACGCCAGGCCGCGCCAGGCCGCCATAGCCTCGCCCCCGGGCGCCCAGCCAGCCCACCACCCCATCGCCGGCGGCCAGGCCATAGACCGAGCCTCCCGACAGGACGATGGCGTCGATGGCCTCCACCAGGTTCTCGGGCGCCAGCGCGTCGGTCTCCCGCGTGCCGGGGCCGCCGCCCCGCACATCGCAGGACGCCACGGCCCGCTCGTCGGGCAGGATCACGCTCACCCCGGTGCGGGCGGCGGCATCCTGGGCCTGGCCCACCCTCAGACCGGGCACATCGGTGATCAGGTTGCGCGTTCCGGGGGCGGCGGCGGGCTTTTGGGTCATGGCAGGCACGAAGAGCATGGCTTGAGGTTTGTTGTCCACGCGCGGCTGGTTAAGGTGGCGCCTCGCATTTCCGTCGCTCCCCCTTTTTTCCGCGTGGTCCGTCCGTGTCGCATTTCAAGCGTCTGAGCATCGTCCTGCTGGCCTGTCTCGCCAGCGCCTGCGCCAGCCTCCCCCCCCACGCCACGCCCCAGGGCGACGGCAAGGGCATGGTGGCCGCGGCCAATCCGCTGGCGGTCGAGGCGGGCGTCAAGGTGCTGGCCCGGGGCGGCTCGGCGGTGGACGCCGCGGTCGCCGTGCAGGCGGTGCTGGGCCTGGTGGAGCCGCAGAGCTCGGGTCTCGGGGGCGGCGCCTTCATGACCTATTACGACGCTGCGACCCGCAAGGTGACCGCCTATAATGGCCGCGAGACCGCGCCGGCCGCCGCCACCCCGGCCCTGTTCCTCGACGAGGCCACCGGCAAGCCCCTGCCCTTTCCCGTCGCCGTGCTCAGCGGACGGTCCAGCGGCGTCCCCGGCGCCGTGGCCATGCTGTCCCTGGCGCAATCCCAGCACGGCAAGCTGGCCTGGAACACCCTGTTCGGCGACGCCGAGAAACTGGCCGACGAGGGCTTCACCGTCAGCCCGCGCCTGGCCTACATGATCGCGGGCCGCTTCCCGCAGAACACCGCCCCCGACGTGGTGGCCTATTTCACCAAGCCGGACGGCGCCCGCTATGGGGCCGGCGACACCCTGAAGAACCCCGCCTACGCCGCCTCGGTGCGCAAGATCGCCGCCGAGGGCCCCAAGGCCATCCTGCAGGGCCCGATCGCCGAGGCCATCGTGGCGCGCCTGCATCAGGGCGACCGGCCCAGCGCCATGACCCTGGCCGACCTGGCGGCCTACAAGCCCAAGGTCGGGCCCGCCACCTGCCGGACCTTCCGCGTCTACCTGGTCTGCACCCCGCCGGCCCCCTCGGGCGGCCCGGCCCTGCTGGAGGGCCTGGCGATCCTGGAGCACACCGACGTCGCGGCCCACCCCAATGACGTCCAGGGCTGGTACCTGTTCGCCCAGGCCAGCCGCCTGATGTACGCCGACCGCGACCGCTATATGGGCGACCCCGACTTCGTGGACGTCCCCACCGCGGGCCTGCTGGACCCGGCCTATGCGGCCAGCCGCGCGGCCCTGATCAACCCTGAAAAGGCCGGCCCGGCGCCCGCCCCCGGTAAGCCCCGCGGCGCCGGGATCCGCGCGCCCGACGCCACCCTGGAGCCCGGCGGCACCTCGCACATGGTCATCGTCGACGCCTGGGGGAACGCGGTCTCCATGACCACTACGGTGGAGAGCATCTTCGGCAACGGCCGCATGGTCGGCGGCTTCTTCCTCAACAACCAGCTCACCGACTTCTCCTTCTCGCCGGTCGAGAAGGACGGGGTCGCCGCCGCCAACGCGGTGGCCGGGGGCAAGCGGCCGCGATCCTCGATGGCGCCCGCTGTCGTCCTGGACAAGGACCGCCGCTTCGTGGCCGCCGTGGGCTCGCCGGGCGGCTCGGCCATCCTGGCCTACAACCTCAAGGCCCTGGTGGCCCTGCTGGACTGGAAGCTGCCCATCGACCAGGCCATCGCCCTGCCCAACCTGATCGCCCGCGGCGACACCTACGCCGCCGAACCGGCCAAGTTCCCGGCCGGCGTCGTCGAAGGCCTGGCCGCCAAGGGGATCACCCTGCGCCCCGGCGGCGGCGAGGATTCCGGCCTGCACGGCATCGTCATGACCTCCACCGGCCTGGTCGGCGCCGCCGACCCCCGCCGCGAGGGCGTGGCCAAGGCTCCGTAAGGGGCTGCGATCATCCCATAACAATCGTCATCCCCGGGCTTGTCCCGGGGACCCATGATCTCCGTGGTCCAGCAAGGACCTGAGGCGGCTGCCGCGCGATCTATGGAGAAGCGGAGATCATGGGTGGCCGGGACAAGCCCGGCCATGACGATAGGAAGATGAGCGGCTTAAGAGCTCTTCGCCCGCGTCCGCTTCGGCTTGAGCCGCGGCGGCGCGCCCGGCAGGCGCAGTTCGAACACCGAGCCGGTCTCGCTGGTCTCCGCCAGCACCAGGTCGCCGCCGTGGCCCTGGGCCAGCTCCCGGGCGATGGCCAGGCCCAGGCCCGCCCCGCCCGGCCGGCTGGAGCCCGCGAAGGGTTGGAAGATCTTTTCGCGCGCGCGGGCCGAGACGCCGGGGCCATTGTCGGAGAAGCGGATCAGGGTCGCGCCCTCGGCCTGGGCGAGCGCCACGGTGACCACGCCGGATTCGCTGCGCCCCTCCTGCTGCTCGACGGCCTCGCGGGCATTGCGCAGCAGATTGACCACGATGCGGTGCAGCTGGTCGGGGTCGGCCACCACCTGGTCGGCGGGATCGACCTGCGCCTCCAGGCGCACGGTTTCCGGCGAGAGGCGGGCCTCCTCGGCGGCCATCTCCAGGGCGGCGGCCAGCGGCATGGGCCGCGCGTCGGGGGCGGCCTCCTGGGTCTTGCCATAGACCAGGACGTCGGTGGCCAGCTTCACCGCCCGGTCCAGGGCCCGCTCCAGGCGCGGCAGGGCCTGGGCCACCTTGGGGTCCCGCGAGGCCGCCAGCCGTTCCGAGGCGATCTGGGCGCTGGTGAGCATGTTGCGCAGGTCGTGGTTGATCTTGGCCACCGCCTCGCCGAGCTGGGCCAGGCGGGCGCGGGAATTGAGCGCCACCCGCAGGTCGGCCTGCATCAAATCCAGCTCCACCTCGGCGCGGCCGATCTCGTCGCGGCGACCGGAGGGCTCCAGGTGCGAGGCCGGGTCGTCGGGGTCGGCGCGGAACCGCTCCATGGCATGCGTGATCCGCTGCATGGGCCGCACCAGGAAGAAGGCGAGCGACAGATAGACCAGGATGCCGGCCATGGTGGCCACGAAGGCCATCACCAGCAGCAGCTGCCACAGATAGCGGGTCAGCTCGCGCTTCAGGGCCGCGTCGGGGGCGACGATCTCGATGAAGTCGGCCTTGCGGATGCGGGGCTCGGCGATCACCCGCACCATCCGCCCCTCGCCGCCGCCCATCAGGGTCTGGAAGGGGGCCGCCAGCCAGGAGATCGGCGCCTGGTCGCGCAGGTCCACCAGATAGGGCGCCCGCGCCAGCTTGGGCCCCTGCAGCACCAGGCGGCGCATGCCCTCGGTCTGGATCGCCACCCGCTGCACCCCGGCGCCCTCCAGCAGCTGGGCGGCGAGCGCCTCGCTCACCACCCGGTCGGGGGCGACGTCGGGGGCGATGGTGGCCAGTTCGGCGGCGCGGACCCGGTCCAGCAGCCACTGCTCCTCGAAGGCCGCCAGGGCCGGGGGCAGGATCGTGCCGCCCGCCGCGGACACAAACAGGATGGTGAGGATCAGCAGACGCGCGGAGAGGCCGCCCGGCCAGAAGAACCGCCGTCTGGTCCGCCTCGGGGGCGCCTGAGGCTGAGGGGCGTCCGCCATGAGCCTTCCCCCTACTTCACCATGGCGCTTTCGGCAACGCGACGTCTGTTCGCGTGTGAGGGGAATCTTGTCAGTTGACCCCCACCGCGTCGGCGACCTGGGCGAAGCCGTCGGCCCGCAGGCGCCGCGCCAGGTCGGCCTTGATCCGGGTCACCAGGCCCGGTCCGCCGAACACCATGGCCGAATAGAGCTGCACGGCGGCCGCGCCGGCCCGGACGCGGTCATAGGCGTCGGCGCCCGAGGCGATGCCGCCGACCCCGATCAGGACGGTCCGTCCCGCCGCGGCGGCGTGGAACTCCGCCATCATCCGCTGGGCCAGGGCCTTCAGCGGCGCGCCGGAGAGCCCACCCGATTCGCCCGCCTGGGCTGAGCGCAGGGGCGGGCGGCTGATGGTGGTGTTGGAGACGATGATCCCGGAAAGCCCGTTGGCGATCACCGTCTCCACGATGGCCTCCACCTCCCCGGCCTCCAGATCGGGCGCCACCTTCAGGAACATCGGGACCCGACCGCTGGCCGGCAGCCGGTCGCGCGCCTCCGCCAGCCGTCCCAGCAGCTCCTCCAGCGCCGCCCGGGTCTGCAGGGCGCGCAGGCCCGGCGTATGGGGCGAGGCGCGGGTGATGGGGAAAGAGGAGGCCAGGCCCCACAGGCGCGTGAGCCCCGTCACATAGTCGCCGATGCGGTCGGCGGCCTCCTTGTTGGCGCCGATATTGGCCCCGATGACGCCCGGGCCGCGACGCGCCAGCCGGGCGGCGAAGGCCTCCAGCCCCGAATTGTTGAAGCCCATCCGGTTGATGACGCCCTCGTCTTTCGTCAGCCGGAACAGCCGCGGCCGCGGATTGCCCGCCTGGGGCAGGGGCGTGACCGTACCGCACTCCACGAAGCCGAAGCCCGCCGCCAGCATGGGGCCGAAAACCTGGGCGTTCTTGTCGAACCCGGGCGCCAGGCCCACGCAGTTGGGCAGGACGAGCCCCGCGACGCGGGTGGCCAGGATCGGATCGTCGGCGCCCGCGCGGGGGCCCAGACCCAGCTCCAGGGCCTTGACCGTCACCCCGTGGGCGTCCTCGGGATCGAGCAGATGCAGGGCGCGGGCGGCCAGGTCGTGAATCACGCCAGGTCTCCCAGCACCGGAACCCCGTCGGGGCCGAGCGGCGCCTCGCGAACCGCCGCGACCTCGCTCACCGGCAAGGGCGCGTAGAGATGGGGAAAGAGGTCGCCGCCCCGCGAGGGCTCCCAGCGCACCGCCTGGCTGAGCCCCTCGGTCTCAACCTCCAGGACCACCAGGTCGGCGATGTCCTTGAAATAGCGCCGCGCCGTCTCGGCGGCCTGAAGACCGGTGGACAGGTGGATATAGCCGTCGGCCAGATCGATCCCCGAACCGGCGAAGGTCCCGGCCGCCTGGGCGGCTGTCCACTCGGCGTGGGTGAGGATCTTGTAGATACGGGTCATGGGGTCCCTGTCTCAGAATCTGTCGTCATCTCCTCCTCTCCCCTTTCAAGGGGAGAGGCTGGGTGAGGGGATCGTCCCGACGCGCACCACCTGGCCGGACCGCCCCCCTCACCCACCCTCTCCCCCCGAAGAGACGGGGGGAGAGGCGGAGTCATCGCCGGTCGCGCGGGAAGAAGAGCCCGTCATAGGCCGGCCGGCCGGCATGGTCGAAGAGGAAGACCGCCGCCGCCGCCGTGGGGAATCCGTTCTGGGCGCGGGCCACCAGGGCCGGCGGCGCGCCGCCCTGGACCAGCATCTGCACCGCCAGGTCCTGCAGGCCCGGATTGTGCCCCACCACCATCACCGTGCCCACCGTGGCGCCAGCCGCCTGCGCCAGCACCCGGATGGTCTCGGCCTCGGCGAGATAGAGGCTGTCCTCGAAGCGCGCCAGCGCCTTGGGGAAGGCCGGGGCCACCGCGGCCCAGGTGCCCCGCGTGCGGGCGGCGGCCGAGACCAGGGCCAGGTCCGGCGACAGGCCCAGCTCCGCCAGGGTCTCGCCCATGGCCGCCGATTCGGCCGCGCCCCGGCTCGCCAGGCGGCGGTCGAAGTCGTCGCCGCTGGGGGCGTCGCGCTCGGCCTCGCCGTGCCGCAGGAGTATCAGCCGGTCCATGGTCTCTCCGTCACCCCGCCATGCTGGGAGTCGATCGGTTCATAGCGGGCAAGCGCGCCGACGCGAAGCGGTTGACAGCGAAAGAGGTTGGCGGTCCAAGCGGGCCCATGAGCGACGTCGGCCACGCCCCCCTCGCGACCCCGACCCACGGCGGGATCTGGCGTTCGCCCGCCGACCGGCCGCTGCGCCTGGATTCCGGCGCCATCCTCGCCCCCCTGGAGATGGCCTACAACACCTACGGGACCCTCAATGCCGACAAGTCCAACGCCGTCCTGATCTGCCACGCGCTCACCGGCGACCAGTATGTGGCCTCCACCCATCCGGTCACCGGCAAGCCCGGCTGGTGGACCACGGTGGTGGGCCCCGGCCTGCCCCTCGACCCCGAGCGCCACTTCATCATCTGTCCCAATGTGATCGGCGGCTGCATGGGCTCCACGGGCCCGGCCTCGCCCGACCCCACCACCGGCAAGCCCTATGGTCTCGCCTTCCCGATGATCACCATCGCCGACATGGTTCGCGCCCAGGCCATGCTGGTGGAGGCGCTGGGGATCGAGACCCTGTTTTCCGTCGTCGGAACCTCCATGGGCGGGATGCAGGTCCTGCAGTGGGCGGCCGATTATCCCGAGCGGCTGTTCTCGGCCATCGTGGTGGCCGCCGCCGCCCGCCACTCGGCCCAGAACATCGCCTTCCACGAGGTGGGCCGCCAGGCGATCATGGCCGACCCCGACTGGCGCGGCGGCGCCTACGAGCTTGAGGGCGTGCGCCCCGAGAAGGGCCTGGCCGTGGCCCGCATGGCCGCCCACATCACCTATCTGTCGGAGACCGCCCTGCAGCGGAAGTTCGGCCGCGAGCTGCAGCGCGACGGCCTCTCCTGGGGCTTCGACGCCGACTTCCAGGTGGAGAGCTATCTGCGCCACCAGGGCGCCAGCTTCGTCGACCGCTTCGACGCCAACTCCTATCTCTACATCACCCGGGCGCTCGACTATTTCGACCTGGCCGCCAGCCACGGCGGGGTGCTGGCCAACGCCTTCCTCCAGGCCCGCAAGGTGCGCTTCTGCGTGCTCTCCTTCTCCTCGGACTGGCTCTACGCCACCGCCGAGAGCCGCGACATCGTCCGTGCGCTCAACGCCGCCGGCTGCCGGGCGAGCTTCGCCGAGATCACCACCGACAAGGGCCACGACGCCATCTTCCTGGAGGAGCCGGCCCTGGATAGCGCCCTGCGCGGCTTCCTGGCCTCGGCCGCCGAGAAGCGGGGGCTCGCCTAGTGGGGATTTCCGCGTGAGGACCCAGCGGGAGGACTTCAAGGAGATCCTGCGCCTGGTCCGCCCGGGCTCGCGGGTGCTGGACGTCGGCTGCGGCGAGGGCGAACTTCTGGAGCTGCTGACCCGCGAGAAGCACGTCGACGGCCAGGGCCTGGAGATCTCCAGCGAGGGGGTCTCGGCCTGCCTGGCCCGCGGCCTGGCCGTGGTGCAGGGGGACGGCGACCGCGACCTGGATCACTTCCCCACCCAGGCCTTCGACTACGCCATCCTGTCCAAGACCCTGCAGCAGATGCGCGAGCCGCGCCACGTGCTCAACGAGCTGCTGCGCATCGCCGACCGGGCGGTGGTCTCCCTGCCCAATTTCGGCCAGTGGCGGGTGCGCTGGTCGCTGATGGTGCGCGGCCGCATGCCCGAGACCAAGGCCCTGCCCGAGCCCTGGTGGTCGACCCCGAACATCCACCTCTGCACCCTGCACGACTTCACCGCCCTGTGCGACGACCTGGATTTGCGGATCGAGGCCTGCGCGGCGCTGAACAACGGCAAGCCGGCGCGGCCCATCGACCCGACCCGGGCCCTGGAGAACTGGCGCTCGGAGACCGCGCTGTTCCTGCTCAGCCGCAAGGGCCAGGCAGAACCCGCGGCGATCCCGCCAGGCGAACTGTTCCCGAAATAGAGGGGCCGGCCCCGGGGGCCTCAGGCCAGCCACCTCGGCTGGCGCAGGCCGGCGGCGGCCATCAGGCTGATGGCGGCCATGGCGCCCTCGAACAGGCACAGAGCCGCGACGATCAGCACCGGGGTCTCGCCAAGCGCCCGGGGGTCCAGGGCCACCAGGACGGTCGCCGCCGCCAGGCAAAGCAGCGAGCCCACGAAGGCGAGCTTCGAGCGCCACAGCGGCGGCTTTCCGGCGGTGTGGCGGGCGACGCAGACGAGAACCGCCGCCAGCGCCAGAAGTCCTCCGGCCAAGTGGATCATCGGAGAAAGCCCCTAGAACAACATCCTCGCGACGATGCGGGCGTCGTAGGCCTCGTAGTCGTCGCGAATCTCCCCGCCGCCTTCCAGGGCGAAGTCGAGATATTCCCCCTGGCCACGCAGGGCCAAACGTACAACCGCCCCGCCGCCCGAGAGTTCCGGGGCCGCGATGGTGAAGGCCTGCCCGCCGCTGACGAACCGCGCGGTGGTGGAGTCGGCGCCGTCGCCGGCCACCTGGCGCCAGCCGGCGGTGAGCTCCGGCCCCCAGCGGAAGTCGCCCTTCAGCCCGAAGCGGGCTCCGACGCTGATCCCGGCGAAGGCCGCCATCTGGCTGGAGGCGCGTTCGTCGATGGCCAGGTTCATGGCGTCCCCGCCCCCATCCTCGGTGCGGTCGCCCTCCTTCAGCAGGAAATAGTCGAAGCTGGCCTGGGGCCGGGCGTGGAAGGTGTCGCCCTCCAGGTTCCAGTTCAGGTGGGCATGGGCGGCCACCGTGGCGCCGTTCCAGTCGGCAAGGGCCGTGCGGGTGAAACCTGAGTCGGTCAGCACCCGCTCGCTCTTCAGCGACGCGTAGCCGCCGGTGATTCCCGCCCCCACCGTCAGGTCGCCGAGGCTCTCGCGCCAGTAGACCCCGGCCGATAGCACCGAGCCGGTAAGGGATTCCGACCCCAACGACCCCGCCTCGTCCACATCGACATTGATGAAGCTGGTCTGCAGGCCCAGCGTGCCAAACACCGTGTCGGGAACCTCCACCCCCGCGGCCAGGCCAAAGCCCCCCGCGTCATAGGTGGCCGACCGGTCGAGATCGCGCTTGACCATCACCGCGATCTCCTGGGTCCAGGCCCGCACCCCGCCCGCGATCTCCATGGAGCTGTCGGCCTCCGGGCCCCGGCCCGCGGTGTCGGAGGCCGCCGCCAGGGTGTGGAACAGGCCGCCGGAATGATCGGGCAGGAACTGGTCGTAGAGGGCCTGGAAGCCGGCCGCCGTGGTCTTGGACAGCAGGGCGTCGCGCACCGAGGCGTCCTTGTCGAAGGCGGCGAACACCGCGTCATAGGCCGCCCCCTCCGCCGTGGTCAGCCCGGCCTCGGCGGCGGTGCGGCGGCGCACCTCGGCGATCAGGCTGGACGTGTCGACCCGCAGGGTGGCCTTGTAGAGGAAGGGGGTCTCCCCCAGCAGGCTCTCGTCCAAGGCCCCGCTGGTCAGCGACCCCGCCTTGATCAGGGTGAAGCTGGCCGGCGCCTCCAGCTTGGAGGCGAAGGCCAGGCCGATCTTGGCGCCGGTGGCCAGGGTGGCGGCGCCGGCGACGTTGAAACTGCTGGCCTTGCCGGCCTTGGGATCGGCGGTGAAGACCAGCTCGCCGCTCGCCCCGACGTTCAGGCTGGTGAGGTTGACGCCTTGGGTGCTCGTATCGGTCAGCCGGCCCTTGACGATATCGATGGCCAGGCCGCCGCCGGCGTCGGTGAGCGCGCCGGTCAGCTTGGCGCCGCCGTCGATCGCCAAGCTGTCGGCGCCCGAGCCGAAGGCCACGGCGCCGTTCAGCACACCCGCCAGCAGCTCCAGCCGCGCCGCCCCCGAGCCGAACAGCACGTCGCCGGTGATCGTTGGGGTGATGGTGGTGTCGGCGTTGGCGTACTGGCGCAGCAGCACGCCCGCGGTATTGGCCCGCAGGTCCAACGCTATGGCCCGGCCGGTCACGGCGATCGTGGAGTCGGTGGCGGTCACCGTGACAGTGATGGAATTGGTGGTCTCGAGGACCCGCAGCGACCCCGAGGCGTCCAGGATGGCGGTGGCCGAGGCCTTGGAGCCATTCACCACCGCGTTGATCACCCCGCCATTGGCGAGATAGGGCAGGTTCGCCCCGGCGTCGAGGCGCAGGGCGGTGGCGTCGGCGACGTCGGTGGCGGTGGTGGTGGCCCGGACGATCCCGACATTGGTCAGGCTGGGGCTCTGGGCCCCGGACCCGACCCGGATCGCCGTGGCGGAGGCCTTGACGCCGGTGGCCAGGATCGACCCGGCGTTCCAGATCCCGCCATCGACGGTCACCGCCCCGCCCTGGCCACCCAGCTGCAGGGCCGTGGCGGTGATCCCGTCATAGATCCCGGCCGCCTGGATCACCCCCTTGTTCATCAGGCCATAGGCGTCGGCCCCGGTCCCCAGGACGCCCAGCCGCACGCCGCGCCCGGCCGCGCCGA
The DNA here is from genome assembly GCF_030645195.1 of Phenylobacterium sp. Lineage (GTDB taxonomy): Bacteria > Pseudomonadota > Alphaproteobacteria > Caulobacterales > Caulobacteraceae > Phenylobacterium. Next base: position 4,162 of record NZ_JAUSLW010000217.1, on the reverse strand, counting down.
TCACCATGCCGGGCGCCGAGCCATAGGAGGTGACGGCCCCTGACGACCCCACCAGCAGGCCGCCGAACAGGTCGCCGCGCACCCGTACCGCCGGCCCGCCCAGCAGCAGGTCGTCGGCGTCCAGCTTGGCTGTCACCTCGTCGGTTCCGCGGCTGGTGGCGCGCAAGCCGGTGGCCGAGAGCGTCGCGTTGAGGGAGAGCTTGCCGCCGACATTGTCGTCCACAGCCACGGCGATGGAGTCCAGGCCTTGGGCGGTGACGCTCCCGGTCACCGCCACGTCGCCCCCGACCGTGCCCCCGGTACGGATCCCGAAGGAACGGTCGCCGACCACCGAGATCGCGCCGGCCGTCTGCAGCGATCCGTCGATGGCGCTCTCCAACGCGACGCCGGCTGACTCATTGCCCTCCACGATGATCGCCCCGGCGGTCTGGGTGATCGACCCGTGGAAGGCGCCCGGACCCGTCACCCGGATCCCGAACCGGCCGGCGCCGGTGGCGAACAGGCCGTCATTGTCGCCGTCGGAGTCGGTGTCCTTGATCTCGGTCGTCTCATCGACGGTGATGGAGCCCGAGAGCGCCACCTCGCCGGTGTTTCCCCCCACCACCGCCAGGCCCACGGCGTTGTTGGCGTCGGCGATGGCCACCACGCCCTCCAGGGTGACGTTGTTGTCGCTGTTGAGCGTGATCGCGGTCCCGCCGGTGGGCTTGATGGAGCCCGCCGAGGTGACGCGGACATCGTCGCGGGCCCCGCTGGCGGCGGTGGCCGTGGCCACCGGCGTGGTCACCGCGGTGGAGATGGCGGTCTCGGCCCAGGCGGGCGCGGCCATCAGGCACAGGGGGGAGGCCGCGGCGAGCAGGAGGTGGCGAGGCGACATGGGCGATCCAGGTGGTGGCGGGGCAGACGGAGGTCGTCTATGGTGTGGACGACGAGGCGTTATCCGTCGCGTATGAATGTGTTTCGTAAGAACTGTATATTGCGCCGATTACGGCGGCAAGATGGCGCCGCCCAGGAGTTGAGAGCCCGATGCCAAGACCCGCCGTGGACCCGGTGCGCGCCGCCGCCACCAAGGCCCTTCGCCAGGAGGCCGGCCGCTGGCTGAAGGCCGGGCGCGAGTCCGCGGGCCTGACCCAGGCGCAATTGGCCGAGCAGGTGGGCATGCGCTACTACACCTTCGTCTCCCAGGTGGAGAGCGGCCTGGGCCGCGTGCCCATCGAGATGCAGCGGGCCTGGGCCCTCGCGGTCGGCCTTGATCCCGCCCAGTTCGCCCGCACCCTGCTGGCCTATTACGAGCCCGAGCTGAACCGGCTGCTGTTCGGGGACGCCGCCCACCCCGACGCCCAGCGCGCCTTCGGGACCTGAAGGACCGCCCTGGCCCGATGAGCAACGTCGTCCCGTTCACCCAAAGGCCCGACACCGGCGGCTGGACCGCCGGCGAGCGCGCCAAGCTGTCGGAGCTCGCCGACCGCCTGGCCGCCGAGGGTATCCATGTGCGGGTGGTCTACGGGTCCACCGACGCGGGCGACCCCTGGTGCGTGATCACCGACGAGAACGACGAGGTTTTGGTCCACGTCGCCCGCATCGACGGCCAGTTCGTGATCCACGACGCCGCCGCCGACGCGGTGGAGGCGGGCGACACCCTGTGGACCGCCTTCGACCGCCTGCTGGGCGAGGGCTGGCGCGAAGCCGAGGGCCAGGTGGTGGTGCCGATGGCCGCCCGCCAGGCCCAGACCCTGATGGCCCTGGTGGTGGCCGCCGCCTTCTTCGACATGACCGCCCAGGCTCATGACGCGCCCGATCTCGGCGCGCCCCACGACACCCCCGCCGAGGTCCTGGCCGCCTTCATCGCCGCCGCGACCCTGGCCGCCCCCTCGGCCGAGGCGCAGGAGCACCAGCGCTTCGAACGCAACGCCGCCCCGGCCGAGACCGACGGCCCGCGGGGCTCGTCGGCGAACCTGACCGACGCCCCGGCGCCCCGCGCCCCGGACGAAGCCCCTGCCCCCAAGGCCGAGCCCGGGGCCGAGGCGGCCGCTGGCCCGGCGGACTCCGACGCGGTCCGGGTGGCGGAGTCCGACCCGCTCCAGGGCGCGCAGGGCGGGCAGACCCTGCGCGGCGGCGACGGCGACGACCTGCTGACGGGCGGCGCGGGGAATGACAGCCTGAACGGCGGCGCGGGCGCCGACCACCTGATCGGCGGCGACGGGAACGACACGCTGTCCGGCGGCGGGGCGGGCTCCACCCAGGTCGACCTGCTGGAGGGCGGGGCCGGAAACGACCGCATCGAGCTTGGCCAGAACGTGGTGGCCGTCGGCGGCGCCGGGGACGACACCTTCGTCATCGCCCCGCCAGCCCCGGACGAGGGCCCGCCCCAGCAGCACGCGCTCGGCGTGATCCTCGACTTCACCGCCGGCGACCGCCTGGCCGACGGGGCCGGCCGCCTGATCCATATCCTGAACGCCATCCGCCAGGACGACGTGCTGAGCGGCCTGCGCGGCTTCACCGGCCACCTGCCGCCCCCCGCCCTCCCCGGCTTCCGGGTCGAGGTGGACGTCAACGGCGACAACCAGGCCGACGGCTTCGTCATGGTCGCCGGAACCGGCGCCGCGGGCCTGCTCAGCCACCTCCCCGGCGGCGGCCCCCATCCGCCCGGCGCCATCACCCTCCCGGCCCACCCGCCCATCCCCGACGGCGACTTCCTGGGCTAGGGCCTGCCCCCCACTGCGTCATCCCGGCCGCAGCGAAGCGGAGAGCCGGGACCCAGGGGCCGAGCCCTGTCACCTGGGTCCCGGCTCTCCCCTGCGGGTCGCCCGGGATGACGGGGATTGTTCTGAGAGGGGAGCCCCCGCGACCACCACGCCATTGGCGACTCCAACCCGACTTGCTAGCAATAAGGCGCAGCTTCCACCCAAGGCGGAGATGACATGGTCCAGGAGAAGTTGCTGCTGCGCGCCCTGCGGGGCGAGCGCACCGAGCGGCCTCCGATCTGGCTGATGCGGCAGGCCGGCCGCTACCTGCCGGAGTATCACGTCACCCGGGCCGCGGCCGGCGGCATGCTGGAGCTCTGCAATTCCCCCGACCACGCCGTCGAGGTCACCCTGCAGCCGATCCGTCGCTTCGGCCTCGACGGCGCCATCCTGTTCGCCGACCTGCCCCAACTCGCCGCCGCGCTTGGCCAGACCCTGGACTATGTCGAGGGCGAGGGTCCGACGCTTAGCCCACCGATCCGCTGCGCCGAAGACATCGACCGCCATCTCAGCGCCGAGCGCCTGCATGAGAACCTGGCCCCGATCTATGAGACGGTGCGCAGGCTCACCGTCGAACTGCCGGCCGACGTCACCCTGATCGGCTATGCCGGCGCCCCCTGGACCATCGCCACCTATATGGTCGAGGGCCGCAGTGGCGGCGCCACCGACCACGCCATCATCCGCCAGTGGGCGCTTTCCGATCCCGACAGCTTCCAGCCGCTCATCGACCTGCTGACCCAGTCGGTGATCGCCTTCCTGGACCGCCAAATCCAGTGCGGCGCGGAGGCGGTCCAGCTCTTCGAGAGCTGGGCGGGCCTGCTGCCGGAGCCCTTCTTCCGCCGCTGGTGCATAGAGCCCGTCGCCGCCATCACCGCCGCCCTGAAGGCCAGACACCCCGACGTGCCGTTGATCGCCTTCCCCCGCGCCGCCGGCCTGCTCTACGAGGCCTATGTGGCCGAGGTCGCCGCCGACTGCATCGGCCTGGACACCACGGTCCCCCTGGCCTGGGCCGCTCGGCGCATCCAGGGCGAGGGTCGCTGCATCCAGGGCAATCTCGATCCCCAGCTGCTGGTGGCCGGCGGCCCGGCGCTCGCCGCCGAGACCGACCGCATCCTGCGCGCCGCCACCGGCGGCCCCTTCGTCTTCAACCTTGGACACGGCATCCCCAAGACCACCCCGCCCGACCACGTCGGCGCCCTGGTCGCCCAGGTCCAGGCCTGGCGGGGCTAGGTGACCGCCGCCCGGGCCACCGCCTCGGCGACCTTGACGCCGTCGATGGCGGCCGAGAGGATGCCGCCGGCATAGCCCGCGCCTTCGCCGGCCGGGAACAGGCCACGCAGGGTCAGGCTCTGGAAGTCGGCGTCGCGGGTGATGCGGATCGGCGAGGAGGTCCGCGTCTCCACCCCGGTCAGCACCGCGTC
>NZ_JAUSLW010000199.1 GCF_030645195.1 Phenylobacterium sp. | reverse complement strand
GATCTGCGACTTGAGGATGGCCGAAATTTCGGCGGCGCGGATATCCATGTCTTCTTACGCTCTCTTCAGGGCGAACTTGAGGGAATCGAGCTTCGAACGAAGTGAAGCATCGAACAGTCGCGAGCCGACCCGCACCTTGATGCCGCCCAGGATGGACGGATCGACACGGGTCTCGATTTCAGGGTCCTTGCCAAGCGCGGTGCGCAGCGAGGCTGCGACGCCCTTGGCCTGGGCCGCGGTCAGGGCGACCGCGGTGGTGACGGTGGCCGCGACGACGCCGCGGGCCTTGGCCGAGAGTCCCTCGAAGGCCTCGATCGCCGCCGGCAGCGCCGCGAGGCGGCCGTTGGCGGCCATCAGGCCCAGGAACTTCTTGGTCGTGGAATTGAACTTGGCCTTGGCGGCCAGGGCGGCGACGGCGCGGCCCTTGTCCTCGGCGCTGAAGGCCGGAGAGGCCAGCAGGGTGCGGAAGTCCTTGGAGTCGGCGCGCATCTTCTTCAGCGCCTTCAGGTCGGCCTCGACGGCCGCCAGGTTCCTGTCTTCGGTCGCGAGATCGAAGAGGGCCTGAGCATATCTACCGCCCACATTCGAAGTCCTGGAATCGTCCGCCACTTATATGTCCGCCCGTGCGTGTCGAAAGTCGCGAATAAGGTGTCCCTCACCGCGGCCTAAAGGCTTGAAAGCGCTTGGAAAAGCACATTGGCCGTCGAGACCTGAGTAGCCCCCTGGCCCGAAGCCGCGCGCCTGATAGCACGCGACTTTCCAGGCCGCAACCAAACCGGACCCTCTAGAGCCCGATGCGCTCATTTAACCTGCTCCGCCGGGGCCGCGTCCCTGCGGAACACCGCCGAACCGCTGGCCGCCAGAACGCCGTTCTCGCTCAGCAGGCGGGCGTGGGCGAAGACCAGGGTGCGGGTGGCCCGGTCGACCCAGGCCTCCACGGTGACGGGATCGCCGGCGGCGACGCTCCGCCCATAGTCGAGGGTGAGCGAGACCGGCTCGGCGCCGGGCCCCGCGGCCTGGGCCAGCAAAGGCTCCAGCAGCGCGGCCGAGCCGGCGGGACCGGCCGGGAAGGCGGTCTCTTGTCTGAGGGTGTCGGTCATGTGCGCGCCCTTCTAGAGCGCGTCAGGGCGAAGTGGAAGCCGGTTCGCCCGCCCGACGCGCTCAATATTCTTTGGGTTTGGAGCCCTTCTGAATGGGTCAGATGAATTCATCTGACCCATTCAGAAGGGCTCCGGGGGGGGGGGCAGCGCAAAAGAAAAGGGCGCCGAGGCATCTCCGGCGCCCTCAAGTTCAGGCTCGACATGAATCTGGAGCGGCTGGGAGGCTGCGCCGGGAGCCTTCGGGCGCCCGAGGGCGCCTGGTCTGGGCGACGCGGGACGGGCTTAAGAGCCCCCCGTCCCGCGTCGTAGGGACTTAGCGGTTGGCCAGCTGGGTGGGCGAGGCGGCCACGGCGTTGCAGGCGCCCAGCTTGTCGGCGTCCAGGGTCTTGCCGCCGATGCCGAAGGAGGCCACCGCTCCGACGTTCTTGGCCACGCTCTTGCAGGTCGACGCGGCGAAGGTCTGGGAGGAGGGGGCCGAGGCGACGCAGGCGTCGGCCTCGCAGAGGAAGACCGCGCCGCCGGCGATGAACTTGGCCTTGGCGGCCAGGGGGGCCTGGAGCTTGACGGTGACCGGTTCGGCCGCGAAGGCGGCGCCGGCGAAGGACAGGGTGACGAGGGCCGCGCAGGCGGCCGAAAGGGTTTGGAGCTTCATAGGAGCCCTCCAGGGTTTCGGGGAGAAAACAGATCCCCGGAGGGAACCTGGCCGTTCAGGCCGTGGATCGCCGCAGGTATCCCCACCCTTGGCGCGCCCCGAACTAAGCATCGCTAAGATAACACTGTTAAGATCTCCGGCAATCGCTTTTTTCGCAACCCCGCTATGCGGTTTTGCAGAGGTCTGGGTCGGGGCCGCGAAAGCGCCCCATTCACACCCCGTCAATCTTGTCGCGTGTTTGGTGCGCCTGAGCTATCAGTCGGCCGGACGGGGCGACGAATTTAGGACTTCATACCCTATGGCCAATGCGCAGTCGCCAGGTCCCCGCCGGGCCCCTCGCACCCCTGCCCAGGCGGTTCTCTACTGGAGCACTGTGATCGGGGTCTGGGGCCTGATCTTCCTGGTGGCCTTCTTCGCGGTCTTCGCCGTCGACCTGCCCGACACCTCCAAGCTCTACGACGTCAAGCGCCAGCCCTCGATCTCCTATCTGGACCGGTCGGGCGCGCTCGTGGCCGTGCGCGGCAGCCAGTACGCGCCCCCCGTCGACCTCGACAAGCTGCCGCCCTACGTGCCCAAGGCCTTCATCGCCATCGAGGACCGCTGGTTCTACTGGCACTGGGGTTTCAACCCCTGGGGCATCATCCGCTCCACCCTTTATAATGTGACCCACCACGGCGGGCCGCTGCGGGGCGGCTCGACCATCACCCAGCAGCTGGCGCGCAACCTCTTCCTCACCGCCAACCAGACCTATCGCCGCAAGGCCCAGGAACTGATCCTGGCGGTCTGGCTGGAGGCCAAGTTCACCAAGAAGGAGATTCTCTCCCTCTATCTGAACCGGGTCTATTTCGGCGCCGGGGCCTATGGCATCGAGGCCGCCGCCCAGCGCTACTTCAACAAGCCCGCCTCCCAGCTGACCATCGGCGAGAGCGCCCTGCTGGCGGGGATGATGAAGGGTCCCTCGCGCTATTCGCCGGTCTCGGCCACCGACCGGGCGGCCCGGCGCGCCACCATCGTGCTCGACGAGATGGTGCGCAACCACGCCATCACGCCCGAGCAGCGGGCGCAGGCCTTCAAGACTCCCGTTCGCGTCAACCCGGTGCTCGCCAACCAGCGGGCCCAGTACTTCACCGACTGGGTGGACGATCAGGTCCGCTCCCTGGTGGGGGAACCCACCGAGGACCTGGTGGTGGAGACCACCCTGGACCTGCCGATCCAGACCGCGGCCGAGCAGGCCCTGCGCCGCGGGGTCGAAAGCGCCAAGGCCCAGGGCGTCGGCCAGGGCGCGCTCGTCGCCATCGACGGCGAGGGCCGCATCCGCGCCTATGTGGGCGGCTCCTCCTACGCCGACAGCCAGTTCGACCGCGCCACCATGGCCCAGCGCCAGGCCGGCTCCTCCTTCAAGCCCTTCGTCTATCTCACCGCCATGGAGCAGGGCCGCACCCCGGCCACGCCGGTGGTGGACGAGCCCCTGAAGATCGGGACCTGGGAGCCGAAGAACTATACGGGCCGTTTCCTAGGGCCGATGAGCCTGCAGACGGCGCTCGCCCAGTCCATCAACACCGTGGCCGCCCGCCTGGCCAACGAGGTCGGCACCGGCAATGTGGCCGCCACCGCGCGCCGGCTGGGGATCACCTCCCACATCCAGCTCGACCCCTCCATGGCGCTCGGCGCCGTCGAGGTCAGCCCCATGGAGATGGCCCAGGCCTACGCCCCCTTCTCCAACGGCGGCTTCCTGGCCAAGGGTTACGGCATCGAGCGGATCCGCACCGCCAGCGGCAAGGTCCTCTACGATCACAGCGTCGACAAGGGCGAGCGCCGGGCGGTGATCGGCTCGCCCGCCCTGCAGTACATGAACCAGATGATGCGCCAGGTGATCACCAGCGGCACCGGGACCAAGGCCCGCGTCACGGGCTTCGACATCGCCGGCAAGACGGGCACCACCAGCGACTACCGCGACGCCTGGTTCGTCGGCTACACTGGCGGCTTCGTCACCGCCGTCTGGGTGGGTCGCGACGACAACACCCCCATGAAGAAGGTCACCGGCGGCGGCGCCCCGGCCGGCATCTGGCGCGACTTCATGACCGCGGCCCTGCCGCGCCTCAAGACCCAGGCCATCCCGGGCGGCGTCGTGGCGCCGCCGGCGGTGGAGGCCCCGCCCTCCGATCCCATCGGCGACCTGCTGTCGGGCAATGGCCCGGCCGCCAAGGCCGAGGCCCCGGCCGAGAGGGCGCCGGCGGAAGACATTCCGTTCTAGGGGCCAAGATGGGCTGAGGGATCGATAGGCCTGCCGAGCTAACCCATCACGTCATCCCGGCCGCAGCGAAGCGGAGAGCCGGGACCCAAGGGCCCAGCCCCGTCACCTGGGTCCCGGATCGGCCTATCGGCCGCCCGGGATGACGGGGTTTGTGTGACGAACGAAGGCATAGGGCGAAACCAGGACCCCTAAGCCCCAAACGCGTGCAGCGCCGCGCCCTGCGCCCGCAGCCAGGCGCGGTGCGGACGCTCGTCCCCCACCAGGGCCTTCACATGCCCCCAGAAGCGGGGCCCGTGGTTGAGCTCCAGCAGGTGGGCGCATTCGTGGGCCACGACATAGTCGGCCACCTCGAAGGGGGCGAGCGCCAGGCGCCAGCTGTAGCGGATCGAGGCGGGCTTGCCCGGCAGGCCGGGGCGGCAGGAGCCCCAGCGGCCGCGGGCGTCCATCACGGTCACCGCCGGCATCTTCGCCCCCAGCCGCTCGCAGTAGTGGGCCGTGCGCTCGGCGAAGACCGTCAGGGCGTGCTTCCTCAGCATCCGCACAACGGCCCGGGAATAGGTCTCCCCCTCGCCGCGGGCGGCGATGCGGGCGGGCTCGGTTTCGCTGGCCGGGAAGTGGCGCACCGGATGGGCGGCGGCCTCCAGTCGGCAGGGCTGGCCGAACAGGGTGATGGTGATCCCCGGCGCGATGGACTGGCCCTGGGGCAGTTCGGCCAGGCGGGCGGCGATCCAGGCGGCCCGCTCGGTGGCGAAGGCCGCGGCCTCGGGCAGGCGGCGCACCGAGGGGGCGGTGGCCACCACCTCGCGCCGGGTGCGGTCCAGCCGCAGGGAGACGCGGCGGGCGCGGCTGTGGACTTTCAGGCGGACGACGGCGCCGGCCACGTCCAGCCGGTCGCCATCGGCCAGGGGGCGGCCGAACAGGGACATGGCCCCTATCTAAGCTGCTTTCCCGCGAACGGGAGGCCTCTCTTGACGCTATGCGGCGTTGGCGGCGTCGCGGGCCTTTTCGAACCCGGCTTCGGACTTGCGGATGAAGGCCCGCACCCGGGGATAGATCTCCTCGCGGAACCGGCGGCCGTTGAACACGCCATAGTGGCCCACATGGGGTTGGACGTAGTCCTGCTTGAATTCGTCGGGCAGGCCCGAGCAGAGGGTGTGGGCGGCCTGGGTCTGGCCGATGCCGGAGATGTCGTCGTTTTCGCCCTCGACCGTCAGCAGGCCGATGTCGGTGATCTTGGAAGGCTGCACCGGCCGGCCACGATGGGCGAGTTCGCCCTTGGGCAGCAGATAGGACTGGAACACGTAGTCCACCGTCTGGAGATAGAACTCCTCGGGCAGGTCGAGGACCGACAGGTACTCGTCGTAGAATTCCAGATGCTTCTCGGCGGCGTCGCCGTCGCCCTTCATCAGGTCTTCCAGGTACTGCTTGTGGGCGTCCTGGTGCTTCTCGGCGTTCATGGACATGAAGCTGTAGAGCTGCACGAAGCCCGGATAGACCCGGCGGCCCAGCCCCGGATAGGGGGCCGGCACGCTGTCGATCATGTTGGACTTGAACCAGGCGAAGGGCTTCTCCTCCGCCAGCTTGTTGGTGACGGTCGGCGACAGCCGCGCGTCGATGGGCGAGCCCATGAAGGTCATGGTGCCGGGGCGGCTCTCCTCCTCGTCCTCGGCCATCAGGGCCGCGGCGGCGAGCACGGCCGGGCCGGGCTGGCAGACGGCCACGACGTGCGGGCGCGGGCCCAGCAGGCGCAGCATCTCGCGCACATGGTCCAGATAGTCGTGGAAGTCGAAGCGGCCGGCGTGCAGGGGCACGTCGCGGGCGTTGGACCAGTCGGTGATGAACACCTCGTGGTCCTGCAGGAAGGCCTCCACCGTGCCGCGCAGCAGGGTGGCGTAGTGGCCCGACAGGGGGGCGACGATCAGCACCGCCGGCTCCAACTCGCGATGCCCGGCCTTGCGCATGTCGGCCATGTTGCGGCTGAAGTGGGTGAGCTTCACCCAGGGGCTGGACCAGACCTCGGTCTGGGTGACCCGGACCAGCTTGCCGTCGATCTCGACGGAATCGATGTTCCAGGCCGGGCGGCCGTAGCGGCGGGTCAGGTTGGCGAACAGGTCGGCGCCGGCGAACAGCCGCCGTCCCAGGTCGCTGTCCTTGGCCGGATTGAGCGGCGACGACCAGAAGTTCCGCGACATCCGCGCGGCGAACCGCAGGGGCGTGGAGGCGTAATAACCAGCTTCGTACAGGGTATAGAGCATACGCGATGGTCCCGTTGTGCAATGCAGCATGCACGCTGAGGCTTAAGAGAGTCCACCCCTCTTTGGTTGCAGCCTGCGGCGTGGGGACGCGGTGGAGCTTCCGCCCTCCCCTTTATGGGGAGGGAGGATCGCGAAGCGATCGGGGTGGGGGAGTCTGGCGGGTATTCCCCACCCGTCCGGCGTTCCGCCGTCCTCCCTCCCCATGAAGCGGAGGGAGGGCTCAGCCCTCGCGCATCGCCGCCGAAACCTGGGTCACAACCTCGTCGGGGCCGATGCCGAACGGGATCACCCGGTCGAAGGCGCCCTTGGGGTTCATCAGGTAGCTCGGGGTGGAGTGGTTGATCAGGTAGTCGGCGCCCTCCCCGGACTTCTCATAGAACACCCGGTAGGCCTTGGCCGCGGCGGCCACCTGGGCCGGGGTCCCGGTCAGGCCGATGGTCCCCTTGGGAAAGGCGTCGTTGGAGAGATAGTTGGCCATCTGGGCCGGGGTGTCGCGCTCGGGATCCACCGAGACGAAGACGAACTGCACGTCGCGGGCCTTGGGGCCGAGCCGCTCCTGGGCCTGGGCCATCACCTGCAGGGTGGTGGGGCAGACGTCGGGGCAATAGGTGAAGCCGAAGAAGACCACGCTCCACTTGCCCTTCAGGATCTGCTCGCTGACGGGCTTGCCGGTCTGGTCCGTCAGCTGGAAGGGACCGCCGACCTGGGCGGTCGGCTTGGGCTGGAACATCCCCGAGGAGACGGCGAAGGCCCCGACCAGGATCACGGCCAGGAGGACGGCGGCGATCACGATGAGGTTGCGGCGGGGCATGGGTGAACCTTTTGTCTCGTCAGGGCGCGCGATCTGCACGATGCTTCCCCGGCGATGGCGTCAGTAAACACCACGACGCCGTCGGGGCCAGCATCGGGCCTCGATAGGCAAACCCAGGCTCCGGCGCAAGGCGAGCTCGCCTGGGACATGCGCGGGGCCGGCCACGGGCGGTTGCGCATGCGCACCCTCGTCACCCTGCGCTGGACCCTCATCCTCGGCGAGGTGTCGATCCTGCTGGTGGGCGGTCTGCTGCTGGGCTTCCGCGCGCCCTTCGCCCTCTGTTTCGGCCTGATCGGCGCCGCGGCCTGGATCAACCTGCTCACCGGGGTCGCCTCCCCGGGCCAGAGGATGATCGCCGACTGGGAGGCCACCGCCCAGCTGGCCTTCGACATCGCCCAGATCAGCATCCTGCTCTACCTGACCGGCGGGGCGGCCAACCCCTTCGTCCTCATGCTGATCGCCCCGGTGACCCTGGCGGCCGCCACCCTGCCGCTACAGCCCCTGCTGATCCTGGGCGGGGCGGCGGTGGGCGCCTCCATCGCGCTGGCCTTCTTCCACATGCCCCTGCCCATGGCCCATGGCGGCGCCATGGACCTGCCGATGAGTTTCATGCTGGGCGCCGCGGGGGCCAATGTCGCCGGCATCGCGGTGATCGCCGGCAGCGTCCGCCAGGCGGCGGCCGAATCCACCCGCATGGCGCTGGCCCTCGACGTCACCCAGACGGTGCTGTCGCGGGAGCAGCGGCTTTCGGCCCTGGGGGCCTTGGCCGCCGCCGCGGCCCACGAGCTGGGCACGCCGCTGGCCACCATCGCCATCGTCGCCAAGGAGATGGTCCGCGAGGCCGCCTCGCCCCAGGTCAAGGAGGACGCCGAGCTGCTGGTGGCCCAGGCGGCCCGCTGCCGCGAGATCCTGCGCCGGCTCACCGACGCCCCGGCCGAGGCCTCCGACGAGGTCCACGAACGGATGAGCCTGCTGCAGCTGGTCCATGAGGTGATCGAACCCCACGCCGGGGTGAAGGGGGTCCGGGTCGAGGCCATCGTCACCGGCGCGGCGGGCGTCGCCTCCCCCGACATCTGGCGCATGCCCGAAGTGCTGCACGCGCTTACCTCCTTCGTGGAGAACGCCGTCGACTTCGCGACGTCCGAGGTGCTGATCACCGCCCGCTTCGACGCGGGCAGCGTGTCGATGGAGGTGCGCGACGACGGTCCGGGCTTCGCGCCCGAAGTGCTGGCCAAGCTGGGGGAGCCCTATGTCACCACCCGTCCGGGGGCGGAGGGATCGCGCACCGGGCATATCGGCATGGGGCTGGGATTCTTCATCGCCAAGACCCTGTTGGAACGAACCGGGGCCGTGGTGACTTTCCAGAACGGGCGCCCCCGTGGCGCGGTGGTTTCCGCGCGCTGGCCGCGCGCCCGAATCGAGGCGCCGACCAGCTGAGGATCTGCGGGATTGTTCTTGCGCGGCGCAACCAAGCCGCGACATGATGCCGCAGAGAGCGAAGAAGACGAACACGAATATCCGGGGTTGCGTAATGACCGATCTCTCCGCCGACATCGCCGCCCTCGCAGACAAGAGTCTGCTTGTCCTGGACGACGATGCGCCGCTTCGAACGCGGCTGGGGCGGGCCCTGGAACAGCGCGGCTTCGAACCTGTCCTGGTGGGCTCCGTCGCCGAGGCCCTGGCCGCGGTTCGCGCCGCGCCCCCGGCCTATGCGGTGCTCGACATGCGGCTCGAGGACGGCACCGGCCTGAAGGTGGTGGAGGCCGTCCGCGAAGCCCGCCCCGACGCCAAGGTCATCATGCTCACCGGCTACGGCAACATCGCCACGGCCGTCGCCGCGGTGAAGTCCGGGGCCATCGACTACCTCTCCAAGCCGGCCGACGCCGACGACGTGGCCCGCGCCCTGCTGGCCCGCAAGGACGAGAGCCCGCCGCCGCCGGACAATCCCATGAGCGCCGACCGGGTGCGCTGGGAGCACATCCAGCGCGTCTACGAACTCTGCGGCCACAACGTCTCGGAGACGGCGCGCCGCCTCAACATGCATCGCCGGACCCTGCAGCGCATCCTGGCCAAACGCGCCCCGCGCTAGGGGCGCCTCAGGGCTCCAGCAGCACCGCCGACCCGCCCGCCGCGCGCAGGGCCGCAAGCCGTCCGAAGGCGATGGTCAGAGCCTTGCGCCGCGCCCCGGCCAGGGGCGAGACCGGCGCCTCGCGCAGCACCGCGCCCCCGAAGGCGTCGCAGATGATCAGGCCGGGCTCGTCGGGCAGGATATCCCGGGGGAACTCCGGGGCCACGGCGAAGGCGAAGTGGTCGCAATAGGGCATGTACTCATGCCACTTGCGGTCGACCCGGAAGTCCTCCAGCCCCGACTTCACCTCGACGATCAGGATCTGGCCCTTGCGCGACAGGGCCATCAGGTCGGCGCGGCGGCCATTGGGCAGGGTCACCTCGGCCAGGGGGGCGAAGCCCAGGTCCACCAGCAGGCGCGCGGCGCCGCGGGTGACGGCGGTGGTGATCTCCGGCCGGGTGACGGTGACGATGACGTCCATGGCCAAGTCTTGTTCCGGCTTCGTTCCGGACGCAAGAGGCCGTGACGACCTAATTGCGGGCGGGCAGCGGGAATTCCAGCCGGCTGACGTCATAGCCCAGCTGTTTCACCCGGGTGATGGCCTGGGCCTTGGCCGTGGCGCTCAGCGTCGGGCGCTGGGACATCAGCCACATGTAATTGCCGTTGGGAGTGCCCAGGATCAGCCAGTCGGACCTGTGCTCCAGCACCCAGTATTCCTGGCTGAGCATGCCGCCGAAGAAGCTCATCTTGATGCGAGCGTTGGTCTTGGGGTCGATGACCTTGGCCTTGGCCTTCCACTCGGTGGCCGGCGCGGTCAGCCCGCCCTTGTGGCAGGCCTGGACCACCGCATAGGTGTCGCCGGTGCGGACCCAGTCGGAGGTCCCGCCCTGGCAATCCTTCTGGGTCTTGTTGGGCAGGCGGGCGACCTCGTACCAGCGGCCCGTCATCTTGGTCAGCTCGATCTTGTCGGCCGGCGGCGCGGGCGCGGCCACGGCGGGCGCGCCCATCAGGAGGGCGGCGGTGAGGAGCGCGGGGGCCACGATACGCATGGTCATCATCGCTAACCGTTACCTGCAGATTGTGAAACTTCAAACGCCCCCCGCGCGAACGGCGGGCGTGCGACAGGAACAGCACGAATTAGACCATTACAGGGCGTTCATCTTCGCGCTTTCGCCCCGTTCCGGCGACAAAGCGCCCCGGCGCCCGGCTCAAGGCGCCGGCAGCCGTGCCATTCTGACCTAGTCCGCCTCGGTGAGCTCGACGGTGGTGATCGGCACCCCGGCCTCGCCGAGGATCTGGGCGGCCAAATCAAAGCTCGGGCCCCAGCGCTGGTGGCGGTGCTGCGGATGGGGCAGGCGGTAGACCTGGGCGACGCCGGCCTGGATGATCAGCTTGGCGCACTCCGCACACGGGGTCAGCGTCGTGAACAGCGCCGCGCCATGCACCGAGCGGGTGGCGTTCAGCACCGCATTGACCTCGGCGTGGATCATGCGCGGCAGCTTGGCCTCGGGATCGGCCAGCAGGGCCGGGTCGTCGGGGATGCGGTCGGGAAAGCCGTTGAACCCCAGCCCCACCACCCGCTTGCGCTCGTCCACCAGCACCGCGCCGACCCCGCCCTTGGGATCCTTGGACCAGGAGGCCACTTCCAGGGCCAGGCGCAGGAACCGCCGTGACCAGGTGGGGGAGAAGGTCTGCATCGGCGGCGGGGTCCAGGCGGGGAGAGAGGCCGCTGTCTTGGAGCAGCCCCGCGCCGACGGCAAGCGCTGCGCCCGCCGGGCGACCCTGGCGATCCTTCTCCCCCTGCGGGAGAAGGTGTCGGGCGAAGGCCCGACGGATGAGGGGTCACGCTCCCCTCTCCGCGGGTCCTGCAACGCCCTAACCCGATAGCGCTATCGACCCCTCATCCGACCCTGCTCCGCAGGGCCACCTTCTCCCGCAAGGGGAGAAGGCCCCCGGAGCCACGATCCGGGCTAGCTCCCCTACTCCGCCGCGATGGTCAGGTTGGCGGCCACGCGGTCCTTGAAGTTGATCTTCTGCAGGTACTTGATCCCCTCCTCGGCGATGTCGTCGCCCACCATGCGGTCGCCCTCGGCCTTGAGCTCCTCCATATCGACATACATGCCGTAGAAGGCCCGCGTGCGGTCGGTGATGATGCCCGCGTTCAGCAGGGTCTTGATGAGCACCCGGAAGATGTTGGACGCCTCCTTCATGTCCTCGCGGCGCGCCTCGTCGGTGGCGATCAGCTGGATCTCCTCCAGCACGCGCATGGGATCCAGCCCGAACTCCTCATAGAGGGCCACCTGTTCCGACGGCGAGACCAGGTTGAACAGCACCGCCTGGAAGCAGTGGGCCGCCCAGTCCTCGACGATCTGGTGTTCGGCGGGGCTCAGCTTGGGGATGGTGCGGTCGGCCCAGATCTTCCCGAACTTGTGGTGGAAGGCCTCGTCGGTCATCACCAGCTGCATCAGCTGGCGGCCAAGCGGGTCGTTGAGCTTCTGGTAGAAGGTGGCGAAGGCGCCCATGGCCAGGCCCTCCACCAGCATCTGCATGCCGATGATCTTCTTGTAGACCTCGGGGCTGCCGATGATGTCGACGAGCAGGTCCTGCAGCACCTTGCTGCACTCGATCGGCCGGCCCCAGCGGGCCTTGATGTACTTGGCGAAGGCCGTCACGTGGCGGGCCTCCTCGCGGGTCTGGTTGGCGGCGTATTCCTGCGCGCCCTGGTCCAGCAGCACGTGGCACAGGCTGGCCGACAGGTTCAGCGCGCCCTGCTCCCCGTGCAGGATCGAGGAGAAGGAATAGAGCAGCGACTTGTTGAGGAACTGGGCCCGCAGGGCCGGGGTGTTCAGCTTCTCCTTCACATAGTCGGTCTGCAGGGCGGCCGAGAGCTCCTCGGGCATCAGGGCGTCGTTCTCCATGTCCCAGGGGGCGGAGAAGTCGATATATTTGGTGTCCAGCGGGTCCCAGAAGTGGTCGTGGGTGGCCGAGATGATCTTGTCGAAGGCCGTCGAGCGGGCGCCGTAGCGGTCGAGGTCCAGCATGGCCTCGAAGTCGTCCGGGGCCACGGCCTCGTAGATCATGTCCTTGGTGATGTTGCCGTCGGCGGCCATGGGGAGGCTCCTCCTCAGATTGGGTTGGCGGAGCTTCATCCCGAAACCACGGGTCGTCAAAGCAAAATGACACACCCGTCAGTTTTGTAATCTTGACGCCCCTCCCAACCTCTCCCTCCCCTTCATGGGGAGGGTGGACGGCGGAACGCCGGACGGGTGGGGGAGTCTTGCCGGTATTCCCCACCCCGATCGCTTCGCGATCTGCCCCTCCCCATGAAGGGGAGGGATGGCGCTAGCCCTGCCCCTTCACCCACCGCCGCACCCGCGTCTCCAGCACCGGCAGCGGCAGCGACCCCGCCCCCAGCACCAGGTCGTGGAACGCCCGCTGGTCATACCGCGCGCCCAGCGCCCCGCGCGCCTCTTCCCGCAGGGCCAGGATCCGCACCATGCCCACCTTGTAGGCGCAGGCCTGGCCCGGCATGACGAAGTAGCGGCGGATCTCCGAGGCGATCTTGCCCGCCGGCTGCGGCGAGTTGGCGGTGTAGTAGGCGGTGGCCTGCGCCTCGCTCCAGCCCTTGGCGTGGATGCCGGTGTCCACCACCAGCCGGATCGCCCGCCAGATCTCCCGGCCCAGCCGCCCGAAGTCGCTATAGGGGTCGGTATAGAAGCCTTCCTCCCGGGCCAGCCTCTCCACATAGAGCCCCCAGCCCTCGGCATAGGCGCCGTAGCCGTACTGGGTGCGGAACACCGGCAGGCCGGTCAGCTCGGCCGCGATCGAGATCTGCATATGATGCCCGGGCAGGCCCTCGTGATAGGCCGTGCCCTCGATCTCGTAGATCGGCGTCGCCCGGGTGTCGGCCAGGTGCACATAGAAGATCCCCGGCCGCGAGCCGTCCACGGCGCCGGAGCTGTAATGCGCCGCCCCGCCCGGCTCCTCGCGGAAGGCCTCCACCCGCTTGACCACCAGGTCGGCCTTGGGCAGCCGCCCGAACATCTCCGGCAGCCGCGCCTTCATGCCGGCCAGATAGCCCTCGGCCAGCTTCAGGTACTTCGCCCGGCCCGCGTCATCGTTGGAGACATAGAACCGGTCGTCGGTCCGCAGGTAGACGAAGAACGCCTCCAGCGATCCGGAGAACCCGATCTTCCCCTTCAGCGCCTCCATCTCAGCCCTAATGCGCGCCACCTCGGCGAGGCCCAGGGCATGGATCTGGTCGGCGGTCATATCCGTCGTGGTCTGCTGGCGCAGCATGGCCTGGTAGAAGGCCGCCCC
>NZ_JAUSLW010000197.1 GCF_030645195.1 Phenylobacterium sp. | reverse complement strand
GGCCCCCGTCCAGGACCGGCTGCTGGAGAGCCTCAAGCGGCTGGAATATCGCGGCTACGATTCCGCCGGAATCGCCGGGGTGGTGGACGGCCAGGTCGAGCGCCGCCGGGCCAAGGGCAAGATCCGCGCGCTTGAGGACGTCCTGGCCGAGCGCCCCCTGAAGGCCATGGTCGGCATCGGCCACACTCGCTGGGCCACCCACGGCGGCCCCTCCGAGGCCAACGCCCACCCGCACACGGCGGGCAAGGTCACCCTGGTCCACAACGGCATCATCGAGAACTTCGCCGAACTGCGCCGCGAACTGGAGAGCCAGGGCCGGACCTTCGAGAGCCAGACCGACACCGAGGTCATCGCCCAGCTGATGGACGCCGACCTCGCCTCGGGCCTGGAGCCCCTGGCCGCCCTGAAGGCGACCCTGGACCGGCTCACCGGCGCCTACGCCATCGCCGTGCTCATCGCGGGCCGCGACGACCTGATCCTGGGCGCCCGGCGCGGCAGCCCCCTGGTGGTGGGCTATGGCTCGGGCGAGATGTTCCTAGGGAGCGACGCCCTGGCGGTCGGTCCCTTCACCACCCGCATCGCCTATCTGGAGGAAGGCGACTACGTCGCCATCGACCACAACTCGGCCTCGATCTTCAACGAACACGGCCAGGCGGTGACCCGGGAGATGCGCGTCGTCTCCCCCTCGGCGGCCCTGGTGGAGCGCGGCAACTACCGGCACTTCATGGAAAAGGAGATCCATGACCAACCCGACGCCTGCCAGCACACCCTCTCGGCCTATCTCGATCCGGTCACCGGCCGCGCCACCGCGCCGGGCGGCGTGGACTTCGCCAAGATCGACCGCATCCAGATCATCGCCTGCGGCACCGCCTTCTATGCCGGCCTGATCAGCCGCTACCTGTTCGAGCGGCTGGCCCGCATCCCGGTGGATGTCGAGGTGGCCTCGGAGTTCCGCTACCGCGAGCCGCCGGTCACCCCGGGCACGCTGGCCATCGTCGTCTCCCAGTCGGGCGAGACCGCCGACACGCTCGCGGCCCTGCGCTGGTGCAAGGCCCAGGGGCTGGCGACCGCCGCCGTGGTCAATGTCCACGAATCCACCATGGCCCGCGAGGCCGACGTCCTCTTCCCCACCCATGCCGGCCCCGAGATCGGGGTGGCGTCCACCAAGGCCTTCACCAGCCAGGTGGCGGCCCTGACCGCTCTGGCCATCGCCGCCGGCGCGGCGCGGGGCAAGATCGACGCCGCCGAGGAGGCGCGCCTCTCCAAGCTGCTGCTGGAGGCCCCGCGCCTGATCGCGCAATCCATCGCGGTGGAGGAGACGATCCGCGCCCTGGCGCCCGAACTCGCCAAGGCGAGGGACGTGCTCTATTTCGGCCGCGGCGCCATGTCGGCGCTCGCCCTGGAAGGCGCCCTGAAGCTCAAGGAGATCAGCTACATCCACGCCGAGGGCTACGCCGCCGGCGAGCTGAAGCACGGCCCCATCGCCCTGATCGACGAGGCCACCCCGGTGATCGTCATCGCGCCCACCGACGCGCTCTTCGAAAAGACCATGTCCAACATGAGCGAGGTCATGGCCCGCGGCGGCCCGATCATCCTGATCACCGACGCGCAGGGCGCCAGGAACGCGCCTCCCGGTATCAAGGTGATCATCGCGCCGACCTGCGATCCCCTGGTGGCGCCCCTGGTGTTCTCGGCCCCCATCCAGCTGCTGGCCTACTACGTGGCCGTGCAGAAGGGGGCCGACGTCGACCAGCCCCGCAACCTGGCCAAGTCGGTCACCGTCGAGTAGCCGACAGGCAGGACAGGTTTTCGCTCAGGCTGTCACACACGCCCGATGGATTTCGCGCGGCGGCTCCTCTAGTCAAAGCCGGACGGAGGACTGAATGACCAAACCTGTGCGCAAGGCCGTACTTCCCGTGGCGGGTCTGGGGACCCGGGTGCTTCCCGGCGCCAAGACCACGCCGAAGAACATGCTCAACATCTTCGACCGGCCGATCCTGTCCTATGTGGTGGAGGAGGCCCGCGCCGCGGGCATCGAGCACATCGTCTTCGTCACCGGCCGCGGCCAGGGCGCCATCGAGGACTATTTCGACGCCAATCCGGAGATCGAGAACGCCCTGGAGGCCAAGGGCAAGACCGACATCCTGGCCGAGGTCCGCGCCGACCTCCCCCGCCCCGGCGGCATGAGCTTCGTGCGCCAGATGGCGCCGCTGGGGCTCGGCCACGCCGTATGGTGCGCCCGCCACATCATCGGCGACGAACCCTTCGCCGTCATGCTGCCCGACATGCTGATGGCCGCCGACACCCCGGCCCTGGCCCAGGCCGTGGCGGCCTATGACAAGGTCGGCGGCAACATCATCGCCGTGGAACCCTGCCCCGACGGCGAGGCCCACAAGTACGGCATCGTCGCCCTGGAGCGTCAGGACGGCCGGCTGAACCGCATGACCGGCATGGTGGAGAAGCCCGCCCCGGGGACCGAGCCCTCGAACCTGTTCATCTCCGGCCGCTACATCCTGCAGCCGGAAATCTTCGAGCTGCTGGAGCGCCAGGGCAAGGGCGCCGGCGGCGAGAACCAGCTCACCGACGGCATGGCCGAATTGATGAAGACCCAGACCTTCCACGCCCTGGAATACGAGGGGACCACCTACGACTGTGGCGACAAGATCGGCCTGTTGCGCGCCAACGTCGCCTTCGCCCTGCGCCGCCCCGAATTCGCCGACGCCGCCCGGGCCGCGATCCAGGCCCTGCTCTAGGAGGCCTGAGCCTTGCGTCTCTTCGTCTTCGGTTACGGCTTTTCCGCCCGCGCCTTGGCGAAACGCCTCATGCCACAAGGCTGGACCGTGGCCGCCAGCTTCCGCGACGAGGGCGGCGCCGCGCGCCTGGCCGCCGAGGGGATCGAGCCGGTTCCGGTGAGCGATCCCGACGCGATCGCCGCCCAGATGGGCCAGGCCCAGGCGATCCTGATCACCGCCCCGCCCACCGAGCTGGGCTGCCCGGCCCTGCCGGCCCTCGTCCGGCCGATGGCGCGGGCCGGCGCCTTCCCCGACTGGATCGGCTACCTCTCCACCACCGGGGTCTATGGCGACCGGCGCGGCGGCTGGGTCTTCGAGGACAGCCGCCTGGCCGCCCAGTCCCTGGAGGGCGCGCGCCGGGTGGGCGCCGAGCGCGACTGGCTCGAGGTCGGCCGCGGCATGGGCCTGACGGTCACCATCCACCGCCTGCCCGGCATCTATGGTCCCGGCCGCTGCGCCTTCGACCGCCTGCGGGAGGGTCGCGCCCGCCGCGTCGCCGCGCCGGGCCAGGTGTTCAGCCGCATCCATGTCGACGACCTGGCCGCCGGTCTCGCGGCCTCCATCGCCCGGCCCCGCGCCGGCGGGATCTACAATCTCTGCGACGACGAGCCGGCCCCCAACAGCGAGGTCATCGCCTACGCCGCACGCCTGCTGGGGATGGCGCCGCCGCCCGAGGAGGTCCTGGACCTGGACGCCCTAGCCCCCTCGGCGCGGCGCTTCTACGCCGAGACCAAGCGGGTCTCCAACGCCCGGGCCAAGGCCGAGCTGGGCTGGCGGCCGATGTATCCCACCTATCGCGAGGGCCTGGCGGCGATCCTGGCCGCTGGGGGCTAGAGTCGCGAGAGCGCCCAGCCGGCCGCCGCGCAGGCCGCCAGGGTCGGCAGCATGCCGGTCTTGAAGCGCAGCATGGCTATCATGGCGGCCAGGCTCAGCACCGCGGCCCGCCAGTCCAGGCTGGCCAGGACCGGCAGGTCCGGTCCGATCCCGAACACCGCGACCCGCTTCACCTCCCCGAACAGGGTGTGCAGGGCGAACCAGACCGCCAGGTTGGCGATCACGCCGACCACCGCCGCGGTCACCGCCGCCAGGGCTCCGGCCGCCGCCCGGTGGCCCCGCAGGGCCTCCACATAGGGGGCGCCCAGGAAGATCCACAGGAAGCAGGGGGCGAAGGTGACCCAGGTGGTGAGCAGGGCGCCGAGGCTTCCCGCCAGCAGGGGATCGAGGCCGCCGGGCTGGCGATAGGCGGCCAGGAACCCCACGAACTGCAGGACCAGGATCAGGGGGCCCGGCGTGGTCTCCGCCAGGCCGAGGCCGTCCACCATCTCGCCCGGCGCAAGCCAGCCGAAGCCCTCGACGGCGGCCTGGGCCACATAGGTCAGGACCGCATAGGCGCCGCCGAAGGTCACCACCCCCATGGTGCCGAAGAAGCCCGCCAGCCGGGTCCAGACGCTGGTGGGTCCGGTCAGGACGAACAGGGCGGCGAAGGGCGCCAGCCAGAGCGGCAGCCAGACCGCCAGCACCTTCAGGGCCCGACCGCGCGACGGGACGATATGGCTGGCCTCCCCCCGGGCGATGACCTCGTCCACCAGGCCCGGCGGACCTTGGTCGGCGTCCTGCCCGTGGCTGGGCGCCTGGAACAGGTCCGGCTTCAGCCAGCCCGCCAAGCCGGCCAGGGCGATGATCACCGGGAAGGGAACATGCAGCAGATAGAGCCCGACGAAGGCGGCGATCGCCAGGGCCAGCGAGGCCCGACCCTTGAGCGCGCGGCCGCTGATGCGGATCACCGCGGCGATCACGACGGCAAGCACCGCCGACTTCACCCCCAGGAACAGCGAGGCGGCCAACGGCGTCGCGCCATAGAGGGCGTAGCCGATGCTCAGCCCCAGCATCACCAGGGCGCCGGGCAGGACGAACAGCAGGCCGGCCACCAGGCCACCGGCCGTCCGGTGCATCAGCCAGCCGATATAGATGGCCAGCTGCTGGGCCTCGGGACCGGGCAGCAGCATGCAGTAGTTGAGCGCGTGCAGGAATCGCCGCTCTCCGATCCAGCCGCGCTCCTCCACCAGCATCCTGTGCATCAGGGCGATCTGGCCGGCCGGGCCGCCGAAACTCAACAGACCGATCCTGGTCCAGACCAGGGTGGCCTCCCCGAAGGTCGGCAGGCGGCGGGTGTCGGTCATGGGGCTTCGAGCACCTCGTCCAGGGCCGCCAGCAGCCGGGCGAGGTCCTGGGGCCGCGACAGCCGGTGGTCGCCGTCCTTGATCAGGGTGAAGACCACGTCGTCGCTGTTGAGCGCCTGGGCAAGCTCCAGGGCGTGGCGCCAGGGGACGTCGGGATCGGCCCCACCCTGCAGGATGCGCACAGGCGCCGCGATCGGCACGGGCCCCGGCAGGATCGACCAGCGGGCGCCGTCCTCCAGCAAACCGGCCGTGATCGGATAGGGATCTCCGTACTCGGAGGGCCGCATCCAGACCCCGTCGCGGGCCAGGGCCTCGCGGCCGGCGGCGTCGATCCCGGGCGCCATCAGCTTCTCGGTGAAGTCCGGCGCCGGGGCGATCAGCACCATGGCCTTGATCCGGTCGGGCCGGACCGCCGCGGCGAGGCAGGAAATCCAGCCGCCCATCGAGGAGCCCACCAACACCAGCCCCCCGGTGGTCAGTTCGTCGAAGACCGCCAGGGCGTCCTCCCGCCAGCGGGTGATGGTCCCCCGCGCGAAGTCGCCGTCGGACTCCCCGTGGCCGAAATAGTCGAAGCGCACATAGGCCTGGCCCCGCGCCAGGGCCCAGTCCGCCAGGGCCTGGGCCTTGGTCCCGGCCATGTCGGAGCGAAAGCCCCCCAGCCAGACCACCGTGGGCCGCGCGCCCGCCACCCTGCGCCACGCGATGCGCGCGCCGTCCGGCCGCGCCAGGAATCCCGTCTCTTCGCTCATGCCCGATCAATAGCCCGTGCGCGGAGCGCCGTCAGCGTGCGTCGGGCTTTACGCGCCTCCGCAGTGCGTTATGCAGATGGCCGTGACACTGCCTCCCAACTTCACATTGCTGCAGGTCGTCCCCGAGCTCGAGACGGGCGGCGCCGAACAGACCACGATCGACGTGGCCAACGCCGTCGTGCGCGCCGGCGGCAAGGCCCTGGTGGCCACCCGGGGCGGCCGCATGGCCGCGCGCCTGGAAGCCGACGGCGGACGCCTGGCCCAGATGCCGGTGCAGTCGAAGAACCCCCTGGTGATGCTGGGCAACGCCGCGCGGCTGGTGGACCTGATCCGCAAGGAGAATGTCAGCCTGGTCCACGCGCGGAGCCGGGCGCCGGCCTTTTCCGCCTTGTGGGCCGCGCAAGTGACGGGGACGCCTTTCGTGGCCACCTATCACGGCATCTACAACGCCAAGTCCAAGCTCAAGCGCTGGTACAATGCGGTGATGACCCGGGGCGACCTGGTGATCGCCAATTCCGACTACACCCGCGACCACGTCCTGGAGCAGCACGACCTGGCGCCGGACAAGATCGTCACCATCCCGCGCGGGGTGGACCTGGACCGCTTCAATCCGGCCCTGGTGGCGCCTGAGCGCCTCGACGCCCTGCGCGCCGCCTGGGGGATCGCCGCCGACGACCGGCGCATCAAGATCCTGCTGGGGGGACGCCTGACCCGCATCAAGGGCCACCTGACCATCATCGCCGCCGCCGCCCGGCTGAAGGCCCAGGGCCGCGGCGACTTCCTGATCATCTTCGCCGGGGACGACCAGGGCCGCACCGACTACCGCGAGGAGCTGCAGGCGGCGATCGCCGACGCTGGGCTGTCGGCCGAGATCAAGCTGGTGGGCCACTGCGACGACATGCCCGCCGCCTTCCTGCTGTGCGACCTGGCCATCCTGCCCACCACCGTGCCGGAGTCCTTCGGCCGCACCGCCGTCGAACCCCAAGCCATGGGCCGCCCGGTGATCGCCTCGGCCCACGGCGGCGCCACCGAGACCGTGCTGGACGGCAAGACCGGCTGGCTGACCCCGCCCGGCGATGTCGAGGCCTGGGCCGACGCCCTGGCGCTCGCCCTCGACGCCGGTCCCGGCAAACTGGCGAAGATGGGCGAACTGGCCTCCAACCGGGCCCGCCAGCTTTATTCCGCCCAGGCCATGTGTTCGGCCACAATGGCGGCCTATGAACGCGTGCTGGAGGCCAGAGCCCATGGCGCGTGAGATCAAGAAGATCCTGGTGATCAAGCTGTCGGCGCTGGGGGACTTCGTCCTGGCCCTGGCGGCGATGAAACGGATCCGCGAGGCGCACAAGCGCGCCCACATCACCCTGCTCACCACCCCGCAGTTCGAGGGCCTGGCCAAGAGTTCGCCCTACTTCAACGCCGTGGAGACCGACGGCAAGCCCAACGGCCCCGGCGCCTGGCTGGCCCTGCGCGCCCGGATCAAGAAGGCGAAGTACGACCGGGTCTACGACCTGCAGACCTCGGCGGCCTCGAACCGCATCTTCCAGATGCTGCGGCCCTTCCCGCCGGAGTGGTCGGGGATCGCCATGGGCTGCGCCCTGCCGCACAAGAATCCGCACCGCAATTCCATGCACACCCTGGAGCGCCAGGCCGACCAGCTGAAATACGCCGGCATCTGGCCCGACGCCCCCACCGAGCCGGGCGCCGCCCCGCCGCCGGACCTCTCCTGGGTGCTGCGCAAGGCGCCGCAGGAGCGCCCCGTGGCCGGCGGTGTCATGCCCAGGCCCTATGTGCTGTTCATCCCCGGGGGCTCGGCCCACCGGCTGGACAAGCGCTGGCCGGTGGAGCGCTACGGCGAGCTGGGCAAGCTGCTCTACGACCGTGGCTTCGACATCGTCATCCTGGGCGGGCCCCAGGAGAGCGCCGTGGCCCGCCAGATCCAGCGCTATGTGGGCAAGGCCCGCGACCTCACCGGCCGCACCGACTTCGCCCGCATCGCCATCCTGGGCGCCAAGGCCGCGTTGGTGGTGGGAAACGACACCGGACCCCTGCACCTGGCGGCCGCCACCGGCGCGCCCACCATCGTGCTGTTCTCCAACGCCTCGGACCCCGCCCTGTCAGCCCCGCGCGGTCATGTGGCGGTGCTGCAGGCCGACAATCTGGGCGATCTGGCTGTGGCGAGCGTCGCACAGGCGGCGAATGCTTTGGCGCCAGCCCCCGGCGGCGCTTGATCGCGGGGGTCCGCGCGGTCATATACTAACCGAACGGCCGGAGCGCTTTGCGCGACCGGTGCGTTAGCCTTGAAATAGCTCACGGAGCAAAAGCCTATTCGCCGCCCCATGCAGGCGCCGCCCGTCAAAGACGGACCGCGCATCAATGACGACATCCGCGTCCCAAAAGTTCTGCTCATCGATCAGCACGGTGAGAAGCAGGGCGTG
>NZ_JAUSLW010000195.1 GCF_030645195.1 Phenylobacterium sp. | reverse complement strand
CGCCCATCCGGACGGCCCGCGGCCAGCCCGGCCGTCTTGTCCGCTCCCTAGCAGCTTTGGACGTCGGATCGGAGACGGAAATAAGGAGGAAGTGCGCAGGAATGTCACCGGTGGCGCAAGTTTGGGCGTTGGGCCGGCCGGCCTCGGCTCCGCCTTGATCTGGCTCAATGCGCCCGCCGCCCTCCGCACCCGACCCTGACCGCGCCGGCGCGCAACGACGCGATCGGTATAGGGGAGGAAACCATGGCGTCATCGGGCGGGCTGCCGCGCGTCAACAGGATCGGCGTGGGCGCGCCGTTCCGCTGGCTGGGGGGCGCCTGGAAGGACCTCTGGCGGGCCTGGCCGCCCCTGTTGGCCTACGGCCTGGCGCTTGCGGCCTTCAGCCTCTGGATCAGCCTGAGCTTCGTGGCCACCGGCGGCGCCTTCTGGGTCTTCGCGCTCACCTGCGGCTTCGTCTTCGTGGCCCCCATGCTGGCCATGGGGCTCTACGAGGCCGGCGCCCTGCTGGCCCGGGGCGAGAGGCCGACCCTGGCCCGCATGCTGTTCGTGCCCCGGGCGCTCTCGGCCGACGTCGCCATCCTGGGCCTGGCGCTCTTGATGATCTTCTTCTTCTGGCTGCAGATCGCCCAGATCGTCTACGGCCTCTCGACCTGGGTCATCTACCGCACGGTGGAGACCCTGGCGGCGTTTGCGCTCACCACGCCGGAGGGCCACCGCATGCTGATCGCCGGCTCGCTGATCGGCGGCGCCATCGCCTTCCTCACCTATGGCCTGGTGGTGGTCTCGGCCCCCATGCTGCTGGACCGGGAGACCAGCGTCTTCGTCGCCACCATCACCAGCTTCCGCACCGTGGCCGCCAATTTCGGGCCGATGATCGTCTGGGCCCTGCTGATCTCGGTCCTGACCCTGTCCACCGTGCTCACCGGCTTCCTGGCCCTGGTGATCGTCTTCCCGTGGCTCGGCCTCGCCACCTGGCGCGCCTATGGGGAGCTGGTGGAGGCGCCGCCCTGACCTTCCGCGCCGCCAGCCACAGCTCGGCGATGATCAGGCCCAACTCCGTCATCCCGGCCGTAGCGAAGCGAAGAGCCGGGACCCAGGGGCCGTAGCAATCCCCCCTGGGTCCCGGGTCTCCCTGCGGTCGCCCGGGATGACGGCAGATGTTGAAGGCTGAGGATGCGCGCCCGCAAGAGGAGAGGGAGGCCCCTCACGCCCTGACCCTAGGCAGGCCCTACGGCGTCACGGTGATCCGGTAGCCCGGCGGCAGGCCCTTCAGGGTCGCGGCCACGTCGCTGGCCTGCTCGATCCCGAAGGCGGCCAGGCCGGCGTTCTTGCCGCCGCACTCGGCGCTCTCGCCGGTGTCGCGTCCCGAGCCGGTGGCCGCCCCCACGATGCGGGGTTCGAAGACCTGGTTGAGCCCCAGAAGGTCGGCCTCGATCAGCCGCTGGAACTCGGTGCGCCGGCCGCCGTCCAGCTCGTGGCAGCGGCCCTCCCAGATCCAGGCCGCATAGGCGACGGCGAAGACGGTGAGCGCCCCGATGGCCCGGTCCTGAGGCGTCTTGGCCTCCTGCGCCGCGGCCGGCCCGGCGAGGAGCGCGAGGACAAGACCGAGGCAGGCGAGACGGCGCATGGCGTCCTCCACGGGTTTCGCCCAGCCTATACCGGCGGCGTCCTGTCGTCGAACGCTGTTATCTCTTCACGCCGCGCTCTACGCCGCCAGGAAGCTCTCCACCTCGGCCATGAAGGCGTCCAGCCGGTCGTGATGCACCCAGTGGCCGGCGCCCTCGAAGTTCACCAGCCGGGCGTTCTGGAAGTGGGCGATCCGCCCGTCGACCACGGGGTCCGAGGCCCAGGACTCCGCCCCGCGCACCAGCAGGACCGGGGCGGTGATCTGTCCCCACAGCCGGTGCTGGTCGGCGTGGGACAGGCCGCCGACGCCGCCGCCGGTGTGGTTGTCGAATTTCCAGCTATAGGTCCCGTCCTCGTTCTGGTTGACGCCGTAGGTGGTCAGGTGACGCGCCTGGTCCGGGGACAGGTGGGGGTTCTGCTGCGCCATGCGGGCGACGGCCTCGTCGAGGCTGGCGTAACGGCGTGGGGTGCGGCCGGAGTTCTTGCGCCGGTCGTCGACCCAGGTCCGCAGGCGCTCTTCCACGGGGCGCCTGGCCTGCTCGGCCATCATGGCCGGCGAGGGGCCCAGGCCCTCGATGGCGACGATCTTCCTCACGCTGTCGGGAAAGGCGCCGCAATAGTTCAGGGCGATCCCGGCGCCGAGCGAGTGGGAGATGATCGTGGCCGGCGCCATGCCCTTCTGATGGATGATCTGGGCCAGGTCATAGAGGTAGGCGGCCTGGTCGTAGCCGCCCCCCACCGCCCATTCGCTGTCGCCATGGCCGCGCAGGTCCGGGGCGATCACGTGATAGCGGTCGGCCAGCCGCTGGGCGACCCAGTCCCAGTTGCGGCAGTGGTCGCGGCCCCCATGCACCAGCACCAGCGGCGGCGCCCCCTCATTGCCCCAGTCGACATAGTGCAGCCGCAGCCGCTGCGAGACGTAGAAGTGGGACGTGGGGCCTTCCATGACGATCTCCGCACCAGGGAGGTGCGGGCTTAGCACCCGGCGGGGTGGAAGGGGCAGGGGGAATTGGGGCGCGCGCAATGCCTGGCGGAGACCGCAATGGGCTCTTAGTCACCGTTGGGAATGTCCGGATTCGGGTTTGAGCCTCGACGCTGGCCAACGGCACGTTCGCGGCGCGGACCCAACGGGGAGCATCGACCCAAGTCAGCCATCGGAGGGGTCCGCTTAGCGCGGGACCATTGGGGCATCCGCCACGTCAACGAGGCAGGGTTCGACGTCACTCGGTAGCTCGTCATAGGAGCGAATGACGCCACTTTTTTGAGGCGTCTGGAAATTCGACTGGGCGCGTTCTATCTATGTTCCAAAGATTCGCAGCAACAAAGGGAAGGATAGAATGACGACCGACACGCCTTCGCCCTCCGAATTTATGCGGAAACTGCGACCCGAGAACTACTCGGATACCACCGAGCGGACGACCTTTGTCATCGAGGGACCGGTGCTCGATCACCACCTCGACACCATTACCTCTCGAAATCAAACCCAGGACTTCGAGATATTCTGTCGGAAATTATGCGAGCGGGCGATCTGTCCAAACCTGCGGCCTCAGACCGGACCGGATGGTGGTGGGGACAGTAAGGCCGATTCCGAAACACTCCCGATCGCTGACGAACTTGCGACGCTTACCTACGTGGGTGACGCGAATGCAGGCAGTGAGAAATGGGCCTTTGCCTTCAGCGCCATGAAGAGATGGGCTGTTAAGGCGCGCAAGGACGTAGAGGGGATCGCCGGAACCAAGCGAGGCTACAAGCGGGTCTTTTTCGTCACGAACCAGTACGCGAAGTCAAAGACGCGCGCGAAACTAGAACAAGACCTAAGTGCCAAATTTGGTATCGAGGTTACCATCCTCGACCGCGCTTGGATAATGAAGGAGGTCCTCGAAAATGATCGGGGAGACCTGGCCTTCAACTACCTCCATGTCGGGCAGGAGGTGACGAGCACGAGCCGTCTCGGGCCGGCCGACTACTCCAAAACGCTACAACTTGAGGAGCTTGAAAAGGGCCTCAGCGACCCAAGCCGGTTCACCGGAATGCGGCTGCAGGAGGTGACCGAGGCGCTTTTGGCTGCGAAGTATTCGAGGTCGCTCGAACGCCCGAGAGTGGAAACGGACGGCCGGTTTGCGCGGGCAATCCGATTGGCTGAGGCTCACGGAACTTATCGCCAGAAACTTGAGACGCGATACGAGGCACTTTGGACCGCTGTCTGGTGGTTCGACGACGTCGATCTGGTGATGTCAGAATATGCCGCGTTTGAAGCGTTGGTCATCGACGACAACAACGCGCGCAATCTCGAATTCCTATCCAACCTTCTCCAGATGCTTTTCAACGCGGTGGCCAATCAGGGTTACACACCGGAACAATGCGATTTGGAGGCTCGGTCTGCGCGCCTCCAAGCGCGCCTTGGGGTTGTCTCAGGCGACCTAAGCCGCCCCAACAATGCGCTTGAAGCAAAAACCCTGCTCATTCTTGGACGCCTGAACCTCGCCGTCGTTCACAGAGATCCGGAGGGGATCGCACGAACGTGGCCAGAGCTGTCCCAAGTTCTGGCTACCGCATCCACGCTCGGTGAGTACGACGCCAAGAAGCTCATCAAGCTCATCGATGCTGTAAGCCGGGTGGGAGAAGATGACCCGGCCTATGGCGCGCTGGTCGAGGAGGTCGCTGCTTTTGTGACCGAGCGGACTGGTTCGGCGGAGGGCGCGCGCATCCTACTCAAAAGGGCCCAGCAGCTTGATTTCGAGAACCATGTTGATCGCATACGTCTCCTCGGCCGAGCCGCACGGCAGCTCACCAAAAAGGAATATGCCCCCGAGCTGATATCTGCCCTCCAACTCCTGGCGGTGGCCTATGCCCGCGCAGGCTTGTTCTGGGCGGCTCGGGCAAGCTGCATCTTCGCCGCGGCGTCGATTGTCGTGGATAGCGAAGACGGCGAAATGAACGTCGGTCTTGTGCCCACTCTCACGATCCTCACTGGGATTACGCTTGAGTTGCGCCATTTGCCCGACACGCTTCAGGCCATCCAGCTTCTGAATGGGTGTCTGGCAGGGATGCCTTTGTCAGAGGAATCGAAAGCCACGCTCTCAGAGCGTCTCACGGAGTTCGATCTCACCTTGGGCAGCAATTTTCTTAGCCTTCATCCGGAAGATTTGAGCCGGCTGACGGACCTGCCAGATATCCTTGAACGGCTTGGCATGCACATGGCGCGTTCGTCTCTGCTCTATGCGCTTGGGCATGAGGAGGTTCTGCGAGCCGACGGCTCGATTCCCGAGGATGAGACTGACGAGGGGGTTTCGACCATGTTCTCGACGCTGGCCAGCCAGCCAGTGTCGGACGACATGCGCGGTCCACTTATCACCAACGAAGGCGGTGAGCAGAGCTTACAGACCACCGTCCTGGGCGTCGAAGTGGAAGTGTCATTTACGGGTACAACCACTTCAATTCTTGTCGCAGAAGCAGCCCTGGCAGCGATTGAAGCTTGTTTCGCAACCGCCTTCGATCTTCGAATTCACCCGCACACTGAGCGCTACCACATCACCCTCGTGGAAGATGAAGCGGTCAGTGCGCCGGCGTTCGAGCCCGATCTAACAAACCAAACAGCGCGGCTGGTTTGGCCCAAAGGATTATCGCCCGCATCCTACGTTCAAGGTGCCGACACGGTCGGCATCCTGATCGATATCGCGCTTATCACGATGATGTCGACGTGCGTGGTGCCAGATGCTGATCAAACGATGGATCGGCTGGCGAAGGACGAAGGGGTGCTTGACCGCATTGCCATGATCCAGGTCACCGCGACGAGCTACAATCGGCTGTTCGCTGATGATATCGCCCGGCTGACCGATTGGGCAAATCTCGTCGAAACTTCATATCCACTGCTTGAAGCTCGGCCCACAATCGCCCGCATCGATCTTCGCAGTCTCGTCGAGGGAAGTGGCGATCAGCCTGAACTTGATCCCGAAGACTTCCGGAAGAACCCCAACCATCGCGACCTTCAAGTCCACTCCGTCATCGACTACAATTTGTGGAATGGTGCCGGCTGGACGGGTACGGCGTATCTCACCGGTGGGGGACAAACTCCAGGCGTCGCGCTCATGTTCACCGACGCTGACGCGGCGAAGAACATATTCCGACGTTGGCTTGAACGCTTCGGCGAGGTCGATAGCGAGGAGAGCATCTACCTGTCGATCATTCGGGACATCTCCCCGACGGAGCCCACCCACTACACGGTGATGATTTCCTCACGACAGGGTGCCGACAAGACACCAACTCGTAGCGGAGCAATGGTGCTTGCCCGCCACATGCGGATGCACCCTGAGACAGACGCCAACCTAACTCGGTTTCTCTCGGCATACGAAGCGGCGGGTGAATATCTGCTCCAACCCGCAATCCCAGAGAACGGACAACCGAAGTTGCTTCCTGAGCTAGGAGTTCTGAAGCGCGCCCTCACAGTGATATCCGCCAAAGATGTCGGTCCAACCGACATTGAGCATATGGTTGTGTCGTCAAAGGCCGAGCAGAATCCCAAAGCCGGCGACGAAGCTTAGGGCTCCGCCCTCGGCGCACTTCGGATCGGCTTCCACCCAGCTTCAGTCGCGTTGCTCCTTGCAGCCGGGTCCCTGGGACGGATTGGTTCGATGTGACCTGCCTCGGCGGCTCCCTCGAGGTTGTTCTCGACTGACGAGCGTCCGCAATCCGTCGTTTCTCCCCGCTGGGGCCCGGGCCAAAACTCGCTGTTCGCGGCACCGCGGCCCGGCGGGTTTGGACGGCGAGTTTCCGTCGGCGTCTTAACTTCTGCTGATGGCGCATCTCGGCCCCGCCCGCCGATCCCCGCCCCCACTTCCCCAACCTCCCCACCGCCCCCATAGTCCTCGCCACAACCGTCTGGGGAGGCGACCACATGCTGCGCAAATGGGGGCTGCTGGCCCTGGGCCTGATCCTGATCGTCGGGGGCTCGGCCCTGGCCCACGTCGTCCAGACCACCCACGGCGTCACGGTCACCGACGTGCGGTTCCCGGGCGAGAAGGGGGTGGTGATGAGCGGCCTGCTCTATCGCCCCGCCACCGCCACGGCGGCCCGTCCGGCGCCCGGCGTCCTGGCCAGCCACGGCTATATCAACACCCGCGAGATGCAGAGCCCCTTCGCCATCGAGCTGTCGCGGCGCGGCTTCGTGGTCCTGGCCATGGACATGACCGGGCACGGCAATTCCGGCGGCCCGGTGGGCAGCCAGGGCTTCGGCGGGCCCGCGGCCCTGCGCTATCTGCGGGGCCTGCCCTTCGTGGACGCGCGCAATATCGGCCTGGAGGGCCACAGCCTGGGGGGCGGGCCCGTCGTGGCCGCCGCCGAGGCCTATCCCGGCGGCTACCGGGCCGTGGTGCTGGAGGGCTCGACCCCGGCCATCGGGGCGGTGTTCGGCCAGGGGGCCAAGGCCCCCTTGCGCAATCTCGCCGTGGTGTTCGGCCGCTATGACGAGTTCGCCCCCCTGATGTGGCAGGTGGCCAAGGGCGCCGACGTGGCCCAGTCCAAGTCGCTGCAGGCCCTGTTCGGCTCGGCCGGCCCCGTCGTGGAGGGCCGCGTCTATGGCGACCCGGCCGCCGGGACCGCCAAGGTGCTCTACAATCCCGGCGTCACCCACCCCTGGGAGCACTTCTCCTCGGCGGGCGTGGGCCACGCCGTGGACTGGTTCCAGGCCAGGCTCGCGGGCGCGGCGCGGCCCCTGCCGCCGGGCGACCAGATCTGGATCTGGAAGGAGGTCGGCACGGGGGCCGGCTTCCTGGGCTTTGTCCTGCTGTTGCTGGGGACCTTCCAGGTGCTGATGGCGACGCCGGTGTTCGCGGGGATCGCCCATCCCGCCGAGCCTGCGGCGAGCGAACGCGACGGCCGCTGGTGGCTGGCGGCCATGCTGACCGCCGTGGTCCCGGCGGCCACCTTCTTCACCTTCATGGAGTTGGGGAACCTGTTCTTCCCCATGCGGCTGTTCCCGCAGTTCATCACCAACCAGCTGCTGGTCTGGGCGCTGCTCAACGGGGTCCTGACCCTGGGGCTGGGGCTCTTCCTCAAGGGCGGCAAGCCGGCCTTCTCCAACGCCTGGCTGCGCGGGACCCTGATCGGGATCGCCACGGTGGCGGTGGGTTATCTCGCCCTCGTCGCCGTCGACGCGGTGTTCAAGGTGGACTTCCGCTTCTGGGTCCTGGGGCTCAAGCCCCTGGACGGCCCTCACGCCCTGATGGCTCTGGCCTATCTGCCGCTGTGGACGGCCTTCTTCCTGGTCTCCCTGCGGGCGCTGCACGCCAACCTGGCGATCAAGGGGGAGGGCGCGGCGCGGGCCTACCTCACCGGCGCCCTGGCCATGAGCCTGGGCTTTGTCCTGCTGCTGGCGATCCAGTACGCCAGCCTGTTCCTCACCGGCCTGCTGGCGGTGCCGCAGCAGCCCCTGAACACCATCGTGGCCATCCAGTTCGTGCCGCTGCTGGCGATGGTGGGGGTGATCGCGGCCTTCACCTACCGGCGGACCAATTCCTATGTGCCCGGGGCGGTGATCTGCGCCCTGGTGATCTGCTGGTACGTCACGGCGGGGACCGCCACCCACTGGTCGCCGGAGTTCAAGCTGCCAGGGGCGGCGGCTAGGTCGAACTAGGCCAAGGCCCTTCCCCTGGCGGGGAAGGGCCGGTCTGGCTTAGCGGATGAGGGCCGAGACCACCTCGGCGATCACGCCGTTGCGGGTCTGGGCCAGGTAGTACTGGTTGTCGACCTGGACCCAGCGATAGCCGGCCGGCGGGGCGCGCAGGCGGTTGGCCTGCGGATTGGCCACGTAGTAGCGCGGGGCGATGTAGCTGGTGGGCAGGCGCTGGCCCTGGCGATACAACTTCTTGTACTGGCCAGGGGGCATGCCGCCCGGCTTCTTGGCCAGACCCGGCGGGGTCCAGGCGCCGCCGTGATGGTCGTCGCCCTCGTAGTGTCGGCTGTCGTGGCCCTTGGCGTGACCCTTTTCGTGGCGTTCGCCCTTGCCGTTTCCGTGGCCGCCGGGATCGGCCTGGGCGGCGAGGGGCGCGCCGAGCGCGAGGCTGGCGACGGCGGCGGCGGCGAGAAGCGTTTTCATTGGATATCCTTCGAGGCGGTCCCTCAGG
Source organism: Phenylobacterium sp. (assembly GCF_030645195.1). Taxonomy (GTDB): domain Bacteria; phylum Pseudomonadota; class Alphaproteobacteria; order Caulobacterales; family Caulobacteraceae; genus Phenylobacterium. The sequence goes on along the minus strand of NZ_JAUSLW010000195.1, from coordinate 2,156 downwards.
CCACCCCAACGCCCCGCCCGCCCATAGGCTCCCCGACTCAGGCGGCGACCCGGTAGGCGCAGCGCCGCGCCCCGGCCAGGATGTGCTCGGTCCGCTCCACCCGCGCCGGGGCCAGCAGCATCGCAAACAGGGCCAGCTCCGAGCGGCAGAAGCCCTGGCAGGCCGCCGCCGCCGCGCAGATCGGGCAGTGGTTCTCCACCAGCAGGTAGGAGCCGTCGTCCTGCCGCGACCACTGCGCCATATAGCCCTCGGCGGCGCGCAGGGCGGCCAGACGGGTGAGGCGGTCCTCCAGGCCGGCGTCCCCCACCGCGATCCTGTAGCCCTCCGCGATCGCCTGCTCGCGGCGAGCCACCAGGCGGTCCAGGCCCGTGGCCCCGAACTCCTCGCGCACCGCCTCGATCAGCTCCACGGTCATCTGGGCGTGGGTGTCGGGGAAGCGGCCGTGGCCCTTGTCGGTCAGGGACCAGGTGCGCCGGGGCCGGCCCACCCCGGCCCGTTCGGTGACATGGGCGGCCAGCCCCTCGGCCGCCAGCTTCTCCAGGGCCTGCCGCGCCGCCTGCCGGCTGACGCCCGCGCGCTGCGCCAGGGCCAGGGTCTGGCTGGGGCCCCGGGTCTTCATCGCAAACAGCAGGTCGTCGGCCAGGCTTCTCATTTGACAATCAATCTATTGCAAATCCCCGCCGCCCCGTCTACCCATCGCCGCCAGACCCCGTTGAGCCTGTCGACATGAAACCACCCCCCACCCCGGATGGCGGCTGGGCCGACGTCCTCGGCGAGGGCCGGGCGCCGCGCTTCATCCTCATCTGCCTGGGGGTCTGGATCGGCGCCGCCGACAGCCTGGTCACCGTCACCATCATGCCCAGCGTCGGCGCCGACCTCGGCGGCTACGCCTATTTCGGCTGGGCCACGGCGGGCTATCTGCTGGGCTCGGTCCTGGCCGGCGCCAGCTCTGGCCTGCTGGCCCAGCGCTTCGGCCTGCGCCGCGCCACCGCGGCCGCCGCCCTGCTCTACGCCCTGGGCTGCGGGCTGAGCGCCGCGGGCCCTGACATCACCAGCTTCCTGGTGGGCCGCCTGCTGCAGGGGATCGGCGGCGGCTGGGTCACCGGCTTCTGCTCGGTGGCCATCGGCCTGCTGTTCCCCAACCGCCTGCTGCCCCGGGTCTACGCCGCCATCACCGCGGTCTGGGGAATCGCCAGCCTGGTCGGCCCCATGATCGGCGGGGTCTTCGCCGACCTGGGCGTCTGGCGCTGGGTCTTCTGGTTCTTCGCGATCCAGGCCGTGGCCGTGGCGGTCGCCGCCTACGCCATGCTGCCCCGGGGCGAGGACGGGGAGGGCGGCTCGGGCGTGGCCTGGGGCCAGCTGGGCCTGATCGCCGCCGGGGTCGCGGCCATCGGCGCGGCCGACATCGCCGGGACCTTCGCCCGCTCGGCGGGGCTGACCGCCGTGGGCGTCGCCCTGCTGCTGGCCATGGTCTGGCTCGACGAGCGCGCCGTGGTCCGCCTGCTGCCCCAGGGCTCGGGCTCCCTGCGCACCATCCCCGGGTCCGGCTACGCCAGCATGTTCCTGCTGACGGCGGCCTCCATGGGATTTTCCATCTACGGTCCTGCGATCCTGCAGCAGCTCGCCGGTCTGTCTGCCCTGACCGCCGGCTATGTGATCGCGGGAGAGGCGGCGGCCTGGACCCTCGCGGGTCTGGCCGTCGCCCATCTCACCGGGCGCTGGCCGGGACGCATGATCCTGATCGGCGCGGTCTGCGCCACCGCCGGGGTGGGGGCCAGCGCCCTGGTCTTCCCCACCGGCTCGGTGGTGGGAGTGGTGCTGGCCGGGGCGGCCCTGGGGGCGGGGTTCGGCCTCTCCTGGGCGTTCATGAGCCAGGCCATCCTCGGCGCCCTGCCCGACTCCGAGCGGGCGATCGGGGCCGCGGCCATGACCACTGTGCGCCTGACCGGCTCGGCGGCGGGCGCCGCTGTAGCCGCCGCGGTGGCCAATCTGGTGGGCTTCTCCCACGGCCTGACCGACGCCACGGCGCGCTCGGCCGGGGTCTGGGTCTTCGTCGCCGCCCTGCCGGTGGCCCTGGCGGGCCTGTGGACCGCCCGGCGCCTGGCGTCCTACCGCTAGAGCTGGTCCAGGCCGTAGGCGGCGTGCAGGGCGCGGAC
>NZ_JAUSLW010000194.1 GCF_030645195.1 Phenylobacterium sp. | reverse complement strand
GACCTACGCCATGTGGTGGATTCGCGCCTCGATCCAGGAGTACATCCTGCGATCCTGGAGCCTCGTGAAGATGGGCACCACGGCTGCGCAGAAGAAGCTGTTCTTCAACCTGCGCAAGGCCAAGAGCCAGATCAGCGCCTTCCAGGACGGTGACCTGCACCCCGACCAGGTGGCCCAGATCGCCACCAAGCTGGGGGTGCTGAACGAGGAAGTCATCTCGATGAACCGCCGGCTGTCGGGCCCCGACGCCTCGCTGAACGCGCCCCTGCGCGTGGACGGCGAGAGCGAGTGGCAGGATTGGCTGGAGGACGAGACCTCCGTCAGCCAGGAGACCCAGGTCGCCGAGAACCAGGAGCGGACCCAGCGCATGGGCCTGCTGCAGGAAGCGATGACCGAGCTCACCGACCGCGAGCGCCACATCCTGACCGAGCGCCGGCTGAAGGACGATCCGTCGACCCTGGAGGAACTGGCCGCCGAGTACGGCGTCAGCCGCGAGCGCGTGCGCCAGATCGAGGTCCGCGCCTTCGAGAAGCTGCAGAAGTCGATGCGAACCGCCGCCGAGGAACGGAACCTGGTCAACGCCTGATCCGGCCCGACTGAACCAAGCAAGCCCTTCCCGGAAACGGGGAGGGCTTTTTGCTGCGCCTAGACCGACACCACGGCGCGGTCGGAGGGCTTGCGGCTGAGCTCGTCGGCCGGCAGCAGGGCCAGCAGGGGGGCGGCGTTGCGGACCACCTCTTCCGGGATCAGCACGCCACGGTCGGCAGCGCCGGCCAGGTAGCGCTGGAAGTCGGCCACGGTGGTGACGAGCTTCAGGTCGCCCACCGCCACCGCGGCCTTCTGCAGATCCACCCCTTGAGCCTGCATGGAGCGCAGGGCCTGCTTGGGGTCGGTGGCCACGGCGGAGACCGCGGACTTCAGGATCTTCAGCGCCTGGGTGATCCGCGCGGCGTCCGGGGTGGTCTTGATGTCGGAGCGGCGCTTGAGCTTGCCCGTATAGTCGCCGGAATTGAACCGCCGCCGGTCGGGACCGATATAGTCGACCGCCTCCACCCAGTCTCGCGGCCGCAGGGTCACAGCCTCCAGGCGGCGCAGCAGGTCCTTGGCGGTGTAAGGCTTGCGGAGGAATTCGTGCACCCCGGCGTCGCGGGCCCCCAGGATGGCGGCTGCGGTGGCGGTGGCGGTCACCATGATGATGGGCGCCTGGCGGCAGTTGAATTCGCTGTGCCGGACACGGCGGGCGAAATCGACGCCATCGACCTTGTCGCCGGAGAGCTCCACGAAGATCAGCTGCGGATTGACCAGCTCCGCGGCCTCCAGACCCTTGCGGTTATTCGGGGCGTTCCAGAGCTGGCCGGCCGAGATATTGCGCATGAGGTCAGCCAGCAGGCGCGCGCTGGCCGGCGCCGGATCAACGATCAGCACCCTCTGCAGCATGGGGACCATGCGCTGAATGAGCTTGCCTTCTTCGTTGAACACGGGGTGCGGGGGCTCCTGGGAACGCTCCGCCCAATATGGGGCCCGTCCGTAAAGATCGCCTTGACGGCAAGTGTAGCTCGCCGCGACGATCCGCCGCGGCGAGCCTTGGCTCTCCTCAGTCCTGGAAAGGGTCGCGCACCATGATGGTGTCGTCCCGCTGCGGGCTGGTGGAGACCATGGCGGCCGGGGCTCCAATCAGCTCCTCGACCCGGCGTACATACTTCACCGCATTTGCGGGGAGATCCTTCCAGGAGGTGGCCCCGGCAGTGCTCTGGGTCCAGCCCTCCATCTCCTCGTAGATCGGCTCTAGGGCCGACTGGGCCTTCAGACCAGCCGGCAGGTAATCGAAGGTCTTGTCGCCCAGCTTGTAGCCGACACAGATTTTCAAGGTCGGCAGGCCGTCGAGGATGTCGAGCTTGGTGAGCGCGATGCCGTCGATGCCGTTCAAAGCCACCGACTGGCGCACCAGGACGGCGTCGAACCAGCCGCAGCGGCGGGGACGGCCCGTGACGACGCCGAACTCCTTGCCAACCGTGCCCAGGTGCTGGCCGATCTCGTCGAACAGTTCGGTGGGGAACGGCCCCTCCCCGACCCGGGTCGTATAGGCCTTCACGATCCCCAGGACATAGCCGGGCCCCTTGGGCCCGAGACCCGATCCCGCGGCGGCCTGGCCGGCGACGGTGTTGGAGGAGGTGACATAGGGATAGGTGCCGTGATCGACATCGAGGAGCGCGCCCTGGGCGCCCTCGAACAGCACCCGCTTACCCGACTTCACGATCTGGTCCAGCAACCGCCAGGCCGGCTGAGCGAAGGGAAGGATCTTCGGGGCGATCTCCTCCAGGGCCGCGAGCAGTTCCGCGCCGTCATATTCCGGCAGGCCAAGGCCCCGGCGCAGGGGCGTATGGTGCGCCAGGAGGCGGTCGATCTTGGCTTCGAGAGCATCGCGGTCGGCCAGGTCACCGACGCGGATGGCGCGGCGGCCGACCTTGTCTTCATAGGCCGGGCCAATGCCTCGGCCCGTGGTGCCGATCTTGTTGACGGCCGCGGCCTCCCGGGCCTGGTCCAGATCGCGGTGGAGGGGTAGGATCAGGGAGGCGTTGTCGGCCAGGACCAGCAGGTCCGGGGTGATCTGCACGCCCTGGCCGCCGAGCTTGGCGATCTCCTCCAGCAGGTGCCAGGGGTCCACCACCACGCCGTTGCCGATCACCGACAGCTTGCCCTGGACCACGCCCGAGGGCAGCAGGGAGAGCTTGTAGACCTGGTTGCCCACCACCAGGGTGTGGCCGGCGTTGTGGCCCCCCTGGAAACGCACGACGACGTCGGCGCGATTGGACAGCCAGTCCACCAGCTTGCCCTTGCCCTCGTCGCCCCACTGGGCTCCGATAACTGTCACATTGCCCATGGAATACGATCTCCCAGCCCGCCGAGGGGATCCAACCACGCCCTTCGACAGGCAACTCGGCGGGTGGACTTGACCGATTTTAGGAACCGCGATCGGGCCTCTGGGGCACCGGGGTCGTGTTCGTCGGGTGTAGAGCATCCAGGCGCCCCCGCCGTCAAGGCGCGCCTGCGGAAATCGGCGCTTCGCCAGGCCGCGCCCTTGGGTCTATGAGGCGAACATGACCCTGCCCCGCTTCCACCTCGCCTTCCCCGTCCGCGATCTCGAAGAGGCACGCGCCTTTTACGGCGGCCTGCTCGGCTGTCCAGAAGGCCGCTCCAGCCCCGACTGGATCGACTTCGACTTCTACGGCCACCAGATCGTCGCTCACCTTTCGCCGGGCGAGGTGGGGCACAGGTCCACCAGCGCCGTGGACGGCGAGGACGTTCCCGTGCGCCACTTCGGCGCCATCCTCACCTTGCCCCAGTGGGAGGAGATGGCCGACAAGCTGAAGGCCGCCGACACCCGTTTCGTCATCGAGCCGCAGATCCGCTTCAAGGGGCAACCTGGCGAACAGGCGACCCTGTTCTTCCTCGATCCCTCCGGCAATGCGCTGGAGTTCAAGGCCTTCGCCGACGACGCCATGGTGTTCGCCAAATGACCGTGACCCTGGCCGACATCCAGGCCGCCGCCGCGCGCATCCACGGCCATGCGGTGGAGACGCCGCTGATCGAAAGCCCGGCGTTGAACGACCGCCTGGGCCGCCGGGTGCTGATAAAGCCCGAGACCCTGCAGCGGGTCGGCGCCTTCAAGTTCCGGGGGGCCTACAATAGGCTGGCCCAGCTGGACGCCGCGCAACGGAAGGCCGGGGTTGTCGCCTTCTCCTCGGGCAACCACGCCCAGGGGGTGGCTCTGGCGGCCAGGCTGCTGGGCGTTCCCGCCCTGATCGTGATGCCCGCCGACGCACCTTCGGTGAAGGTCGAGGCCACGCGCGGCTATGGCGCCGAAGTCCGCCTCTATGACCGGCTGACCGAGGACCGCGTGGCGATCGCCGCCGAGATCGCCACGCAGCGCGGCGCCTTGGTCGTTCCGGCCTTCGATGATCTGGACATCATCGCAGGCCAGGGCACGGTCGGGCTGGAGCTGGTGAACCAGGCCAAGGCCCTCGGGGTCGGCTTCGACGTGGTGGTGTCGCCGGTGGGTGGCGGCGGCCTGATGGCGGGGATCTCCACGGCGGTGAAGGCGCTTTCGCCTAGCACGGCCCTGGTGGGCGTGGAGCCGAAGGGTTTCGACGACACCCTGCGCTCCCTGCAGGCGGGCGCGCGACAGACCCTGAGGCCCACCACCCGCTCGCTCTGCGACGCCCTGGAGTCTCCGGCGCCCGGAGAGCTGACCTTTCCGATCCTGCAGCAGAATGTCGCCGACATCGCCGTGGTCAGCGACGCCGAGGTCGCCGCAGCCATGCGCTACGCCTTCTCCAGCCTGAAGCTGGTGGTGGAGCCCGGCGGCGCGGTGGGCCTGGCCGCCCTGCTGAGCGGCAAGATCAAGGCCTGGGGCGACGGAATCACCGGCCTGGTGCTGTCGGGAGGCAATGTGGACCCGGCGCTGTTCGCCGACATCCTGGCCGACGGCTGAACCTCCGGGCCTGCCCCCAAGACGATGCGGCGGTTTGCCTCGCAGCGTAAAGCTGCGCCTTAACCCGGCGTTGAGAGCCCATGGCCAAGGTCGCCGTTCAGCGCGCACATCAGATGCGCTCGGACGGGGACCTTCGTGGCCGAACGCGATTCAAGAGGCTCAGGCGGAGCGGGATGGTCCCTGGCCAGCCGCCTGAACGACCTCCCGGCCACGTGGAAACTCACCTTAGCCTTCGCCGTGGTCCTGTCGGCCATCGCCACCATGGGGGTGGTTCTGGGGATCAACCTGCGCGTGGTCCAGCAGGCGGACGCCGCCGACAATCATGCGCACCGGGTGGCGGTCATAGCCAGCAGCGCGCGTTTCGCCCTGGCCCGCCAGGAAGCCTCCCTTCGCGGCTACATCATTTCCGGCGACCCCTTCTACGCCCGGCGGATCGCCGAAGTGCACCGACCGCACTTCCAAGCCCGAATGGCTGACCTGGACCGGCTGGCCGCTGGGGACCCTGCGCTGGAGGCGTGGATAGACGAGGCGCAGTCGGCCCACGACCTCTGGACCGACCGAGCGGTCGATCGCGCGATGGCGCTGGCCCACGTGCCGGCCACCAGGGCCATCGCCGCCCGGATGGTGGGTCCGGAAAGCCCGGCCGATGACCTCATCGCGCCCGCCGAGCAGGCCCTGGAAGCCATCCAGGCGCAGAGCCGGAGGGCGGTCGAGGCAAGCGCTGCCCGCAAGGCCGAAGCCATGCGGGCGATGGGCTCGGCCCTGGCGCTGGGCGTGCTGTTCGCCGCCTTGAGCGCGGCGGTGATGGGGCTGGCGCTTCGCCGCAGCATGGCCAATCCCATCGTGCGGCTGACCTCGGTGATGAACCGCCTGGCGGGGGGCGATCATTCGGTCGCAATTCCCGCCATAGAACGCCGCGACGAGGTCGGTCTGATGGCCAAGGCCGTCGTCACCTTCCGGGACGCCGCCTTGCAGAAGGAGATCCTGGAGGCCGAGGCCGAGGTGCGTCGGGAGGAGACTCAGGCCCTGGCCCTGCAGGCCCAGGCCGCCAGTCACGCCAAGTCGGAATTCCTGGCGACCATGGCCCACGAACTCCGCACACCGCTGAACGGCGTGCTTGGGCTCGTGGACATCATGGGCCGGACCAAGCTCACCTCAGCGCAGAGGGAACACCTGGCCACCATTGGCGCCTCGGGCCGGGCCCTGGTCAGCGTCGTCAACGACGTGCTCGATATTTCCCGGATCGAGGCTGGCAGTCTTGAGATCCTGCCCGAACCCTTCGACATGGATCGCCTGACCGACGACTTGGCGGCGATCTATGGAGCGCTGGCCGCCGACAAGGGCCTGGCCTTCACCCTGACCCTGGATCCCGCCGCCCGGGGATGGCGGTTCGGGGACGCCGCGCGCCTGCGCCAGATCGCCGGCAATCTGCTCTCCAACGCGCTGAAGTTCACCGTGGCCGGCGAGGTGCGTGTTTCCTTCGCCCTTCACGGCCAGGATATCATCCTGCAGGTCACAGACACAGGGATCGGCGTCGCCCCGCACCAGCAGGCGGCCATGTTCGACCGCTTCGTCCAGGCCGACGGCTCCTCGACCCGGCGCTTCGGCGGCGCGGGCCTGGGCCTGGCGATCTGCAGGGAGCTGTCGGAGCTTATGGGTGGAACCATAGGGTTCATCACCGAGCTGGGCGTGGGCTCCACATTCACCCTTCAGGTCCCCATGCCCGCCTGCGCCGCACCGGCCGAGCCGCAGGCCGCCGCGCCGATGGACGACAAGCTGCGCATCCTCGTGGTGGACGACAACGCCACCAACCGGCTGGTGCTCTGCGCCCTGCTGGAACAGCTGGGCCTGGCGGCCGAGTGCGTCGTCAATGGGGTCGAGGCCGTGGCCGCCTGGGAAGCCAAGGCCTGGGACGCCATACTGATGGACATCCACATGCCCGAGATGGACGGGGTGACCGCCACCGCGAGCATCCGCAGGCGCGAGGTCGAGCTGGGGCGTGACAAGACCCCGATCATCGCGGTCACCGCCAGCGTGCAACCCGAGCAGACCCGCGGATACCTCTCAGCAGGCATGGACGACTGCGTGCCCAAGCCCGTCGAAACCCGGGTCCTGGTCACCGCGCTGCAGGGCGTCCTGGCCGCCTAGACCTAGAGCCGATCCTCAGGCGCGGCGACCGCCGGCGCCTCGCGCGGCGTGATGAACCTGGCCAGGCGCGGGCGCAGCCACATCTCGAAGTCGTCCACCAGTTCGTAAACCACCGGCACCAGCACCAGGGACAGCAGGGTCGAGGTGATCAGGCCGCCGATCACCGCTACGGCCATGGGCTGACGGAACTCCGCGCCCTTCTCCAGGGCGAAGGCGGTGGGCAGCATGCCGGCCGCCATGGCCATGGTGGTCATGACGATGGGCCGGGCCCGCTCGCGGCAGGCCTCAAGGATGGCGTCGCGCTGGGGCATGCCCTCGCGCTCCCGCTCGATGGCGTACTCCACCAGCAGGATGGAGTTCTTCGCCGCCAGGCCCATCAGCATCAGGAAACCGATCAGCGAGGGGATCGAGAGCGAGAGGTTGAAGATCAACAGGCCGAGGAAGGCGCCAGCGAAGGACAGCGGCAAGGCCGTGAGGATCACCGCCGGCTTGAAGAAGCTGCGGAACAGCAGCACCAGCACGCCGTAGATCATCGCCACCCCAGCGAAGAGGGCCAGGCCGAAGGAGCCGAACAGCTCTTGCTGCGCCTCCAGCTGCCCGGTCTCGGCCGGGGTCACGCCCGCGGGCAGGTTCTTCATGATCGGCAGGGCCTGGACACGCTTGTAGGCGTCCCCCAGCTCCGCCCCGTTCAGCTCGGCCTGGATGGTCAGCTGGCGCTTGCGGTTCAGGCGGTCAATCTTGGCGGGACCGGCCTGGAAGCTGACATCGGCCACGGCGTCCAGGGTCGTGGTGCCGCCCGAGACGGTGGGCACACGCAGGGACTTGATCCGCTCCAGGTCGGCCCGCGCATCGGCGGGCATGCGGATGCGGATGGGAATGCGGCGTTCGCCGGCGGTCAGCTTGGCGACATTGGCGTCGATGTCGCCGACCGTGGCCACACGAGCCACCTGGGCGATAGTGTCCACCGAAACGCCAAGGCGCGCGGCCTCGTCACCCCGCGGGCGCACGATCAACTCGGGCCCGACCGGCGGCGCCGAGGCGTGTGGGTCGGCGATGATGTCGATGGTCCGCATCTGCTTTTCAAGCTCTGCGGAAGCCGCGGTCAGGGCGGCCGGATCGTTGGAGGCGAGGATCGCCTGCAGGCCCGCCGATCCCTGGAAGTCCATGAAGGTGATGCGGGCGTCGGGCACCTCGCGCAGGGCCTGGCGGGTCTGGGCCTTCAGCTCGTCGCCGCTGATGCTCCGCTGCTCATCCAGCAGGACGGTGACGGTGCCGTTGCGCAGGTCGCTGCCGCCGCCTGATCCGCCGAAGCCGGGGCCCCCGCCGCTGGCGGTGGAGCCCACCTGGGCGAAGACGGCGCGGACGCCGGGGCGGCCTTCGAACACCCGGCTGACGCGCAGGGCGACATCCTCCATGGCCTCGACGGTGGCGCCGGGCGGACCCTGCAGGTCGACATAGATGTAGTCGGGGTCGCCCGCCGGCTGGAAGCCCTGCGGCAGCATGGGAACCAGGAACAGCGAGCCCACGAACACCACGCCCCCCAGGATGCAGGCGACGATCCGGTGGTCTAGGGACCATTCCAGGGCGTTGCGGTAGAAACCCTCGAAGGGCTTGCGCTCCACCGGGTGGCTGGTTGGCTTCAGCAGGTAGGCCGCCATCAGCGGCGTCAGCAGGCGGGCCACCACCAGGGAGAACAGCACCGCCACGCAGACCGTGAGCCCGAACTCCCGGAAGAACTGGCCGGCCATGCCCTTCATGAAGCTGACCGGCATGAACACCACGACGATGGCCATGGTGGTGGCCACCACCGCCAGGCCGATGGCGTCGGCGCCCTGCAGGGCGGCCTGGAAGGGCCGCATGCCCTGGGCCACCCGTTTCTCGATGTTCTCGATCTCGACGATGGCGTCATCGACGAGAATCCCCACCACCAGGGTCAGGGCCAGCAGGGTGACGACGTTCAGGGAGAACCCGAACAGGTTCATGAAGAAGAAGGTGGGGATCAGCGAGACCGGCATGGCGAAGGCGGTGATCATGGTCGAGCGCCAGTCGCGCAGGAACACGAACACCACGATGGCCGCCAGCAGCATGCCCTCCAGCAGCACGTGCTGGGTGGCGCGGAAGCTGGCGCGAGTCTCGTCCACCGACGAGAAGATGCGGGTGAAGGTCACCCCCTCGTGAGTCTGCTCCAGCTTGGCGATCGCCTTGATCACGGCGTCGTCGACTCCGACGTCGCTGGAGTCCCGGGTCTTCATCACCTGGAAGCCCACCACCGGCGCGCCGTTCAGCCGCGCAAAGCCGCGCACCTCGCTGGAGCCGTCGCCGATCTGGGCCACGTCGGTGAGCCTCACATAGCGCCCGCCGCCGGTCGGGATGGTCATGGCGCGCAGGGCGTCGAGGGTGTTGACCGCGCCGAGCACCCGCAGGGTCTGCTCGCGACCGCCCACAGCGACCCGGCCGCCGGGGGCGTCGATGTCGAAGGCGCGCAGGGCGTTGTTGATCTGCGGCGCGGTCAGGCCCCGGGCCGCCATGCGGTCGGGGTCGATGAGGATGTTGATCTCCCGGTTCACGCCGCCGACGCGGGAGATCTGGGAGACCCCCTTCTCGGTCTGCAGTTCGCGGGCGATGGTGTCGTCGATGAACCAGGACAGCTCGGCGTCCGACATGGCCGGGGCGGCCACGGCGTAGGTCAGGATCGGCTGGCTATCCAACTCCACCCGCGTGACCGTCGGCTCATCGATCTCGCGCGGCAGGACCGCGCGGGTCTGGTCCATGCGCGAGCGGACCTCGTCGGTCTTCTTCTGCAGGTCCTCGCCAAGCTCGAACTCCACATTGGTGGTGGAGACCCCCAGGGTCACCGTGGAATAGATGTTCTTGACGTTGGAGATGCCGGCGATGGCGTCCTCCACCGGCCTGGTGATCTGGGTCTCGATCTCGCCCGGCGCCGCGCCCGACTGGGTCACGGTGATGTTGACCATCGGGAACTGGACGTTGGGGAACTGCTTCACCGGCAGCCCGCCGTAGGAAATCATCCCCGCCAGGATCAGGGCGATGAACAGCACCACCACCGGCACGGGGTTGCGGATCGCCCAGGACGAGATCTGGAAGTTGCCTCCGTCGTCGTGAACTTGCGGCGACGGGGTCATTTCTTGGCGCTCGCGGGCTTGGGCGTGGGCACGGGACCTTCGGTCGGTCGGACCATGTCACCGTCCAGCAGGAAGGCGGCGGCGTTCAGCACCACGCGGGAGCCGGCCGGCGGCCCCTTGACCAGGGAGACCAGGCCCGAGCCTCGCGACCCGGTCTGCACCGTGACGCGCTTCACGCGGTTGTCCGCGCCCACCACCATCACGCTGGCGCCGTCGGCGTCGTAGCGCACGGCGGTCTCCGGCACAGCCAGGCTCTGGCCCACGGCGTCGGCGAACAAGGCCCGACCGTAGCCGCCCGACCGGATGTCAGAGCGAACCGGCAGGCGGATACGCACCGTGCCGAGCTTGGACTGGGCGTTCACCTGCGGCGAGACCAGACGCACCACACCCTCGGCGCTGGTCCCGGTGGAGAGCACGACGCTGGCGCGCTGTCCGGGACGCACGCGGGACAGATCTTCTTCGGAAAGTTCGGCCAGCAGTTCGATCTCGCCGCCCTGGGCGATCCGGAACCACGGGGTCGCGCCCCCGGCCGAGAGTTCGCCCGGACGGACGTTCCGCTCCAGCACCAGGCCGGAGACCGGGGCGGTGACCGCGAGCTTGCCGGCGCGGGTGCGGGCGTCCTTATAGGCGGCGGCCTGGGCGTTGGCGGTGGCGCGGGTGGCGCGGGCCTGGAAGCGCCGCTGGTCAAGCTGTTCCTGAGAGAGCACGCCCTGGCCGTCGAGGCCCTTCACGCGCGCGGCCTGGGCCTCGGCCTGCTCGGCCTGGATGGCGCTCTGGGCGGCCAGCGCCCCCTGCTGTTCCACCTGGGACGCGATCAGGGCGCCGTCGAGTTGAACCAGGGTCTGGCCGGCGCGGACGTACTGCCCGGCGTCCACCAGAACCCTGGCCACCCGGTAGCCGGTGATCTCGGGCAGGACGGCCGCTTCCTCGCGCGGCGTCAGGACCCCCGAGGCGGTGAGCGAGCCGATGATCTGCCGCGGCTCGACCTTCACCACGCGGACGGCGCGCGCGCGCTGGGTGTCGCTCTCCTTGACCGCGGGCTTCTTGCCGCAACCGGCAAGGGCGAAGGTCGCGACCAGGGCGAGGGTGAGGGCGGTGGCGGATCTCGTCACGTCTAGCGTGCCTCTTGCTGGGCGAGCACGGGGGTGGCGGGCCAGCCGCCTCCGAGCGCCTTGTAGGTCTGGACGGCGCGGCGCAGGGCTTGAACCTGCGCGCTGGTCAGCGCCGATCGGGTGCTGCGCCAGGACTGTTCAGCCCCAAGCGCGGCGGTCAGGTCGTCAATGCCGGCCGCGTAACGGACGCGGCTGGCCTCATAGGCTCGCGCCGCTCGGACCTCGCCGTCGGCCAGCAGGCCGACGCGGCGGCGATCGGCGTCCAGGCGAGTGAGCGCGCTGTCGGCCTCGCCATAGGCGGTCTGCACCGCCTTCTCATAGGCGATGACCGCCTGCTCGGTCCGGGCGTCCTGGGCCTTCAGCTCCTGCAGCAGCCGGGGGATGGACAGGATGGGCTGGGTGACCCCGGCTCCGATCGACCAGTTGCGGGTGCTGGACTCAAAGCCCGGCTGTTCGCTGCGCGAGAGGCCGATGCCAGGGGTCAGGGTGAAGGTGGGGAAGAAGGCGAGCTTGGCGTAGGTCAGCCGGCCGGCGGCCGAGCGCACGGCGGCCTCGGCCTGGCGCACATCGGGACGCCGGGCCAGCAGCTGGCCGGGGACGGCGGCCGGAACCGGCGGGATCTGGCCGACGCTGGCGGGGGTCGGGATGCTGGCCAGGGGATCGACGCCGCGGCCGACCAGCACCAGCAGGGTGCGCCGCGTGGCCTTCAACTCGGCTTCAAGACTGGCGGCGGCGCCCTCGGCCTGGGCCAGGTCGCCGGCCACGCGGTCCGCCTCGGACGAAGAGCCCAGGCCCCGTTCGGCCCGGACATTGGCGACCTGCTGCAGGCCCCGCTGGATACGGGCCGTCTCGCGCGCATCCTCCAGCTGGATGGCCTGGCCGCGGGCCAGGAAATAGGTGTCGGCGATATTGGCCGCGAGGCTGGCCCGCGCACCCTCGTAGCTCGCCTGGGCCTGGCTGGTGTCCCCGCGCGCCGCCTTGGCCACCGCGAAGATCCGGCCGAACAGATCGACCTCCCAGCTCACATTGAAGGTGGCGCTGGAAGCGCTGCTTTCGCCCTCGCTGGAGAAGCCCGGAATATTGACCGCCGTGCCCGCGGTCTGGGTGGTGTTCGTCTCTCGGGTCGTGGCCGACGCATTGCCCTGGGGCAGGAAGCCCAGCAGGCCGCTGGACGCGGTGGCGCGGGCTTCCCGCAGGCGGGCCGCGGCCGTCCGCGCGTCCGGCGCCCGGGCCAAGGCGTCGTCGATCAAGGTGGTCAGCACCGGGTCGTTGAACTGGACCCACCACTGGTCGAGCGCCGCGGCGTCGAGCGCCGACGACCCGGCCTGCGGCGCCTCGAAAGCGGTCGGCAGGGCGATATCGGCCTTGCGTGCGGACGCGCACGCGGCGAGCGTCAGACAGGCCAGTCCGGCTACGAATGTGGCGGGGCGCATGATCTCTGTCGTTGTCAGACCGCGAATCGCCGCCGAGTGTATCGGCTTTGGGGAGGCGCGACGCGGTTAGCTGAAGCTCCCTTGATCATAGCAACCGGTCGCCAAAATTGCAGTGGCGTTACAAACAGCCGCCCACATGGTGAATGGGACGCATCTGCCACACTTATTTTCGAATAATCGTTCAAGGTCGAACGACCTCGTCGCCCAAGCGGTTTTGGGCGCGTCGCTCTAGCGTCTGCGCACCGGCCTCGCTAGGGTCCCGGGCAAATTGGTCCTTGCCCGAGTGCATTCATGAAACAATTCCTCCTGGCCGGCGCGTCCGCGTGGGCTGTTTTGGCCCTTGGCCTTCCCGCCACGGCCGGCGTCAGCGCCGCGAAGCTCGCCGACCACATCCAGATCATGGCCTCCGACGATTTCGAGGGTCGGGGTCCCGCAACCGCCGGCGAGGTCAAGACCGTCAAGTACCTGACCGAGCAGTTCCAGGCCGTCGGCCTGCAACCGGGCGGTGATCTCCAGAAGGACGGCAAGCGGGCCTGGACCCAGGACGTGCCGCTGGCCCAGTTCGACAACAAGGATCCCATCAAGGTCAGCGTCACGGTCGGCGGCCAGGTCCAGACCTGGACCCAGGGTGATCAGGTCGCCATCCGCGCGCCGCAGACCGGCGTCGCCCAGGTCTCGGTCAAGGACGCTCCGGTCGTCTTCGTCGGCTACGGCGTCAAGGCGCCCGAGCGCAATTGGGACGACTTCAAGGGCTATGACCTGAAAGGCAAGATCGCGCTCGTCCTGGTCAACGATCCCGACTTCGAGACCGGCGAGGGCGACTTCGGCGGCAAGGCCATGACCTATTACGGCCGTTGGACCTATAAGTACGAGGAGGCCGCGCGCCAGGGCGCCGTGGGCTTCATCGTCATCCACGAGACCGCGCCGGCCTCCTATGGCTGGAACACGGTCAAGAACTCCAACACCAACACCGTCTTCGACATCATCCGCCAGGATCCGACCAAGGATCACGCTCCCATCGAGGCCTGGATTCAGCGCGACCCCACCGTCGCCCTCTTCAAGTCGGCCGGCCTTGATTTCGAAGCCCTGAAGAAGCTCGCCCAGACCCGCGACTTCAAGCCGGTCGCCCTGACCGGCGTGACCTTCTCCACCGACATTTCGGTGGACGCCAAGAAGATCGTCTCCAAGAACGTCGTGGGCCTGCTGCCCGGGACCAAGCATCCCGAGGACAAGGTGGTCTACACCGCCCACTGGGATCACCTGGGGGTCGGCCTGGCCGACGCCAAGGGCGACCGGATCTACAACGGCGCCCTGGACAACGCTTCGGGGACGGCGATGCTGATCGAGATCGGCCGCGCCGCCGCCGCCCAGCCGCGCACCGAGCGCTCCATGCTGTTCCTGGCGGTCACCGCGGAGGAAAAGGGCCTGCTGGGATCGGAGTACTACGCCGCCAATCCGCTCTATCCCCTGGGCACGACGGTGGCCAACATCAATATGGACGGCGCCTCGATCTACGGTCCGTCCAAGGACTTCGGCACTTCGGGGGACGCGCCCCTGACCCTGCAGGACGATCTGATCGAGGTCGCCAAGGGCTACAACATGACCTACAGCCCGGACCCGCGTCCGGGCGCGGGCAGCTTCTTCCGTTCCGACCATTTCTCCTTCGCCAAGCGTGGTGTGCCGGCCATCTCCTTTGGCGGCGGCCAGGACCTGGTGAACGGCGGCAAGGCCCGCGGCGAGGCGCTGCAAAAGGCCTACACCACCGAAAAGTACCATCAGCCAGCGGACGAATACTCCCCTGACTGGGACCTCTCCGGCGCGGCCCGCAACGCCGACATGCTGCTGGTGCTGGGGACCCAGATCGCCAATTCCCGCAAGTGGCCGGAATGGAAGGCCGGGTCTGAGTTCAAGGCCGAGCGGGACAAGACCGCCGCGGCGCGCAAGTAGGGGACAGGGCGCATGGCGCAGGCGGGCTACATCCGGGCCGGCATCGGGGGTTTCACCTTCGAGCCCTGGCGCGGGGTCTTCTATCCCGAAGGCCTCAAGCAGGCCGATGAGCTCGCTTATGCCAGCCGCCACCTGACCTCCATCGAGATCAACTCCACCTACTATTCGTCCCAGAAACCCGAGACCTTCGCCAAGTGGAAGGCCGCGACGCCCGAGGGCTTCGTCTTTTCCCTGAAGGCCTCGCGGTTCTGCACCAACCGCAAGATCCTGGCCCAGGCAGGCGAGTCCATCGCCAAGTTCCTGGGTCAGGGGATCGTCGAGCTGGGCGATCGGCTGGGGCCGATCCTGTGGCAGTTCATGCCCACCAAGACGTTCGATGCCGCCGATTTCGAGGCCTTCCTCGACCTGCTGCTCAAGACCTATGGGGGCCTGAAGCTTCGGCACGTGGTGGAGGTCCGCAATTCCAGCTTCGTGGACCTGGCCTTCGTGAAGATGTGCCGCCACCGCAACGTGGCCATCTGCGTCTCGGAGAACGACCGCTATCCGATGATCCCCGACGTGACGGCGGACTTCGTCTATGCGCGCCTGATCGACGGCTCCGACGATATCCCCACCGGCTACGACCCCGAGGGCCTGGACAAGTGGGCCCGGCGGTTCACGCAGTACGCGCAAGGCCGCTGCCCCGACGATCTGACCCCCATCGACCGCACCGCGCCTGCCGAACAACCGGTCGACGTGTTCAGCTACTTCATCCACGAAGGCAAGGTGCGCGCGCCGGCCGCCGCGATGGAGTTGATCTCGCGGGTGAACAGGTAAGAAGCGGCCTGGCTCCGCAATACAAAACGCCCCCGGCCGGAAGGCCGAGGGCGTGAATTTGCAAGAATAAGAATTCTTGGGGCTGCGGGTTTAGCCGCCGCCCGGGAAGCGCATCGGAACCTTGACGGTGCCGGTCTTCGAACCCATCGGCAGCGCTTCGGCGACGCAGAGCGCGGCCTTGTCGAAGCCCTTGTTCGGCTTGCTGTCCTCGAGCACCTTGCAGCCCGAGAGCTTGCCGGCGTCAGCGGTGCATTCCAGCATGACAATCGCCGCGTCCCGCGTGTTAGCGTTCTTCGTCAGGCAACGGCCCATGCTGTCCTCGAAGCTCCCAGCAGACGCCGAACCGGCGACGGCGAGAGCCAGGGCGCAACCGCCCAAGATCTTGAAGATATTTTTCATGCCCCACTCCTTTCTAGATTTGGACAGTTTGAGGATGAACCAGTCGGGTTAAGAGAGTCTGATGCGGCGCGTCATATTCATGGTTAAGAAATGATGAATACCTAAGGGGCGATTTTGGAGTCTCTATAGTTTGGAGATCGCCAGAAATCGCATTTGTCCCCACTTCGGTGACGTTTGGTTAGCAACCTGAAGGCATGGTGACCGAGTCGCTAACCGTGTTTTACGGGGGGAATATACAGTGAAGCGCTTCAGGCTCGTGGATACGCCGCTGATCATCAAGATCGGCTTCGCGCCCGCTTTCGCACTGGTCATGCTGGCCTGCCTGGCCACCGGAGCCATCATCCTGCAACGCGCCCAATCGGCCGAGCTGCGGCAGGTGGTGCAGGTGGACATGCCCAACAGCCTACGAATGCAGAAGGTCTCGGAACGGATCACCGCTGTTCACGGCCAGCTCTACTTCCTGCTGACCCACCAGGCCGCCTCCATCGAGGTCGAGAAGATCGAGGGCGAGTCCCAGGCCATGCTCGCCGAGGTCGACTCCATCACCAAGGAGGTTGAGACCGCCCGCAAGACGGCCCCCGCCGATCAGAAGAAGTCTTATGATGACCTGATCAAGGCCTTGAAGAACACCCGCGACGCGCTCGACGTGATCTGCGCCATGATCGGAGCCGACTTCGGCACCGCGGCCGGCTTCGCGGCGCCCTTCGAGGAGGAATACGCCAAGATGAGCGCCACCCTCCACAAGATCGTGGAGGCCGGGCAAAAGGTCACCGACACCAACGCGGCCGCCAGCGCCGCGCGGGCCAAGACCGCTCAGACCGCCACCCTGGTGGGCGCGCTCGCCACCCTGCTGATCGCCGGCGCCCTGGCCATGAGCCTGACCTTGACCCTGCGCCGCGACGTCAAGAAGATCGCCGGCGCCACTGAGGCCCTCTCGCGCGGTGACAACGCCATCAACCTGGACGCCCTGGCCCGTAAGGACGAGCTGGGCGCCATCGTCTCCTCCCTGACGGTCTTCCGCGACAACCAGCTGCATCTCGAGAAGCTGCGCCAGGAGCACGAGGTGGCCGAGGCCTCCTCGGAAAGCGCCCGCCGCCAGAACGCCGAGGCCGCCGCGGCCATCGCCGAGGAACAGGCCAACGTGGTCACCAACCTGGCCCGCGCCCTGGATGCGCTCGCCTCCGGCGACCTGACCTATCGCGTCGACACTGAGTTCCCCGGCGACTACCGCAAGCTGCGCGACGACTTCAACGCCGCCGTGGCCAAGCTGGAAGAGGCCATGACCGCCATCGCCAGCGCGACGGCCTCCATCCAGTCCGGCGCCGGCGAGATCAGCCACTCGGCCGACGACCTGTCGCGCCGCACCGAGCACCAGGCCGCGACCCTGGAAGAGACTGCCGCGGCCCTCGACGAGATCACCGCCACCGTCAACAAGACCTCCGAAGGCGCCACTCACGGCCGCGAGGCCACCGCCTCGGCCAAGACCGACGCCGAACAGTCCGGCGAGATCGTGCGCAAGGCCGTCCTGGCCATGAACAACATCCAGGAAGGCTCCAACAAGATCAGCCAGATCATCGGCGTGGTCGACGAGATCGCCTTCCAGACCAACCTGCTGGCCCTGAACGCGGGCGTTGAAGCCGCCCGCGCCGGGGAGTCCGGCAAGGGCTTCGCCGTGGTCGCCTCCGAGGTTCGGGCCCTGGCCCAGCGCTCCGCGGAAGCCGCCAAGGAGATCAAGGCGCTCATCTCGGCCTCGACCCAACAGGTCGCCGAGGGCGTGGGCCTGGTCGACGAGACCGGCAAGGCGCTGGAACGCATCGTTCGCCAGGTCGGCGAGATCTCCAACGTGGTGGGCGAGATCGCCGCCTCCGCCAAGGAAGAGGCGCTTGGCCTCGGCCAGGTGAACACCGCCGTCAACCAGATGGACCAGGTGACCCAGCAGAACGCGGCCATGGTGGAAGAGTCCACCGCCGCCAGCCGCGTCCTCGCCGACGAGGCCGAGGAACTGGCCCGCCTGGTGGGCCGCTTCCGGGTCAGCGGCGCGCCTCAGGCCGCTCGCGTCCAGGCCGCTCCGGCGCGCCACGCCCCGGCCCACCGGCCTCAGGTCACGCAACACCACGCTCCGGTCAGCCGCGGAAACACCGCCCTGGCCCACCAACCCCAGGCCGACGACGACACCTGGGAAGAGTTCTAAGCTTCTAAGTTCCAAAGGGGCGTCTGAAGGGGGACCGCTGCGAGGCGGTCCCCCTTTTCATTTGACCGACCCGGCGTCAGCGGCGCGCACTTGCTCCAACGATAAGGAGGCGCGCCGCCATGGCCGAACTGACCCAAGACGACCTGATGTTCCGGCCCGGCCTGATGAAGGGCGAACGCATCCTGATCACCGGCGGCGGGACGGGGCTGGGCAAGGTGATGGCCGAGGCCTGCCTGATCCTCGGCGCGGAGGTCTATATCTGCGGCCGCCGCGGCGGCGTCGTGGAGGCCACCGCCAAGGACTTGATGGACGCCCACGGCGGCAAGGTGGTCGGCATCGCCTGCGACATCCGCGTCCCCGAGGCCATCACCGAGATGATGGACACCATCTGGTCCGACGGCGGCGCGCTGACCGGCCTGGTCAACAACGCCGCGGGCAACTTCATCAGCCGGACCCAGGACCTCTCACCCCGCGGCTTCGACGCCATCGCCAATATCGTGTTCCGGGGCTCGTTCTTCGTCACCCTCGACGCCGGCAAGCGCTGGATCGAGGAAGGCAGGAAGGCCTCGGTGGTCTCCATCCTCACCACCTGGATCTGGAACGGCGGCCCCTTCACCGTGCCCTCGGCCATGTCCAAGGCCGGCCTGGCCACCATGAGCCAGTCCCTGGCCGTCGAGTGGGGACCCTATGGCATCCGCTTCAACAACATCGCGCCAGGCCCCTTCCCCACCGAGGGGATGAGCGCCCGGCTCAACCCAGGCCAGCAGCGCAACGACGGCGAGGCCAGCCGCACCGGCAACCCCATGGGCCGGGTCGGCGAGATGCGCGAACTGGCCAACCTGGCGGTCTATCTGCTGCATCCGCTGTCAGCCTATGTGAACGGCCAGACCATCGCCATCGACGGCGCCGCCTGGCAGGCCTCGGGCGGCAACTTCTCGAGCCTGCGCGCCTGGACCGACGACCAGTGGACTGAAGCCAGGGAGTCCATCCAGGCGACCAACGCCAAGGACCGCGCCGCGCGGACGGTGTGAAGTGCTCGCAGTTCCTTCCTCTCCGGGGGAGGAACTGCGAGTCGCTCTCGCCCCCTTATGGTTAACCAGGTCTTAAGGAGGATGGGCGAGGATGGCTCATGCGCCGCCTCCTCGCCCTCTTCGCCTTGACCCTCTCCCTGGCCAGTCCAGCCGGCGCGCAGCAGGCCCCCGGCCCGACCGCCGCGCCGGTCCTGCGAGGATTGCTCTCGGCCGACACGGCCGACGCGTCAGACGCCACAAGCCCCGTGGCCGCGACGGCAGCCGCGGCCCTGGCCCAGAGCTTCATCCCGCTCCGCACCCTCTCCGACACGCCGGTGGCGGGCCAGGCGGGGCAGTGCCGGCTGTCCTGCGCCCAGTCCTATTACTTCTGCCTGTCCGGCGACGGCGGGGACGACTGCCCGGCCACCTGGGGCCAGTGTCGGGCCGCCTGTGACGCACCCGGCGTTGCGGGTCTCGCCGGGGGCTGACATCCTGGGCGCCTACGGAGAGCCCCATGAAAACCCTGATCGCCGCCGCCGCCCTGCTGGCCCTCGCCGCCTGCGGCCCCAAGCCCGCCGCCGAGACCAAGACGGCCGCCGCCGCGCCGATCTCCTGCGCGGGCCTGCCCGACTACGCGCCGGTCTATCCGGGAGCCAAGATCACCCTCTGCACCCAGGGCGACTCCACGCCAGGCAAGATCGGCGGCGCCGTTGGCTTCACCAGCCGCGATGCGCCGGACGCCGTCATGGCGCGCTACAGAGACATCGCCGCCGCCGCCGGCCTGAAGACCGGCATGGACCTCGACCAAGGCGGTTCCAAGGTGTTCTCGGCCACGGACGGTGACCGCACGATGCGTATCCAGGCCTTGCCCGAGGCTGACGGCGGCGCCACCGCCATCCTCACCTGGGGCGCGGCCAAGCCCTCCTGATCGCCCCAAGCCGTCGAGGTTGGCGCTGCGGCTTTCGAGTGTCTAGTATGACGCCCGTCAGGTTTTGAA
The DNA here is from genome assembly GCF_030645195.1 of Phenylobacterium sp. Classification (GTDB taxonomy): domain Bacteria; phylum Pseudomonadota; class Alphaproteobacteria; order Caulobacterales; family Caulobacteraceae; genus Phenylobacterium. The sequence goes on along the minus strand of NZ_JAUSLW010000194.1, from coordinate 36,668 downwards.
TCAGGAAGAGATGTCCCAGGTCGCTTATCTCCCGGTCGGCAAGCGCGAGCAGACCAAGGTCCAGAACCGCCAGGCCATTCTGGACGCCGCCCGCGAAGTGTTCGGGGAGTTGGGCTACGAGGCCTGCACCGTGCGCGACATCATCCGCCGCACCGGCCTCGCGGCGGGCACCTTTTACAACTACTACCGCTCCAAGGACGAGGTCTATGTCGCCCTCTCCGACGAGGGCGCCCGGCGCTTCACCCCTCTGCTGAAGGCTCAGAGGGCCCAGTCGGCCGACTGGGAGAGCTTCGTCCGCGCCGCCATCGAGGCCTATTTCAGCTTCCTGGCCGACGAGCATCAGAGCTGGCTCGCGCGCCGCCCGCCGGACGAGCCCTTCCCGCATGTGCACGGTGAGACCCCGGAAATGACCGCGGTGTTCAACGAGGTGCGTCAGGCCATCGTCGACGAGATCGCCCGCGGCGGAGCGCCCGGCGCTGATCCCGACTACCTGGCGGCCGCCTGCATCGCCATCGCCCGCGAGGTGGGCGAGAAGATGCTGCAGCGGCGTCCCGTCGACACCAAGGGCGCGGCCGACTTCGTGGTCGCCCTGATCCAGGGGGGCGTGAAGGGGTTGCCCAAGACCGGGGCCTAGGCCGATGCCCAGTATCTCCACCCAGCGTGTCATCGTCCGCGCCCTGCTGTCCCTCCCATCGTCGCTGCTGCGGCTGCTTTCGGGCGGCGGGGTGATCTATCGCGGTGGACGCACCCTCGATCCCCGACTGCAGTTCCTGGCCGCCGGCGCGGCGCGGGGGCCCGCCATGACCACCCTCAGCCCGGAGGAGGCCCGGCGGGCCAGCGCCCAGGGACTGGCGGCGCTGGGCGGCTCCCCCGAGCCCGGCGTCCGCACCGAGCCGCTGACCATCCCGACCGGCGCCGACGAGATTCCCGCGCGCCTCTACCGTCCCGAGGGGCAGGACCCGGCCGCGCCGCTGATGATCTTCGCCCACTTCGGCGGCGGGGTGATCGGCGACCTGGAGACCTGCGACGCCTTCTGCGGGATCCTGGCCCGGATCGCCCGCTGCCCGGTGTTGTCGGTGGCCTACCGCCTGGCGCCCGAGCACCGCTTCCCGGCGGGCCTGGAGGACGTGCTGGCCGCCTACCGCTGGGGCCGCGACAACGCCGCGCGCTTCGGCGCGCCGGCCGGTCGCGCGGCCATCGGCGGCGACTCCATGGGGGGCAACTTCGCCGCCGTCGTGGCCCAGGAGCTGAAGCGCAGCGGCGAGGCCCAGCCCGACCTGCAGCTGCTGATCTATCCCTGCACAGACGTGGCCAGCGAAACCGCCTCGATGACCACCTACGCCGACAGCTTCCCCCTCAGCCGCGCCACCATGGACTGGTTCATGGGTCACTATATGGGCCCCGAGGCCGACCCCGCCGACCCGCGCCTGTCGCCGGTGCGCGCGCCCGACCTTTCAGGCCTGGCCCCTGCGGTGGTGATCACCGCCGGCTTCGATCCTTTGGTGGACCAGGGGGAGGCCTACGCCAAGCGCCTCAAGGACGCGGGCGTGCCCATCGCCTACCGCTGCTATGACAGCCTGGCCCACGGGTTCACCGCCTTCACCGGCGCCGTGCCCTGCGCCGACGTCGCCTGCCGCGAGATCGCGGGCCTGGTCCGTGAAGGCCTGGAAGGACGAATTCACTGATGCGCGCCCTGGTCGTCGAGGACCTGGCCGCCGACTACGGCGGCTGTGTCCTGAAGGAGATCGAGACCCCGGAGCCCCGCCCGGGCGAGGTGCGGATCAAGGTCCGCGCCGCCGCCGTCAACTTCCCCGACCTGCTGCAGACCCGGGGTGAGTATCAGCACAAACCCGCCCTGCCCTTCATTCCAGGCATGGAGATCGCCGGCGAGGTCGAGGCCCTGGGCGAGGGCGTCACCCAGTTCCAGATCGGCGACGCCGTGGTGGGCGGCGCCCGCATCGGCGGCTTCTCGGAATATGCCGTGACGCCGGCCGCGATCCTGCGGCCCAAGCCCGCCAACCTCTCCTTCAGCCAGGCCGCCGGCTACGCCACGGCCTATCTCACCGCCTATGTCTCCCTGGTGCGCCGCGCCCAGGTGGAGGCCGGCGAGTGGGTGCTGGTGCACGGTGCGGCCGGAGGCGTCGGCCTCGCCGCCGTGGACCTGGCCAAGCACCTCGGCTGCAAGGTGATCGCGGCCTCGGCGTCGGACGAGAAGCTGGCCATCATTGAGAAGGAATATGCGCCGGACGCCACGGTGAACGTCACCGGCGGCTTCCGCGAGCGGGTCAGGGAGATCACCGGCGGCCGCGGCGCCGACGTCATCTATGACCCGGTGGGCGGCGACGTCTTCGATGAGAGCGTCCGCTGCGTCGCCTTCAACGGCCGCATCCTCTCCATCGGCTTCACCTCGGGCCGCCTGCCGGTGCTGCCGGTCAACATGGCCCTGATCAAGGGCTTCTCGGTGATGGGCGTACGGGCCGGCGAATACGGCCGCCAGTTCCCCGAGAAGGGCCGCGAGAATTCCGCCGCCATCTGGGCCCTGGCCAATGAGGGCAAGGTCCATCCTCGTGTGGACCACGAATACCCGCTCTCGGAATGGCGCGCCGCCTTCGAGAGCCTCGCCAACCGCAAGGTGGTGGGCAAGACGATCGTCCGGCCGGACCTCTAGGGAACCGGGAACCCCGTCAGGTCCCAGGTGGCCTTGGCGCTGTTTGGCAGCACCACCACGGCGTCGTGGGCGAAGATGTAGTCGCGAAGCGCCGCCTGCTGGTCCGCGGGGACCTGGTTGGCGAACACCCGCGACCAGGGCTGGAGGGCCCGCAAGTCCAGGATCATCGGCTGCTTGGGCGGGCCATCGGGGAACAGCGCCTTCATCCACGGCCCTTCCTCGGTGACGTCGGCCTCGTAGCCGCCGGTGGGGACTACGACGATCCCATAGGCCTCCTTGCCGTTGGCGATCGCGAACTCGTGGGCGAAGTTGGCGATGGTGAAGGCGCCGCCGGGGCTGCGGCCGCGATAGCCGTGCCAGCTGCCGAACTTGAACATCACCTTGGGCGGGGACTTGGCGCTGGCCACCTGGCGGTAGCGGCCCATGAAGGCCCGCTTGAAGAGCGCCTCGCGCTCGGTGTTGTTGTAGAGCCCCACCCGTTCTCCGGCGTTGGCGCGGCGGTTGTAGGAATAGATTCGCGCCGAGGTGACCAGGCCGGTGAGCAACACCTCGGCCCGCGAGCCCGGCTTGGCGCCATAGACCGCCTTCAGCGCCTCCAGGCGGCCCAGGGTGGTGGCGTCATCGTGGATGAAGGCGCCCTGGTTGGCGCGGGTCTCCTTGAGACGGGCCTCGTCCAGCAGCGCCTGGGTGGTCGCCTTGGCCGCCGCATTGGGGGCCAGCGCCAGCAGCTCTTCCAGATAGGGCGCGACCCCTTGCGCCTGCTCCAGACCCCAGACGGTAGGATCCCTCGGCCTGGCGCTCCTGGACGCCTGGGCCAGGAAGCCGAGGTCCTGGTCCGAGGCGAAGCCGATGTGGGTGGGATAGCGCTTGGCCAGCGCGGCGATCTGACTGAGGTCGCCGCGATAGCTGTTCACCGCTTCGATCGCCAGCGGGTCCTGCTCCACCGCCAGGTAGCGATAGCCGAGGTCAGCCCGCAGGCGGCTGTATAGAGCGCCGGCGAAGATCGGGGTCTCGTGGTCGTGGTGGCTCTCGCCGAGGAAGAGGAACTGGCTGTCCTTCAGCTGCCCGAACAGGGCGTCCGCCCCCGGCCCGGCCAGCTTGCCGTCCGCATAGGTGAAGGGCCGAGTGTTGGCCGCCAGCAGCGCCCTGGTGTCCACCGGCGCGGGCGTCTGGGCCACCGCGCTGGTGGACAGGGTCAGGGCCGCCAGGGCCAGGAGCAGAGTTCGCATCGGTGTTCCCCCTCAGGACACCACGACCCTAGGAGCGGCGTCACAGGCGTCACAACTTAAAACGCGGCAATGTCGCAGGCCCTTGGGCCGGCGCGCGTTCGGCGCCATCTTCAGCCCATGACCATCGGCAGCGAAGACGAACTCGAGAAACTCCGCGTGGCGGGCGCCCTGGTGGCGCGCACGCTGGCGGCCATGGGCGCGGCCCTGGAGCCTGGCATCACCACTCGGGAGCTGGACCAGCTGGGCCGGGCCATGCTGGAGCACGAGGGCGCCCGTTCGGCCCCGGAGGTCACCTACGACTTTCCCGGCGCCACCTGCATCTCGGTGGGCCCCGACTGCGCCCACGGCATCCCCGGCGACACGGTGATCAAGGCCGGCGACCTGGTGAACATCGACGTCTCGGCCGAGATCGACGGCTTCTTCGGCGACACCGGCGCCAGCTTCGCCGTGCCGCCCACCGCGCCGAAGATCGAGCGCCTGTGCCGCGACGGCCGGCGCGCCATGTGGACGGGTATCCGCTCGGTGAAGCCCGGCGCCAAGCTCAACGAGATCGGCCGCTCCATCGAGGGCTTCGCGCGGAAGAACGGCTACAGCCTGGTGCGCAACCTGGCCTCCCACGGGGTCGGCCGCTCGCTGCACGACGAACCGGGCGACATCCCCACCTGGTTCGAACCGCAGGATCAGCGCCGCATCACCGAGGGCCTGGTCTTCACCATCGAGCCCTTCCTCTCCCTCGGCGCCGACTGGGTCGAGGAGCTGGACGACGGCTGGACCCTGCGCCCGCCCGGCCGCCAGCCCACGGTGCAGTATGAGCACACCCTGGTGGCCACTTCTCGCGGGCCGGTGATCCTGACCCTGGCCTGAGCACTAGTCTGAATTGCTGACCCGCCGTCAGGCCTCGCCGCAGACCAGGGCCAGGTCAGCGGTCAAGTCGACCCGCTGAGGCTCGCGCCCGTCGATATCGATACGCGCCACCCCGTCCGGCCCTGAGAACAGCACCAGGTCCGCCCGCGAGCCCCGGAACAGGGTCCCGGCGTGCGGCGCGAAGTCCGAGGCCACCGGCCCGGCCACCACGAAGCCCAGGGCCATAAGGGCGGCGGCGGCGCGATTAACGTCCTGCGCCCCCAACCATACCCGACGCAGGCGCACGCCCGGGTCGGGCGGGGTGTCTGGCGGATAGAGCGGGCCCGAGAAGGCGGGCAGGGCCCAGGGGGCCGGGTCAGTGGCGTATTCGATGGCCGAGATCTGGGTCAGCAGGCCCTGGCCGCGCCGGAACATCAGCATCGACCACGGCTGGTCCTGCGCGGGATCGGTGATCGCCTCCCGGCGATAGCTGCGGAACCCCCAGTCGCGCTCGGCCGCCACGCCTTCCAGGGTCGCGATCGGCCCCTGCAGGATCAGGGCGGGCGCACCGGCCTCCTGGGCGAAGACGTCCAGGAACGGGCCATTGGCGAAGCGCACGCCCCTGGAGACCACCTCGCCGCCCGGCCGATAGCCGTCCAGCACCGGCCGCGCCGACAGCCGCGAGACCGTCTCCACCAGGGCGTCGCGCCCGGGCGTACGGATCACCACGTGATCGACTCTAAACCTTTGACCGCTAACGGTTGACATCCCCAGCCCTACCCCTTATTCCCCGCCGCTCGATTTCGACCCGGAGCCAGTCCCGTGAAACGCACTTTCCAGCCCTCCCGTCTCGTGCGCGCACGCCGGCACGGCTGGCGTTCGCGTATGGCCACCAAAAACGGCCAGAAGGTGATCGCCCGTCGGCGCGCCAAGGGCCGTAAGCGCCTGACCGCCTAATACCAGGGTCCTGGGGTGTCCGCATGACGGACCCCGTCTTTCCCATCGAACATCTTAAGATCCGGCCCGATTTCCTGGCCGCGGCCAAGGCGCCTTCGTGCGCCCGTGGCGCCGTGGTGCTCCAGGCCCGCCATCGCGCCGATGATCGCCCCCTTGTCCGGGTGGGATTCACCGCGACCCGCAAGATCGGTGGGGCCGTGGTGCGCAACCGCGCCAAGCGCCGGCTGCGCGAGGCCGCTCGCGCCCTGGTTCCGACCCTAGGCAAGCCTGGTTTCGACTATGTCTTCATCGCTCGCGGCGGCGCGCCGACCCGCCCCTGGGCGCGTTTGCTTGACGATGTGAAAAGCGCGCTGATAAGCCTCGGCGCCGATAGCGACACCCGCGCGCCCGATCGCGCTTCTCCCCCTTCCGTCTGAGCGCGCGCCCCATGCAAGACAACTCGAACCGCAACACGATTATCTTCGTGGTCTCGGCGATGGCGCTGCTGCTGGCCTACCAGTTCCTGGTCATGGGTCCGCGCACCAAGGCCCGCGAGGCGGAACTGGCCCTCAACCCGCCGGCCGCCAGCGCCCAGGTCCAGGCACAGAACCTCACCAAGGCGCCGCCCACCGCCGCCGAGACCCTGGTTTCCCGCCAGACCGCCGCCGCCGCCAGTCCTCGGGTGAGAATCGAGACGCCGGCCCTGTCGGGTTCGGTTTCCCTGCGCGGCGCCCGTCTCGACGATCTCTATCTCAAGCAGTACCGCGAGACCGTGGCCAAGAACGCGCCCCCGGTGGAGCTGCTGCGGCCTGAGGGGGCCAAGCACGCCCAGTTCGCCGAGTTCGGCTGGGCCGGCGCCAATGTACCGGGCCTGCCCACCGCCGCCACCATCTGGACCCAGACGGCGGGCTCGACCCTGGCGCCGGGCGCGCCCGTCACCCTGCAGACCACCAACGGCGCGGGCCTGACCTTCACCCGGCAGATCTCGGTGGACGACCGCTTCATGTTCACCATCTCCGACACCGTGGCCAACACCGGGGCGGGCGCCGTGACCCTGGCCCCCTACGGCTCGGTGCAGCGCCAGGGCGTGCCCAGCGACATCGGCACAAACTCCATCGTCCACGAGGGCGCGGTCGGCTGGCTGGGCGAGGAGCTGCGGCTGATCAAGTTCAAGAAGTGGGCGAAGGACGGCGGCTCCACCATCGCCACCACCGGCGGCTGGGCCGGCATCACCGACAAGTACTGGCTGGCCGCGCTGATCCCGGCGCAGAACGAGGCCGTCCAGAGCCAGTTCCGCGTCACCAAGGCCGGCGGCGTCGACATCTTCGAGGCCAACTATGTGGGCTCGGCCCGCACGATCAATCCGGGTCGCCAGATCACCGAGACCCAGCGCTTCTTCGGCGGCGCCAAAACGGTGCCGGTCCTGAAGGCCTATGAGACCACCCTCGGCGTCCCCCGCTTCGACCAGGCCGTGGACTGGGGCATGTTCTGGTTCTTCACCCGGCCGCTGTTCCAGTTCCTGGAATTCATCAACAGCCACGTCGGCAACTTCGGCATCGCCATCCTGCTGCTCACCGTGGCGGTGAAGGTCGTGTTCTTCCCGCTGGCCAACAAGAGCTACGAGTCGATCACCAAGATGAAGAAGGTGCAGCCCGAGATCGAGGCGCTGCGCGCGAAATACAAGGACGACGCCACCAAGCAGCAGACCGAGCTGATGGCCCTCTATCAGAAGGAGAAGATCAACCCGGTCACCGGCTGTCTTCCCATGCTGCTGCAGATCCCGGTCTTCTACGCCCTGTACAAGGTGCTGACCGTGACCATCGAGATGCGGCACGCGCCCTTCTTCGGCTGGATTCAGGACCTCTCGGCCCGCGACCCCTCCACCATCTGGAACCTGTTCGGGCTGATCCCGTGGAATCCGGCCGGCCTGCCCATGGTCGGCGGACTGCTGGACACCACCCTGCACATCGGGGCCCTGGCCCTGGCCTATGGCGTGACCATGTGGCTGACCACCTCGATGAACCCGCCGGTCGGCGACCCCATCCAGCAGAAGATCTTCCAGTTCATGCCGATCATCTTCACGTTCATCATGGCCCCCTTCGCCGTGGGCCTGCTGATCTACTGGACCTGGTCGAACGTGCTGACGATCATCCAGCAGTACATCATCATGCGGCGCTTCAAGGTCGATAACCCCATCGACGACCTGATCGCCAGGTTCTCCCGCAAACCCAAGGCCCAAGAGTGAACACCGGCGGGACCTTCGACGAGGCGGAGATCGAGGCCGCGCGCATCCTCTTCGCGCGCCAGGCCACCTTCCTGATGGGAGCTGTCTCGGTGGACGGCCTGCCACCCGCCGACATGCCCGAGGTGGCCTTCGCCGGCCGCTCCAACGTCGGCAAGTCCTCCCTGATCAACGCCCTGGTGGGCCACAAGAAGCTGGCCCGTGCCTCCAACGAGCCCGGCCGCACCCGCGAGGTGAACTTCTTCGTCCTCGACGACGCCATCCGCCTGGTGGACCTGCCCGGCTACGGCTGGGCCCGCGCCTCCAAGATCACGACGAAGAAGTTCCAGAACCTCGGCCGCGACTATCTGCGCGGCCGGGTCAACTTGAAGCGCGCCTACCTCCTGATCGACGCCCGTCATGGGCTGAAGGAGGTGGACACCGAGCCCATGGACGCCTTCGACAAGGCCGCGGTCTCCTACCAGATCATTCTGACCAAGGCCGACAAGATGAAGCCCGCCGAGGTCGAGGCCCTGGTGGCCAAGACCCAGGCCGCCATCATCAAGCGGCCCGCCGCCTTCCCCCGCGTCCTGGCCACCTCCTCGGAAAAGGGGACCGGCATCCCCGAGCTGCGCGCCGAGATCGCCGCGACCTGCGAGATCCTGCCCCGCACCGAGCCCCCCGCCGAAGCCGAGTAGCTGGCCTGACGCCGCGTGAGGGCGTTAGATCGCTGGGAGCCCCGCAAAGAGGACCCCAGGACATGCTTGAGACCGCCGCCCGCGCCATCTATGACGAAGACCTCGAACTCTTCCGCGACCAGGTCCGCAAGTTCTTCACCGTCCATCTGACGCCCCACCTGGACCGCTGGGAGGAGGAGGGCGTCGTCGACCGGGCCTTCTGGCGGGCCTGCGGCGAGGCGGGGCTGCTTTGTCCCCAGGTTCCCGCCGCGTACGGCGGCCTGGCCCTCGACTACCGCTACAACGCCGTGATCGGTGAGGAGCTGTCCTATGCCGGCTCCTCGGCCGGCATCACCCTGCAGTCCGACATCGTCGTCGACTACATCATCAACTACGGCTCGGAGGAGCAGAAGAAGCGCTGGCTGCCGGGCATGGTCTCGGGCGAGGTCATCACCGCCATCGCCATGACCGAACCCGGCGCGGGCTCGGATCTCCAGGGCGTGCGCACCACCGCGATCCGCGACGGCAATCACTACGTCGTCTCCGGCTCCAAGACCTACATCACCAACGGCCAGAACGCCGACCTGGTGGTGGTGGTGGCCAAGACCGATCCCACCGCCGGCTCCAAGGGCATCTCGCTGGTCCTGGTGGAGACCGACCGCGCCGGCTTCAAGCGCGGGCGCAACCTCGACAAGATCGGCCAGAACTCCGCCGACACCTCCGAGCTGTTCTTCGAGGATGTCCGCATCCCCATCACCAACTGCGTGGGCGAGGAGGGCCGCGGCTTCGCCTACCTCATGAACCAGCTGCCCCAGGAGCGGTTGCAGATCGCCATCGCCGGTCAGGCCGGCGCCCAGCGCGCCTTCGACGAGGCGGTGAAGTTCACCAAGGAACGCAAGGCCTTCAAGCAGACGGTCTTCGACTTCCAGAACACCCGCTTCACCCTGGGCGCCCTGAAGGCCAAGCTGCAGGCCGGCTGGGCCCACCTGGACTGGTGCATGGCCCGCCACCTGAAGGGTGAGCTCACCGCGGCCGAGGCCTCGGCCGCCAAGCTCTTCCACACCGAGCTGCAATGGGAGGTCTGCGACGCGGCCCTGCAACTACACGGCGGGGCCGGCTACATGAACGAGTACCCGATCGCCCGGCTCTGGCGCGACGCCCGGGTGCAGCGGATCTATGGCGGCACCTCGGAGATCATGAAGGAGGTCGTCGCCCGCTCCATCTGACTCGGTCGGATATCGGACAAGCGGAGCCGTTCGGCCGATTGTGCGTTCTTTCCAGGTCGGTACCTGGGGAATTGTCGCATGAACAAGGTCATCACCGCGCCGGACTGCACGGACGAGTCAGGCCCGCACCCGCGCCTGTCCAACCGCCTGCTGGCCGCGCTGTCCCTGCGGGACTTCGCCGTCCTGGAGCCGCACCTGGAGCTCGTCGCCCTGCCCCGCGGACGAGTGCTGTTCGAGCCCGGCGACGAGGTGGCCACCACCTATTTCCCGTGCCGCCAGACCATGGCCTCGCTGCTGATCGTCACCCGTGACGGCCGGGAGGTGGAGGCCGCCACCATCGGCCGGGAGGGCGCCGTCGGCGGCATCGTCAGCGAGGGCCACAAGCCCGCCTTCGGCCGCGCCGTGGTGCAGGTGGCGGGCTCGGCCTACGCCATCTCCACCAGCCACCTGGCGGCCGCCAAGCGGGGCTCGGCCCGCTTCGGCGACCTCTTCTCCCGCTACGCCGACGCCCTGCTCGCCCAGATGATGCAGTCGGTGGCCTGCAACGCCCTGCACACGGTGGAGGAGCGCTGCTGCCGCTGGCTGCTGGCCATCCACGACCGAGCCGGCGACAAGATCATCCACCTGACCCAGGAATCCCTGGCCGAGATGCTGGGGGTCCAGCGCACCACGGTCTCGGCGGTCACCGCGCAGCTGGCCGCCCGCGGCCTGCTCAAGACCCACCGCGGCCGGGTGGAGATCCTCGACCGCGCCGGCCTCAAGAAGGCCTCCTGCGAATGCTACGAGGCCGTCGAGCGCCACTTCGCCAGGGTCCTGCCCGAGGTGGAGCTCTAAAACCCCCCGATCAGTTAGGCGCCTTCACCACATCCCCACCCTTCATCACGAAGGCCGGGTGCTCCAGGACGGTCACGTCCTTCAGCGGATCACCTGTCACCCCGATGAGGTCGCCATAGGCGCCGACCTTCACCTGGCCGACGTCCTTCTCCTGGCCCAGCGCCTGGGCGGCGGTGACCGTGGCCGACTGGATGGCCTGCAGCGGGGTCGCGCCATAGCGCACCATCACCGCGAACTGCTTGGCGTTGTCGCCGTGCGGATAGATGCCGGAGTCGGTGGCGTAGACCATCTTCACCCCGGCCTTGAGCGCCTTGGCGTAGTTCTGGCGCTGGATCTCGCCGACGTCGCGGTCCTTGCGCAGGTTGTCCTCCAGCACCCCGTTCTTCTTGCCCTCGGCCTGGGTGTAGTCGGTGTTGTAGATGTCCATGCCGAAATAGGCGCCCTTCTGCAGGGCCAGCCTGATCCCCTCGTCGTCCACCAGGCTGACATGCTCGATGGTGTCGACGCCGCCGAGGATCGCGGCCTTGATGCCTGGGGCCCCATGGGCGTGGGCGGCGACCTTCAGCCCGGCCATGTGCGCCTCGTCGACGATGGCCTTGATCTCCTCCAGGCTCAGCTGCTGGGCGCCGGGCTCGGAACCTCGGGAGAAGACCCCGCCGGTGGCGCAGATCTTGATCACCTGGGCGCCGTACTTCTTCAGCTTGCGCACCATGCGGCGGCCCTCGTCGGGGCTATCGATCACCGCCGGCGCCACCTGCGCCATGGAGGGCGGGAAGAAGGTGGAGTCGCAGTGGCCGCCGGTGGCGCCGATGGCGTAGGCGGCCGTCACGATCCGCGGCCCCGGAACCACCCCGTCCTCGATCGCCTCGCGCAGGCCCACGTCGTCATAGAAGTCGGCGCCGACGTTGCGGATCGTCGTGAAGCCGGCCGCCAGGGTGTCCTTGGCGTTCTTGGTGCCGACCACCGCCCAGTAGGCGTCGGACTTCTCCAGATAGTTGTAGCCCCCGAACAGCGGCGAAGAGGTGATGTGAGTGTGCATGTCGATCAGGCCGGGCAGCAGAGTCACCCCGGGCAGGTTCACGCTCTCGGCCCCGGCCGGTGTCGCGTCCCCCTGCTTGCCGACGGCGGTGATGCGGCCGTCGGTGATGATCACCAGGGGCTTTTCGGTGACCTTGCCGGTGGCCACGTCCACCAGGCGTTCGGCGCTGACCGCCACGGTCTTGGCCTGGGCGCCGGTGGCGAAGAGGACGGCCGCGCAGGCGAACAGGGCGGAGACGCGCATGGGGGGATACCTTCGAGGGTGAGACGAAGGGTGACGCTAGCACGAAGCCGCGCCCCGTCGAGCCGCCGCGAAGGTGACAGGGGCGCCCTTGTCGGCTAATCGACCCCTCCGAGCCGACGGAGTGCGTAGCGACGTGACCGAGACCCCCGAAGAGCAAGGCTGGGCCACCGCCAAGACGCTGGCCGAGGCCCTGCCCTACATCCAGCGCTACGATCGCGAGACCGTGGTGATCAAGTACGGCGGTCACGCCATGGGCCAGGAGTCGGTGGCCCGCCTGTTCGCCGCCGACGCCGTGCTGCTGAAGCTGCTGGGCCTGCACCCCGTCGTGGTGCACGGCGGCGGCCCGCAGATCTCCCGCATGCTGGACAAGGCCGGGGTCAAGTCGACCTTCGTCGACGGCCTGCGGGTGACCGACGAGGCCACCATGGAGGTCGCCGAGATGGTGCTGTCGGGCGCCATCAACAAGGAGATCGCCAACTGGATCACGCTCGCCGGCGCCGAGGCCGACGTGCGCGGCGTGGGCCTGTCGGGCAAGGACGCCAGACTGATCACCGTCAAGAAGGTGGAGCGCACCAAGAAGGACCCCGGCAGCCAGATCGAACAGGCCGTCGACCTGGGATTCGTGGGCGAGCCGACCCGCATCGACCCCCAGCTGATCCAGGGCCTGATCTCCGCCGACCACGACTACATCCCGGTGATCGCCCCCATCGGCGTCTCCGAGGAGGGCCAGACCTTCAACATCAACGCCGACACCGTGGCCGGCGCCCTGGCCGGGGCGCTCAAGGCCAAGCGCATGCTGCTGCTCACCGATGTCAGCGGCGTCCTCGGCGCCGACGGTGAGCTGATCCGCGAGATGAGCGTCACTGAGGCTAAGAGGGCGATCGCCACCGGCGTCGCCTCGGGCGGCATGATCCCCAAGCTGGAGACCGCCATCGCCGCGGTGGAGTCCGGGGTCGAGGCCGTGGTCATCCTGGATGGCCGGCGGCCCCACGCCATGCTGGTGGAGCTGTTCACCGAGCACGGCTCGGGCACCCTCATCACCCGATGAGCCCCGACCTCGCCCACATCGACACCTGGCTGTTTGATCTCGACAACACCCTCTACCCGGAGGAGTCGGGCTTCATGGGCCAGGTCGAGGGGCGGATGACCGACTTCGTGGCCAAGGTCACCGGCCTGCCCCGGGACGAGGCCTACGTCCTGCAGAAGAAATACCTGGCCGAACACGGCCTGACCCTGCACGGCCTGATGCTGAACCACGGGGTGGACCCGGCCGACTTCCACGCCCTGTTCCACGACCTGTCCCTCGACCTGCTGGCCCACGACGCCGACCTGCTGGCGGCGCTTGAGCGCCTGCCCGGACGCCGGCTGATCTTCACCAACGCCGACGACCGGCACGCCGAGCGGGTCCTGGCCCATCTGGGCCTGGATCACCTGTTCGACGACGTCTTCCACATCCACTCCTTCGGCTTCACCCCCAAGCCCGATCCCCTGGGCTTCCAGAGGATGATCGACGTCCATGGCCTGGATCCGGCCGCCACCAGCTTCTTCGAGGACTCCGAGCGCAACCTGAAGCCCGCCTTCGACCTGGGCATGACCACCGTCCTGGTGGGCCCGCGCGCCCTGACCTCCACCGCCCCCTTCGTCCAACACCGCACCGCCAAGCTCGCGCCCTTCCTCGGGGCCGCGCGTCTGAAGGAACCCACCTGATGTCCCAAGACCTGAAGTCCGTGATCGAAGCCGCCTGGGAGGCCCGCGACGGGGTCAATACCGCCACCACGGGCGAGGTCCGCGAGGCGGTCGAGGAAACCCTCAACCAGCTCGACGCCGGAACCCTGCGCGTCGCCACCCGCGGCGACGACGGCGCCTGGACCACCCACCAGTGGGCCAAGCAGGCGATCCTGCTATCCTTCCGCCTCAGCGCCAACCAGCTGATCGACGCCGGCGCGCCGCATCCCTACTGGGACAAGATCCCGCTGAAGTTCACCGGCTGGGACGCCGCCCGCTTCGAGGCCGCCGGTTTCCGGGCGGTCCCCGGCTGCATCGTCCGCCGCGGCGCCTATATCGGCCGCAACGTCATCATGACCCCCTCCTTCGTCAACATCGGCGCCTATGTCGACGAGGGGACCATGGTGGACACCTGGGCCACGGTCGGCTCCTGCGCCCAGATCGGCAAGAACGTCCACCTGTCGGGCGGCGCCGGCATCGGCGGGGTCCTGGAGCCCCTGCAGGCCAATCCCACCATCATCGAGGACGACTGCTTCATCGGCGCCCGCTCCGAGGTCGCCGAGGGCGTCATCGTCCGCAAGGGCAGCGTGCTGTCCATGGGCACCTTCATCACCTCGACCACCCGGATCGTCGACCGCAAGACCGGCGAGGTCTTCCAGGGCGAGGTGCCCCCCTATTCGGTGATCATGCCGGGCTCCATGCCCAGCCCCTTCGGCGAGGGCCTGCCGTCGATCAACTGCGCGGTGATCGTCAAGACCGTGGACGAGCGCACCCGCTCCAAGACCTCGATCAACGAACTGCTGCGGGACTAGGCCATGCTCGATCCCGTCGCCCTGACCCAGGACCTGATCCGCCGCCCCTCCGTGACCCCGGCCGACGCCGGCGCCATGGACATCGTCCAGCAAACCCTGGAGGGCCTGGGCTTTTCCTGCCGCCGGATGAAGTTCGGCGAGATCGAGAACCTCTACGCCCGCTACGGGACCGCCCGGCCCAACCTCTGCTTCGCCGGCCACACCGACGTGGTGCCGGTGGGCGACGCCGGCGCCTGGAGCTCCGAGGCCTTCGCCGCGGCGATCGTCGAGGGCGTCCTGATCGGCCGCGGCGCGGTGGACATGAAGAGCGCCGTGGCCGCCTTCGCCGCCGCCGCCGCCCGGGCCATCGACGCGGGCCAGGTCTCAGGCTCCCTCTCCTTCCTGATCACCGGGGATGAGGAAGGGATCGCCACCCACGGCACGAAGCTCGTCGTTCAAACCCTGCAGGCCGAAGGCGAGATCATCGACCACTGCGTGGTGGGCGAGCCCACCAGTTCCGAGACCTTTGGGGACATGATCAAGATCGGCCGCCGCGGCTCGATCAATGTCGACATCGTGGTGGAGGGCGTCCAGGGCCACGTGGCCTATCCGCACCGGGCGGCTAATCCCATTCCCGTCCTCATCGCCCTGCTGGCCCGCCTGCAGGAGCACGAGCTGGACACCGGTTTCCTGGGCTTCCAGCCCTCGAACCTGGAGGTCACCACCGTCGATGTCGGCAACGCCGCCACCAATGTGATCCCGGCCGCCGCGCGGGGGCGGCTCAACATCCGCTTCAACCCCAACCACACCGGCCAGGCCCTGGCCGACTGGATCGCGCAGGAGGCCCGCGAGGCCCTGGCCGGCTTCCAGGGCAATATCGTGGTGACGCCGTCCATCAGCGGCGAGGCCTTCCTCACCGAGCCTGGCCCCTTCACCGACCTGGTGGCCGCCGCCGTGGCCGACGTCACCGGCAAGGGCCCGGAGCTCTCCACCACCGGCGGCACCTCCGACGCCCGCTTCATCCGCGCCCTGTGCCCGGTCGTGGAGCTGGGTTTGGTGGGCAAGACCATGCACTCGGTGGACGAACGCGCGCCCGTCGCCGAGATCCGCCAGCTGCAGGCGGTCTATGAGCGGCTGATCGCCCGCTACTTCGAGGCCTTCAAGGATTAGTTTCCTCCCTCCCCTTCATGGGGAGGGGCAGGCCGCGATAGCGGCCGGGGTGGGGAAGTCTGGCCCGTATTCCCCACCCGTCCGAAGCTGCGCTTCGTCCACCCTCCCCATGAAGGGGAGGGAGAAACCTCAGTACTTCACCGCCACCAGATACAGCCCGTCGGCCGGCGCCACCGGCCCGCAGGCTGTGCGGTCGCGGGCTTCCAAGGCCTGCTTCACGTCCTCCGCTGTCCAGCGTCCGATCCCCACCTCGGCCAGCGTCCCGGTCATGGAGCGGACCTGCCGGTGCAGGAAGGAGCGGGAGGCGAACTCCAGCACCACCTCGCAGCCTTCCCGGCGGACCGTGGCCAGGTCCATGGTCTTCATCGGCGACTTGGCCTGGCAGGCCAGGTCCCGAAAGGTGGTGAAGTCGTGGTGGCCCACCAGGGACTGGGCGGCGGTGTGCATCGCCTGGGCGTCCAGGGGCTTCCTCACGTGCCACACCCGGCCCCGGTCCAGGGCCGGCGGGCTCTCGCGGTTGAGGATGCGGTAGAGATAGCGCCGCTCGGTGGCCGAGAACCGCGCGTGCCAGTCGGCCGGCGCCACCGTCACCTCCAGCACCGAGATCGGCTCGGGCACGAGGTGGGCGTTGATGGCGTTGCGCACCACCTCCGGCCGCCAGGCCTTCTCCAGGTCGATGTGGATCACCTGGGCGAGCGCATGGACACCGGTGTCGGTGCGGCCCGCGGCGTTGACCCGCACATCCTCGCCGCAGAAGGCGTGCGCGGCCCGCTCGATCGAGCCCTGCACCGTCGGCAGGCCGGCCTGGGCCTGGAAACCCTTATAGGGCCGGCCGTCATACTCGATGGTCATGCGGTAGCGGGGCATCAGAGGGCTATCGTCCCCGCCGCCACCGGGAAGCCGCGCAGGAAGACCTCGGCGTCCTGCGGCCCCCGGCCCTCCCGCTGCACCCGCAGCAGGCGCACCGCGCCATCGCCGCAGGCCACCAGCAGTCTTTCATCGAGGACTTGTCCGGGGGCTCCAGAACCGTCCTCCACCTGGGACAGCAGGGCCTTCACCCGCACCGGACCCCTGTCCGAGGCCAGCTCGAACCAGGCGCCCGGGAAGGGCGAGAGGCCGCGGATCTTGCGGTCGATCTCGGCGGCGGGCTTGGTCCAGCGCAGCCGCGCCTCCTTGGGCCGGATCTTCTTGGCGTAGGTCAGGCCGGCGTCGGCCTGGGGCGTCGCCTTGGCCTGGCCGGCCTTCACCGCGGCCATGGTGCGCACCAGCAGATCGGCCCCCACCGCCGCCAGCCGGTCGTGCAGGCTGCCTGCCGTCTCCAGGGCGTCAATGCGCACGGTCTCCGAGGCCAGGACCGGACCCTCGTCCAAGCCCTCCGTCATCTGCATGACCTCGACGCCGGTGAGCTTGTCCCCGGCCATGATCGCCCGCTGGATGGGCGCCGCGCCGCGCCAGCGGGGCAGCAGGGAAGCGTGCAGGTTGAAGGCGCCGAGCCGGGGCGCCTCCAGCACCTCGCGCGGCAGGATCTGGCCGAACGCCACCACCACCGCGGCGTCCAGCTTCAGGTCGGCGAAGGCGGCGATCTCAGCGGGGTCGCGCATGGACACAGGCGTGCGCACCGGAATGCCGTGCGCTAGGGCGTAGGCATGGGCCGGCGAGGGCTTCAGGTCCTGGCCGCGCCCCCGCGGGGCCGGCGGCTGGGAGTAGACCGCCGCGATCTCGTGACCAGCCTCCACGAGGGCCGCCAGACAGGCGACGGCGAAGTCGGGGGTTCCTAGGAAAGCCAAGCGCATGGCGCGGGTTTAACGGCGTGCGAGGCGATAGGGAACCGGCCTCAAGCGTGACCGTTACCCGCACGCCTCATTCGGAGAAAAGTTCCATGCGCCACGCCATCGTCATCTCGTTCGCCGTCGCGGCCCTCGCGCTCACCGCCTGCTCCAAGGCCGAACAGGCGGAAACCGGCGAACACGCCAAGGCCGCGGCCGCCAAGATCGGCGAGGCCACCAAGGAGGTCGCCGGCAGTCCCGAGATGAAGGACCTCGGGACTGACGTGAAGGAAGGCGCGGCCGAGGCTGGCGCCGTGGCCAAGGAGGCGCTGGCCACCGCCGGGGCGGAACTCAAGGAAGGCGCGGCCAAGGCCGGAGACAAGGCCCAGGACGCCGCCGCCACCGCCGACGCCAAGATCGACAAGGCCGCGGCCGACGCCAAGAAATAGGCGGCCTGTTAGCCGGCCAGCCTGTCGGTCCGCCGCTCGGCCACCATCTCGGCGGCCCGGATCAGGCCCAGATAGGTGATCCCATAGAAGATCCGCACGGTCTCCCCCAGGGCCGGGGTCAGGACCCAGGTCGCATCGACACCGGCCCTGGTCATCCAGCCCGCGGCCTCGATGTCCCGCAGGACGCTCAACACGTGGCTGCGGGAGACTTCGTAACGCCGGGCCAGGGCGGCCACCGAAACCTCCACCTCCCCCTGCGGCGGATAGGGGCCGCCGCGGTCGGCGCGCATCATCAGATCAAACAGGATCAGCAGTCCGGCCGAGCGAAGGGAGAGCGCATTGAAGGGGGCGATGTCGTGATTGGGCGCGCCGGCGGCCTGCATGGACTGTTCGCCCATCACCGCCATGAAGGCGCCGAAGGTCTCCGCGTCGTCGAGATCGTCCAGCAGGGTCCGGACGCCGGGTTCCAGCAGCGCCACCGACTCCAGTTCGATCCGCATCCGCTCGCGGAACGCCTTGGCCATGACGGAGGTGGGCTTGTAGAGCCTGGGCAGGCCATTGGGCGCCTCGCCGCGCGTCACGTAACCGATGAGCTGAAGCCTGAGCAGGACGGCCGTGGCGGTGCCGGCGCTGAGGATGCCGCTCTTCCCTGACAGCTCCCGCAGGCGGCGGTGGGTCAGGCCCCCGCTGGCGTCCAGGTAGAGCGCCACCACCCCCAGCAGGAAGCGGCTGACGTCCTTGACGTTGCGGTGCAGGATGGGCGCGGCGTCATAATAGGCCACGGCCCCCCGCACGGAGCGGCGCATGGCTTCATCCAGCTCAGGCTTGGCCAGCATCGCCCCCAGGGCGTTGTAGGGAAAGGCCCGGCCTTGGAGCGCGTCGTCGGTCATGATCCCCGCGGGGTGCTCACTCAAAATGGGTTATGCGGCGGGCGCCGTACCAGAAAACGCCATCCCCCCATGTTAGGCTCCCTGCTATCGGAATGCGCAGGTCCGGTGCGCTTACCGGTCCGCGTTGGCGACCGAACAAACCGCGGCTCTGGAAAGGGTTATCGGGTTTGTCGGGACCGGGCCCCGGGGGGGGTCTGGTCGGGGCGACAGGTCTAATCAGACTCTGTTCGTCCCCTCCCGCGCGGGCGGGCCCCTCACGAGGGCCTAGGCGGCCCGGACCTGTTTCTTCACCTTGGCCACCGCCCGATCGCGCTTCAGGCGCGAGAGGTAGTCGATGAACAGCACGCCCTTCAGGTGGTCCATCTCGTGCTGGATGCAGACGGCGTAGAGGCCCTCGGCGTCCTCGACGACCTCCTGCCCCTGATAGTTCAGGTACTTCAGCTTCACCCGGGCCGGCCGCTCCACCTCGTCATAGATGTCGGGCACCGACAGGCAGCCCTCCTCGTAGGGGGCGGTGTCCTCCGAGGCCCAGAGGATCTCCGGGTTCACGAAATACTGCGGCTGCGGCGGCTCCTCGGGGCGGGCCAGGTCCATGACGATCACCTGCTTGGGCACGCCGATCTGGATCGCCGCCAGGCCGATGCCGGGCGCCGCGTACATGGTCTCCAGCATGTCGTCCATCAGGGCGCGCAGCGCATCGTCCACCACCTCGACCGGGGTGGAGACCTGCTTCAGCACGGGGTCGGGAACGACGAGGATGTCACGTATGGCCATGGGTTTTCAGGTAGGTCAGCGGCCCTTTAGCGTCAAGGCGGCGACGGGCGGCGGCGCATCCTCCTCCTGCGGCTCGTGGGCGAGCTTGGTCAGGGGCCGGATCCCGGTCTCCACGGGCCCCAGTTCGGGCATCTCGCGGCCCTCGTGATCCACCTTCAGGTCCTCGAAGCGGCGGGCCTGGGTCATCACCTGGGTCTCCAGGGAGCCGACGAAGGAGTTGTAGCGCCCGACGGCGGCCTCCAGGGCCTTGCCCACCGAGGCCGCGTGGCCGCCCATCACCGACAGGCGCTTGTAGAGCTCGCGCCCCAGCTTGGAGATCTCCTGGGCGTTAGCCGCCTGCTCCTCCACCCGCCAGCCATAGACCACGGCCTTGCATAGCGCGAACAGCGTGGTGGGGGTCACCACCAGCACCCGCTTGTCCATGGCCTCGGTCATCAGCTCGGGCGCCCGCTCCAGGGCCGCGGCCAGGAAGCTGTCGCCGGGGATGAACATGGCCACGAAGTCCGGCGAGCCCTGGTTGAACTGGTCCCAGTAGGTCTTGCCCGACAGGCCGACCATGTGGGCCCGCACGCTCTGGGTATGGCGCACGTAACAGGCCTCGCGGATCGCCTCGTCGGTGGCGTCCTGGGCGTCGAGGAAGGCGTTCAGCGAGCACTTGGCGTCGATGACGAACACCGCCCCGCCCGGCAGGCGCACGGTGACGTCGGGCCGCCGGCGGCCCTCCTCGGTGTCGGTGGAGGTCTGCTCGTCGAAATCGTAGCGGTTGTGCAGGCCCGCGGCCTCCAGGACGTTGCGCAGGGTCTGCTCGCCCCAGCGGCCCTGGACGCCGGCCCCCCGCCGCAGGGCGGCCGACAGCTTGCGGGCCTCCTCCTGGGTGGCGGTGGAGGCCAGCAGCAGCTGGCTGATCTGGGCCTTCAGCCCCCCGGTCTCCTCGGCGCGGGTCTTCTCCACCGCGACGACCTGTTCCTGGAACTTGGCCAGGCTCTCGGCCACCGGCTTGAGCTGGGCCTCCAGGCGCGCCTGGGCGAGCTGCTCGCGATTGTGGAAGGTCTCGTCGGCCCGCTTGAGCACCTGTTCGGCGATGGCGCTGGCGGCCTCGGCCTGGATGATGGCGGCGTTGCGCCCGCCCTGCTCCTCGATCAGCTTCAGCCGCGAGGCCGAATCCTGCAGGTCCCAGGCGCGCGCCTCGGCCCGATTGGCGCGGCCGCGCTCCATCAGGGCCCAGGTGAAGCCGATAGCCGCGGCCACGAGGGCGACGATGAGCAGGATCAGGAGCGAGTTCATGCTCCGTTCTTTAGCCGGAGTCGGCGAGGATCGCCAGGAGGGCCGGCACGCAGAGGGCCGAGTTGTCGGCGGCCATCTGCGCCATCTCCAGATAGCTCATGTGGCTCTCGGCCCCGGCCAGGTCCGAGAGCGTGCGGATCACATAGAGCGGC
Source organism: Phenylobacterium sp. (assembly GCF_030645195.1). GTDB lineage: Bacteria > Pseudomonadota > Alphaproteobacteria > Caulobacterales > Caulobacteraceae > Phenylobacterium. The sequence continues at coordinate 15,751 of NZ_JAUSLW010000194.1, read as the reverse complement.
CGGCCCCAGGCCAGGGCCACCTGGTCCACCGCGCCTGACTCCATGTCGATGGCGTCGGCGGCGAAGGTCGCGTGCAGCCTGTCGCGGGTCACCGCGCAGTTGAGGAAATAGTCGGCGGTCACCACGCCGCCCAGCGCGATGGTATGGCCAAGTTCGCCCGCCACCGCGTCCCGCAGCCGCGCCAGGTTGGCCGCCACCTGGGGCGCTACCGGTGTCAGGGCCGTCAGCCGCGGCGCCCCGATCGGCATCTCGCCGGAGCGCGTCGGGGTGAAGGCGCCCTCGAAGACATGGCCGTAGTCGTGGATGTCCAGCCGCTGCGCCAGCAGCACCGATCCGACCCCCAGCGCCGGGTTCAGCCCTCCGGCCACGCCGGCGAAGATCAGCACGTTGGCGTGGAACACCGCCAGCAGCAGGGTGGCCGCCGCCGCCGCATTGACCTTGCCCATCCCGGCCAGGGCGAGCGCGAAGGCCTGGCCCTGGTGCTCGCCGGTCCAGACCTGGGTCGGGCCGTAGGTCACCGGCGTCGAGGTCACCTTCAGCCGCGCCTGAAGCGCCGTTAGCTCCTCAGGCGTCGCGCAGAGAATTCCGTACATGTGCGCCTCGTTCGTCGACCTGCCGCCGTGCTACCAGATTCCCACAGGGAGGAAGCCATGATCACCACGGAGCGCACGATCCTACGGCCCTGGCGCGACGAGGACCTCGACGCCTTCGCCGACATGCTGGCCGACCCGGAGGTCCAGGCCGACGCCGGCGGCCCCGTGGACCGCGACGCCGCCGCGGCCAAGATGGCGCGCTACCGCGACGCCCATGACCGCCTGGGCTACAGCCGTTGGGTTGTGACCGACCACGCAGGCGGCTTCCTCGGCTATGTCGGGATCATGCCCATCGACGCCTGGCACCCCCGCGCCCCAAATGTGGAGATCGGCTGGCGCCTGGTCCGCCGCGCCTGGGGCGCCGGCCTCGCCACCGAGGCGGCCCGCGCCAGCCTGGCCGACGGCTTTTCCCGCTTCGGGTTTCCCGAGGTGCTCAGCTACACCGCCGCCGACAACCCCCGCTCCCAGGCGGTGATGCGCAAGCTGGAGCTGGAGCGCGACGCGACCCGCGACTTCACCGCCACTTACGACGGCCACAGCTGGTCGGGCCTGGTCTGGGTGGCGCGGCCGGACGGCTTCAGGCCTTGAACAGCGCGTACATGGCGTCGATCGACTCTGGTCCGTAGCCCACCGCGCCCACGGGGACCTGGCCTCCGATGGCCTTGATGACCTCGGCGGTCCAGACCGGTCCGAACCCGCCGCAGAGCTCTAGAAGCTGAACACCCTCGGCGACCAATGCGACGGCCACGGCCACGGCGTCTCCGGGCGAAGGAACCCCGACCGCGATCATCTTGAACCTATCGGTCGCCAGGACCGCCCGCTCACCGACCGGGGCGAAGCCCGCCCCCGTCACGATGAAACCGAACTTGCTGAGCGCCACGGCCACCTCCTCAAAGAAGCCGACCTTGCGCGGCGACGCTTAAGCCTGTCCAAGTCTGTTGAGGACAGTCTTGAGACCTTGGTGATCTGATGCTGGAACTGTGGCGCCTGGGCTACTTCGTGGCCGTCGCGGAAGAGGAGAACGTTGGTCGGGCGGCGGCGCGGCTCGGCGTCTCGCAATCGCCGCTGAGCCAGCGCATCCGCGAGCTTGAGGCTGGCCTGGGCCTCGCCCTCTTCCACCGTGAGCGCAAACGCCTGCGGCTGACGGCGGACGGCCGCCGATTCCTGGACCAAGCCCGAGCCCTGTTGGCTCATGCCGCCGCCGTCGAGCAGCAGGCGCGGGCGGCGGGCCGCGGCGAGAGCGGGAAACTCTCCATGGGCTTCGTGGAGGGCGCCGTTCACGCCGGCGTCCTGGGCCGGGCGCTGCGCCGGTTCCGCCTGGAGCGGCCCGGCGTCGGCGTCGAACTCTGGGCGATGCGCTCCGGAGACCAGATCCAGGCCCTGCGCGAGGGCGGCCTGGATGTCGGCCACATCTACACGCCGCCAGCCGAGTCCGCCGGCTTGCGGATCGTCCTGGTCGCCGAGGAGCCCTATCGCCTGGCCATCCCCGCCGGCCATCCCCTCGCCGCCGAGACCGATTTCGTGGAAGCACGCCTGGACGGCGAGGCGTTCATCGCCCTGTCCGAGCGCGGCAATCCTCCGGCCCGCGCCGAGTGGATCGCCGCCTGCCGCGCCACCGGCTTCACCCCCGATGTCCGTGTCGAGGCCATCGAACCGGCGACCATTCTGGGCCTCGTCGCGGCAGGCGTGGGTCTAGCCATGGTGCAGGAGAGCCTGGCCCATACCGCCCCCGCCGGCGTGGTGCTGCGCGATCTGCCGAGCTTCCCCTTACGCATGCGGGTCTTCGCGGCCAGGTCCGAGCTCGCGTGCGCCGCCGCCAAAGCCTATTTCGAGATCCTCAAGGCCTAGGCCGGCCGCCGCGCCCGCATCGCCTGGGCGATGGTCCCGTCGTCCAGCCAGTCCAGCTCCCCCCCCACCGGCACCCCGCGGGCCAGCATGGTCACGGAGACGTGGGCGTTGGAGAGCCGTTCGGCCAGGTAATGGGCCGTGGTCTGGCCGTCGACCGTGGCCGGCAGGGCCAGGATCACCTCGGCGACGCCCTCCTCCATGGCCCGGGTCACCAGGGAATTGACCCGCAGGGCCTCGGGCCCCACCCCGTCCAGGGCCGAGAGCAGGCCCCCCAGAACGTGATAGCGGCCGCGGAAGGCGCTGGCCCGCTCCATGGCCCACAGCGCGCCCACCTCCTCCACCACGCAGACCAGGGTCGGGTCGCGGGAACGGTCGGAACAGATGGCGCAGGGGTCTTGCGTATCCAGCGAGCCGCAGACCCCGCAGGTCTTCACCCGCTCGGCGGCGACGGCCAGGGCCTCGGCCAGAGGCTGTAGCAGCTGTTCCCGCCGCTTCAGCAGGGCCAGCGCCGCGCGCCGCGCCGACCTGGGCCCCAGCCCCGGCAGCTTGGACAGCAGCGCGATCAGGCGCTCGATTTCAGGTCCGGCGGAGGCGGCCAAGTCAGAACTTCGGCATGCCCGGCAGGCCCATGCCGGCGAGCGGGCCGGCGGCGTCGCGCATCAGCTGGGCCTGCTCGGCGTCCAGCTTGCGCTTGGCGTCGGCGTGGGCGGCCACCACCAGGTCGGAGATCACCTCCCCCTCGCCCGGCGCCAGCAGGCTCTCGTCCAGCTCCACCGAGGCCAGTTCGCCCGAGCCCTTGAGCACGACCTTGACCATGCCGCCTCCCGACGTGCCCTCGATGGAGAGCTGCGCCAGGCGCTCCTGCGCCTCGGCCAGCTTCTGCTGCATGGCCTGGGCCTGTTTCATCAGGCCGCCCAAATCCTTCATCGAACCCTCACTGGCTTAATCCTCGTCCTCTTCCGGCGGCGCGTCGGCCGGCGAGGCCTCCGGCGTCGGCAGGTTGCGGATGCTGACGATCTCGGCGCCCGGGAAGCTCTCCATCACCGACAGGATGAAGGGATCCTGCTCGATCTGGGCGCGGATCTCGCGCTCCTCCCGCTTCTGGCGCTCCCACTGGCTCTCGGCCCCGCCGCCGCCCTGGGCCGCGATCAGCCAGGGCTGGCCGGTCCATTCCCGTAGGCGGCCGATCAGGCGCTGGGCCAGGTTGGCCGGCGCGCCGGGGGCCGGCTCGAACTCGATGGCCCCGGGACGGAAGCTGACCGGGCGCACATAGCGCTCCACGTCCAGCCGCAGGGAGATGTCGCGCTTCTTCTCGATCAGGGCGATGACGTCGGCGAAGGACTGCAGCACCGGCGGCGCCTCGGCCGCCTGGGGCTCGGGGGCCAGGACGCGGGCCTGGGCCGTGACGCCGCCACCGCCGCCGCCACCGCCCTGGCTGGGTCCGCCGCCGCCGCCGCCGGAAGGCCCCGGCGCGCCGCCGACGGGATCGCCGGTCTGCAGCCGCCGCAGGGCCTCCTCGGGGCCGGGCAGGTCGGCCGCATAGGCCAGGCGGATCAGGGCCATGTCCACCGCCGCGGCCGGGTCGGGGCTGCGCCGCACCTCGTCATGGGCCCGCAGCAGCATCTGCCATATCCGGGAAAGCGTGCCGGCCGAGACCGAGGCCCCGATGGCCGCCAGCCGGCCGGCCTGTTCGCGGGGCATGATCAGGGCGTGGACCCCGATGGCCTTGGCGACGGAGGCCGCATGGGCGTGCTCCAGCAGGTCGATCATCACCTGGCCGGGATCGGCGCCGTAGCCGTAGAGGGTGCGGAAGGTCTCGATGGCGGGGCCGGGCTCGCCGCGCAGGGTCTGTTCGAAGAGCGTGATGGTCTGGGCCCGGTCGGCCAGGCCCAGCATGTCGCGGATCAGGGTGGCCGGAACGGTCTGGCCAGGCTCCCCCTGGACGATGGCCTGGTCCAGCATGGACTGGGCGTCGCGCACCGAGCCCTCGGCGGCCCGGGCGATCAGCAGCAGGCCCTCGGCGTCGACGCGCACCCCCTCGGCCTCGGTGATCATCTCCAGGTTCTTGACGATGACGTCGGGCTCCACCCGGCGCAGGTCGAACCTCTGGCAGCGCGAGAGGATGGTCACCGGCACCTTGCGGATCTCGGTGGTGGCGAAGATGAACTTCACGTGCGGCGGCGGCTCTTCCAGGGTCTTCAACAGGGCGTTGAAGGACGAGGTGGAGAGCATGTGCACTTCGTCGATGATGTAGACCTTGTAGCGCGCCTCGACGGGGGCGTAGCGCACCCCGTCCAGCAGCTCGCGCATGTCCTCGACCTTGGTGCGGCTGGCGGCGTCGAGCTCCAGCACGTCCATGTGCCGCCCCTCGATGATCGCCTTGCAGTGCCGGCCCTCGACGTGGAGATCGAGCGTCGGCTCGTGGACGGTGTCGGTCTCGTAGTTCAGGGCCCGGGCCAGCAGGCGGGCGGTGGTGGTCTTCCCCACCCCGCGCACCCCGGTCAGCATGAAGGCGTGGGCGATGCGGCCGGTGGCGAAGGCGTTCTTCAGCGTCCGCACCATGGCTTCCTGGCCATAGAGGTCGTCGAAGGTGCGGGGCCGGTATTTCCGGGCGATGACGGTGTAGGCGGCCGAGGCCTCCGCCGGCGCGGCCTTCACGGGCGCTGGCGTTCCGAACATGTCGGCGGTGTCGGGGTCCCGTTCGGGAAGTTCAGGATCGGGCGAGAGATCTTCGTCGGCCATGCGCCCCGCGCCTCGAGAGCGCACTGATTCTGAAAGCTAGGGTGGAGACCGAACGACGACCCGGAGCGAAACTCGTTGCGGCTGCTTCCTTCCGGACCTGACCGGGTTGGCGAGGCGTCCGCCCGTCGCCGATCTCCACCCCCTATATCGCGACCTTGAGGCTCGCGCGCAAGCTTGGGCGACGCTATGAGACGTTTCATGGCTCTTTCTTCCTTCCAGAACACCTTCGCCGGAAACCCCCTGAACCGCGCCAGCGAGCGCCGGAAGGACGAGGCCTGGCTGGCCGAACGGCTGAATTCCGACGAATCCCTGGGGCTCGCCATCTGGAACGGCAAGCCCCTGGTGGAGACCAGCAAGGACGGGGGCGTGCAGATCGCCTACCTGCCGGCCAAGATGACAGCCGAGATGGCCGGGGGCGCCGAGCGCCTGCTGTTCATGGGCCTGTGGAAGGAGACCGCGGTCTTCGCCATCGATATCGAGGGCGGCGCCGACCCCTGCGACGGGCCCCTGGCGGGCCTGGGCCGGTTCGAGGACCTGCGGGCGCTCGCCACCCGCCTGCCCCACACCGACGCCGCCATCCTGGCCACCGCCAAGCAGATGTTCGAGTGGCGCCGCCGCCACAAGCACTGCGCCAATTGCGGCGAACCCTCAATGGTGGCCGAGGGCGGCTGGAAGCGCGCCTGCCCGGCCTGCAACGCCGAGCACTTCCCCCGCACCGATCCGGTGGTGATCATGCTGGCCGTCCATGGCGAGCGCTGCATGCTGGGGCGGCAGGAGATCTGGCCCAAGGGCATGTTCTCGTCGCTGGCCGGCTTCCTGGAGCCCGGCGAGACCATCGAGGAGGCCTGCGCCCGCGAACTGCATGAGGAGGCCGGCCTGAAGACGTCCTCGGTGGTCTACCACTCCACCCAGCCCTGGCCCTATCCGTCCTCCCTGATGATCGGCCTGATCGCCCAGGTGGAGGACGACGACGCCACCCCCGACCAGACCGAGCTCTCCGAGGTCCGCTGGTTCACCAAGGATGAGGCGCGCACCCTGCTGGCCGGCAAGCTGCCCAACACCTTCGCGCCAGGCCCCATGGCCATAGCCCACCAGCTCATCAAGGCCTGGGCGGAGAGCTAGACCCAAGATGCTCCCCTCCTGGGGGAGCTGGCGCGAAGCGCCTGAGGGGGACTTTGACTCTCGTTTGACTGAGGGGAGTGTCGCCTACGGCGATCCCCCTCCGGCACGGACCTGCGGTCCGCGCCACCTCCCCCACATCGGCGCTGCGCGCCTGGGGGAGGATCTAAGACTGCTGCCACACTGCTGTCAGCAGACCTCGCCTAGGGTCTCTCCAACACGGAGAAACAGCCATGTCGGACCAACTCGTCTTCTACACCAACCCCATGTCGCGGGGCCGCATCATCCGCTGGATGCTGGAGGAGGTGGGCCAGCCCTATGAGACCGTGCTGATGGAGTTTCCCGCCCTGAAGGCGCCTGACTTCCTGGCGATCAATCCCATGGGCAAGGTGCCCACGATCAGGCATGGCGACACCGTAGTCACCGAGGCCGCCGCCATCTGCGCCTACCTGGCCGACGCCTTCCCGCAGGCGAACCTCGCCCCGCCGCACGGCAGCCGACTGCGCGGCGACTATTACCGCTGGCTGTTCTTCGCCGCCGGGCCCCTGGAGAGCGCGGTCACGGTCAAGAGCCTGGGCTTCGAGGTGCCCGCCGACCGGCACATCATGGCCGGCTGGGGCTGCATGGCCAACGTCATGGACACCCTGGAAAAGGCCGTCACCGGCGCCGACTACGTGGCCGGCGACCGTTTTACCGCCGCCGACCTCTATCTGGGCGCCCACCTGGGCTGGGGCCTGCAGATGGGTTCCATCGAGCCTCGGCCCGCCTTCGCGGCCTATGCCGAGCGCATGGCCGCCCGCCCCGCCGCTGTCCGCGCCCGCGAGATCGACGACGCCTTGATCAAGGCCTGATTGTTCCCGCTGCGGGAACATGCTAGGGTTTCATTGTGCAGATCATCGCCAAGCGGATTCTGATCCAGTTCTGGGAACGGCGCCCGCAGGCGGAACGGCCTCTGCGGGCCTGGTACGGCCTCGTCAATCAGGCGAGCTGGTCAGGTCCCTCGGACGTCAAGGCGATGTTCGGCGCGGCCGTGGATTTCGTGGCGGACAACCGTCTGGTCTTCGACATCGGCGGCAACAAGTTCAGGCTGGTCGTGCATGTGGCCTACGGCTACCGGCGGGTGCTCATCAAGTTCGTCGGAACCCACGCCGAACACGACCGGATCGACATGGAGACCGTGTGATGGATGTCCGAGCCCTGCATGACGAAGCCGACTACGACTGGGCGCTGTCGGAGATCGCGCGATATTTCGAGACGCCCCCGGAAAAGGGTAGCGCCCAGGCCGACCGGTTCGACGTGCTGGCCGATCTGATCGAGGCCTATGAGCGGCGGCGCTGGCCAATCGAGCCCGCCGAGCCCCTGGACGCCATCCGCTTCGCCATGGAGCTAAAGGGTTTGAGCCAGACCGATCTGGCCCAGCTCCTGGGGTCCCGCTCCCGCGCCTCCGAGGTGCTGAGCGGCCGGCGCGGACTGACCCCGGCCATGATGGCCAAGCTGCACCGCCAGTGGGGCGTGCCCGCCGACAGCCTCCTGCGGGCGCTGGACGCCGCCTAAGCGCGCTACCGCCGCAGCTGCAGGATGACCTCGACGTCCTCGGCGCGGCGGTTGCGGACCTCCATCCGGGCCTGGCCCAGCGCGTTGGACAGGTCCTTGACGAAGTCGGCGATGGGCCCGCCGTGCAGGCCGCGCACCCGGATCATGTAGGGCGGGGCCAGTTCGCTCATGCCGTTGGCCCAGATCATCGAGTCCACGAAGGACTCGATGCTGGCGCCATGCCCCGGCAGGGCGCGGATCTCGGCCTTCAGGGCCTCGCAGAAGGCCTTCACGGTGGGATATTCCGCCCCGTCCATCTCGATGGTGCGCATCAGACGTGGGCCCGGAAGGGATCGGCGGGATAGACCCCCAGGATCTCGAACCGCTCGGAGAAGAACTGCAGCTCCTCGAAGGCCAGGGCCAGGCTGCGGTCCTCGGGCCGGCCGTCCACCTCGGCGTAGAAGAAGGTCGCCGTGAAGGCGCCGTTCTCCATGTAGCTCTCCAGCTTGGTCATGTTCACCCCGTTGGTGGCGAACCCGCCCATGGCCTTGTAGAGGGCCGCGGGCATGTTGCGGACCCGGAAGACGAAGCTGGTGATGCAGGGGCTGGTGAAGGGCGGGGCCGGCGGATCGCGGTCGGCGGTCATCACCAGGAAGCGGGTGGTGTTGTTGTGGGTGTCCTCGACGTCGCGGGCCAGGATCTCCAGCCCGTAGAGCTCGGCGGCGAGCGCCGGGGCGATGGCCGCCTTGGTGGGGTCGGGCTTCTCGGACAGCAGCTTGGCCGACAGCGCGGTGTCCCCCACCGGCTCGGCGCGCAGCTTCAGGCGGCGCACCACCTGGCGGCATTGGGCGAGCGCGATGGGCATGGAGGAGACGCTCTTCAGGTCCTCCAGCTTCACCCCGGGATTGGCCATCAGCTGGAAGTGGATCGGCTTGAACCGCTCGCCGATGATCTTCAGGCCCGAGGAGGGCAGCAGGTGATGGACGTCGGCCACCCGGCCGGCGATGGAGTTCTCCACCGGGATCATGCCCAGCTGGCAGTCACCGGTCTTGATGGCCTCGAAGGCCTCCTCGAAGGTCGGGTGGGCCACCGGCTCCATGTCCGGGAAGGCCGCCAGGCAGGCCTCGTGGCTGTTGGCCCCCAGCTCGCCCTGGAAGGCGATCCGTCCCTTGGTCATGACTTGTCCCTAAGCTGGCGAGCAAAGGCCCGCGCCCGCTCCAGATCGGCGGGGTTGTCCACCGAGATCGGCGCGGAGTCGACCACCGTCGCCCAGATGGAGAGCCCCAGCTCCATGGCCCGCAGCTGCTCCAGCTTCTCGCGCCGCTCCAGGGGCGAGGGCGGGGCCCGGGTGAAGGCCTCCAGGGCCGCGCGGCGATAGGCGTAGATGCCGTGGTGATGCCAGACCGGCCCGTCGCCATAGAGGGTCGAGCGGGTGAAATAGAGCGCCCGGCCGGTTCTGCCGTCCGGCGCCATGGCCAGCACCCCCTTGACCATGTCGGGATTGGTGCGAACCTCCGGCGAGGACTCCCTCTCCACGATGGTGGCGATGTCGCAGGAGGGCTGGTCCTCCAGCAGCCGGGCGCAGGCGGCGATGTCGGCCGGCGCCACGAAGGGCATGTCGCCCTGCAGGTTGATCACCACGTCATGGGCGCCCTGCGGATCGAGCTGCGCCAGGGCCGCCACCAGGCGGTCGGAGCCCGAGGGCAGGTCGGGGTCGGTGAGCACCGCCCGTCCGCCGGCCGCCGTCACCGCCTCGACGATCTCCGAATCACCCGCCGCCACGGCCACGGGACCCAGGTTCGCGGCCTGGGCCTGGCGTAGAACCCGCACGATCATGGGTGTGCCCTCGATATCGGCGAGGGGCTTGTTGGGCAGGCGTGTGGCCGCAAGACGCGCGGGGATAAGGACGATCGGGTTCATGGAGTCCTGAGCGGAATGAGAAAAAGTGGGAACCGGTTTTTCGCCCGCATTCCGCTCCAACTCCAAAAGCCCCAGATCACGCACGTGATCTGGGGAACGACCAACTGGCCGGTTGCGCCAGCGCCGGTAGCGTGTAAGAGACGCGGGCGCAATAAGGGGCGGGGATTCCCGCGCTTCCGCCGGTCTTCGGGCCGGCTGATTAGAGGGCCGATTTCAAGACGATGAGCGACCTTACGTTCAACAAAGTCGCCGGCGCCGTGCTGGCGACGGGTCTGGCCATTGTCGGCCTTCGCGAACTTACCAACGGCATCTTCTCGACCGAAAAGGCCGAGAAGCCCGGTTACGCCATCGAGGTCGCGGCGGAAGCCGGCCCGGGCGGCCCGGCCGTCGAGGCCCCGATCGACTGGGGGACGGTGCTGCCGACCGCCGACGTCGCGGCGGGCGAGGCGGTCTTCGCCAAGTGCAAGTCCTGCCACACCATCGATCAGGGCGGGGCCAACGGCACCGGTCCGAACAACTGGGCGATTGTCGGCCGCAAGCCGGCCTCCCACGCGGGCTTCGCCTACTCGGCCGCCATGGTCGAATACGGCGCGAAGAACCCGGTCTGGGACTTCGAGCGCCTGTCGGAGTTCATCAAGAACCCGGCCAAGGACATTCCCGGCACCAAGATGGGCTTCGTCGGCCTGAAGAAGCCGGAAGATCGCATCAACCTGCTGGCCTACCTGCACACCAAGGGTGGCTCCATCCCCTTCCCGGCCCCGAACCCGGCCGCCGCGGCGCCCGCGGCTCCGGCCGAGGGCGCCGCGGCGGCGGCTGCGACTCCCGCCGCCACCGGCGAGGCTCCCGCGCCAGCCGCGCCAGCCGCCAAGTAAAACGCCGCCTCGCCCCCTTCGGGGGAGAGGTTGGATGAGAGGGCCCTCCGCGTCGCGGGGGGTCTTTTCGTATGGACTCAACTCCGCTCATCCCGGCGGTTGAATATCCGCGCTAAAGCCGCCGATAGCCCGTCGGCTGCCCCGTGCTGGTGGCCGCGATCCGCGACACCGCCTGCGCCAGCGGCTCGATGGCCACGGCCATGTGGTGGGCGTTGGCGTGGAGGATGTTGTCGGCGTCCAGCAGGATGCCCACGTGGCCGCGCCAGAACACCAGGTCGCCTCTCAAGAGGGCGTCGGCTTGCACGGCCTGTCCCATGAGCGCCTGCTGGTCGGTGTCCCGCGGACAGGCCCGGCCGCAGGCCAGCAGGGCCTGCTGCACCAGGCCCGAGCAGTCCAGCCCCAGGCTCTCGCGCCCGCCCCACAGATAGGGCGCGCCGACGAACCGCTGCGCCACCGCCACGAAGTCGGTCTCGAACACTCCGATCGGCGACAGGTGCTCCTCCACGAACCAGCCGGACCCGGCGGCCTTGGCGAACCGGCCCTCCCGGGCCTCCACCGAGACCAGGGCGCCCAGGGAATAGGGGCCCAGCGCCCGGCTCTTGATGCTGGGGTCCTTGAAGGCGTAGGTGCGGATGGCCGCCACCCGGTGGGTTGGGGCCGGCGCCAGGGGGGCGAGGTCGGCGCGGGCCACGAAGCCCACATAGCCGTCGCGGGCCGCCTGGCCCCAGCAGAAGCCGGCGCTCTCCTCCAGCACCTCAAAGGTCTCGCCGAACAGCAGCTGATCCACCTGCTCGGCCTCCCCGTCCGGCGCGGCGCGCAGGGGGGCGGCGGCGACCGCCGCCGTCATCGGCGTCGGATCGGCATAGGCGCCCGCCGCCACCAGCCCCTCGAGGGACCGCGCGGCCAGGTCGGGACGGGCCAGGGTGTTACGCGGGTCGACGCTCACGCAAACCGCGTCCGGATCATCTGGTAGAGCGCCCGGATACCTTGCGCCTCCGCCCCCGCCGTCCAGCCGGGCCGGTTGCGCGGGTTCCAGGCGAAGATGTCGAAGTGCGCCCAGGCGCCGGCCGGCGCGAACCGCTGCAGGAAGAGGGCGGCGGTCACCGAGCCCGCCTGGGCCCAGCCGTCGGGATCGTTCTTGATGTCGGCCACGTCGCTGTCCAGGGCCTCGACATAGCCCTTCCACAGCGGCATCCGCCACATGGGGTCGGAGACCTCTCTCATCGCCGCCTCGATCTGGCCGGCCAGCTCCTCGTCGTCGGTATAGAAGGGCGGCAGCTGCGGCCCCAGCGCGGCGCGCGCCGCCCCGGTCAGGGTGGCGAGATCCAGGGTCAGGGCCGGCTCCAGCTCGCAGGCGCGCGTCAGGGCGTCGGCCAGGATCAGGCGGCCCTCGGCGTCGGTGTTGCCCACCTCGATGGTCAGGCCCTTGCGGCTGTCCAGCACGTCGCCGGGCCGCATGGCGTCGCCGCTGATGGCGTTCTCCACCGCCGGGACCAGGATCGACAGCCGCACCGGCAGCTGGGCGGCCATGATCATCCGGCCCAGGGCCAGGACGTGGGCGGCGCCCCCCATGTCCTTCTTCATCTGCCGCATGCCGGCCGAAGGCTTGATGTCCAGGCCGCCGGTGTCGAACACCACGCCCTTGCCCACCAGGCAGACCAGGGGCTTGCCGGCCTCGCCCCAGCTCATCTCGATCATGCGGGGCGCGCGGGCCTCGACGGCGGCGCGGCCCACGGCGTGGACGGCGGGATAGTTGGCCTCCAGCAGGCCCTCCCCGGTCACCACGGTGATGGCGGCGCCGTACTGCTCGGCGATCTCGCGGGCGATGGTCTCCAGCTGCAGGGGCCCCAGGTCGTTGGCCGGCGTATTGACCATGTCGCGGGCCAGCGCGCAGGCGTGGGCGATGGAATTGACCTCGGCCACGTCGGCGCCCTGCGCCACCAGGCGGGGCCGGTCATGGGTCTTCTTCTGCTTGTAGCGGTCGAATTTGTAGCTGCCCAAGGCGAAGGCCAGCGCGATCTGGTCGGCGCTGATCCCAGCCGGGGTCGTGGCCATGGCGTAGTCCCCGGTGGGCAGCTTGGCCGGCAGGCCGCGGAACACCATCGGATCGGCGGGGCTGGACCCCAGGCCAAACAGCACCGCCTCGATCGTCCCCTCGGCGCCTGGCAGCACCAGGACCTGGCCGGCCTTGGCCTTGAACTCGGAGAGCTCGGCATAGGCCTTGGCGAAGGCGCCCTGCCCCGCCAGGAACCCCTCCAGCTCGCCATCATGCAGGGCGTGCACCGGGACGGTGGCGCGCTCGGAGGTCGCAAGGATCACTTCGGTCATGGATCGGCCCTGACGCGGGCGCGAGGGCCCGCCTTTATGCTTAACGCTTCCTTTAAGCGGCTGGGGGATGGTGTCGAGGATCATCCCGGAGCCTGTCTGTCCATGTGTCGCATGTCGGCGCTCGCCGCAACCGCCCTGGCCCTCGGCCTCGCCGCCGCCCTGCCGGCCGCCGCGGCCAAGCCGCCGGAGGTCAAGGCCGCCCCCGCGCCCGCCGCCCCCGCCGTGCAGCGCGCCACCGCCGAGGAGCGCAGCCTGGCCGCCCGCCTCGATCCCCTGGCCCGCGCCGCCTTCTGGGGCCGGGAGACCGACATCGATCCCCGCGACGCCGAGGCCGGCGTCAACCTCGCCCAGGCCCTGCGCGCCATGGGCAAGTACGAGGACGCCGCCCAGGCCGCCCAGCGGGTGCTGGTCATCGATCCCAAGAATCTCGAGGCCCTGCTGGAGGTCGCCCGCGCCAAGGTGGGCTCCGGCCAGGGCTTTTACGGCATCGAGCCGGCCCGCCAGGCCCAGGTCCTGGCCCCCCGCGACTGGCGCCCCGCCTCCCTGCTCGGCGTGGCCTACGAGCAGGCCGGCCGCCCGGAGGAGGCGCTGGAGGCGCACCGCCAGGCCGCGGCCCTGGCCCCGGAGAATCCCGCCGTCCTGTGCAACCTGGCCCTGTTCTACGCCAGCCACGGGGACGCCCCCCAGGCCGAGACCCTGCTGCGCACCGCCGCGGCCAAGCCCGGCGCCCCCATGGCGGTGCGTCAGAACCTGGCCCTGGTGCTGGGCCTGCAGGGCCGCTTCGACGAGGCCGAGAAACTGGTGCGCCAGGACCTGCCGCCGGAGGCGGTGGCCAACAACATGGCCTTCCTGCGCGCCGTGGCGCCCAACCCCGCCGGACCGCCCCGCTCCTGGGACTCCGTCCGCACCGCCCAATAGGCTCTAGGTCGGTTCCGCCGCGGCCCGCGCGCCGGGAAGCCGGAAGCCGGACACTTCCCAGGCCCGCATGGCGTTGCGCGCCGGGCGCTCCACCAGGTGGTGCAGCACCATGGCCGCCGGGATCACGCCTGCGAACATGGCCGCCCAGACCGGCCAGGGCAGCTGGCCTTCGGCCAGGCCGAGGCCCGCGCGGGCGACGCGGGTGAAGACCAGCTCCCAGGGGATGCAGATCATGTAGACCGAGAAGCTGACCTCGCCGAGATAGACCCCCAGCGGCGAGCTCATGATCTTCGAGCCCGTGCTGGCCATGCTGGCCAGAGCCAGGATCAGGCCGCCGAACATCAGCACCATCAGGAAGTCCGGCAGCTCGAAGGCCGCCCCGCCGGCGATGGCGATCAGCAGGCCCGCGGCCAGGCCCTTGGCGGCGGCCTGGGAGGTCACCGTCCTGTTGCGCCACAGCAGGTAGACGGCGCAGCCGAAGGCGAAGCAGGGCACGATCCGCAGCGCGCCCCAGGCCGTCGTGGCCTCGGTGAGGGGATGGCCCGCGATCAGCGGGAAGATCAGATTCAGCGCCGCCACCAGCAGGCCGGCCAGCAGGGTCGCGAGCCAGGGCCGCGCGCGCAGGGGCCAGAAGGCCAGGGCGAAGACCGGGAAGGTGACATAGGCGAACCACTCGGCCGAGATCGACCAGGAGGGGTGGTTCCAGCCGCCGTCCTGCCCCAGGCCCCAGGCCTGCAGCAGCAGGATCTGGGCCGGCAGCGAGCTCCAGACCACCACATTGTCCCCGGCCGAGAAGCCAGCCGCCGTGGCCGCCGCGATCAGGGCCGCCAGGCCCGCGAGCGTCGCCAGGTGAACCGGATAGATCCGCGCCAGCCGCGCCCACAGGAAGCTCCCATAGGAGAACCGCTTCTCCCCGAAGCTCTGCAGATAGACGTGGCAGAGGATGAAGCCCGAGAGGACGAAGAACAGCTCCACCCCCAGATAGCCCTTCTCCACCGCGTTGGGCCGGTCGCCGGCCACGAGCAGGGGCCAGTAGTGGTAGAGCACCACCCAGGCCGCGGCGAAGATGCGCAGGGTCGTCAGCGGTTTGAGGTTCTCGGGACGCGGCATGGCCCGATCCTGGCGCCAAACGCCTCAAGGACGGGTAAACGCCTGACCTAGAGCGTGACAGCCTGAAGTGGATACCGGTTCAGGCGCCCGTCACGCTCCAAACATAGGCTCTAGTTCTGGGCGACCATGTCCTGGACCTTGATCACCGCCGGACCCAGGATGACGATGAACAGCACCGGCAGGAAGAACAGGATCATCGGCACGGTCAGCTTGGCCGGCAGCTGGGCGGCCTTCTTCTCGGCGAAGGCCAGCCGCATGTCGCGGTTCTCCTTGGCCATCACCCGCAGGGCCGCGCCCAGCGGGGTGCCGTAGCGCTCGGCCTGGATCATGGCGGTTGCGACCGCCTTGATGCCCGGATGGTTGGTCCGCCTGGCGAGGCCCTCATAGGCCTGGCGGCGCTCGGGCAGATAGCTGAGCTCGGCGCTGACCAGGGTCAGTTCCTCGGCCAGTTCGATCGAGGAGCCGCCGACTTCCTGGCTGACCTTCTGGATCGCCGCCTCGATCGACATGCCGCTCTCGACGCAGATCAGCAGCAGGTCGAGCGAGTCGGGGAAGGCCGCGACGATCGACTCACGGCGCTTCTGGGCGATGTTGCTGATGTAGACGTTGGGCGCGTAGTAGCCGACCAGCAGGGCGGCGACGCAGATCGTGAACCGGCTCATCGGCGGCAGGCCGAAGTCGTTGACCACGAACAGGTAGAAGGCGGCCAGCATGGCGAAGACGAACGGCATCACGAAGCGGAAGAAGTAGAAGGCGCTGATCGGGCGG
>NZ_JAUSLW010000187.1 GCF_030645195.1 Phenylobacterium sp. | reverse complement strand
GGCCTCCAAGGTCCCGATCGTGGCCGACATCCATTTCCACTACAAACGCGGCATCGAGGCCGCCCAGGCCGGGGCGGCCTGCCTGCGGATCAATCCGGGCAATATCGGCCGGCCCGACCGGGTGCGCGAGGTGATCCAGGCGGCTCGCGACCACGGCTGCTCCATGCGTATCGGGGTCAATGCCGGGAGCCTGGAGCCCCACCTGCTGGAGAAGTATGGCGAACCCTGCCCCGAGGCCATGGTGGAGAGCGCGCTCGACCACGCCCGCATCCTGCAGGACCACGACTTCCACGAGTTCAAGATCAGCGTGAAGGCCTCGGACATCTTCATGACCGTGGCCGCCTATCAACTTCTCTCCGAACAGATCGACTGCCCCCTGCACGTGGGCGTCACCGAGGCCGGCGGCCTGCGTTCGGGCACCATCAAGTCCTCCATCGGCATGGGCAACCTGTTGTGGGCCGGGATCGGCGACACCATCCGCGTCAGCCTGGCCGCCGATCCGGTCGAGGAGATCAAGGTCGGCTTCGACATGCTCAAGGCGCTGGGCCTGCGCCACCGGGGCGTGAACATCATCGCCTGCCCGTCCTGCGCCCGGCAGGGCTTCAACGTCATCAAGACGGTGGAGGCCCTGGAGAGCCGCCTGGCCCACATCTCCACCCCCATGAGCCTGTCGATCATCGGCTGCGTGGTGAACGGCCCGGGCGAGGCCCTGATGACCGATGTCGGCTTCACCGGCGGCGGCAAGGGGACGGGCATGGTCTATCTGGCCGGCAAGCCCGACCACAAGATGGATAACGAGGGCATGGTCGACCACATCGTCGCCCTGGTGGAGGCCAAGGCCGCCGAGCTGGACGCCGCCGCCAAGACCCTGGAAGCTGCGGAATAGCCGCAGGCTGGCGGTCCGCGGCGCCGGGACGCATTTACCCCGCCCTCATGAAGGCCTGACACAGTTGCTTCGTTGAACGTGTTCGGTGCATTGCCATGACAGTCCCCCCGCCCAAGTCCGCCGATAACCGTCGGGTCATGGCCCGGATCATGACCCACGAGGTGCTCCGCGGGCTGGCGACCATGGCGCGAGTCGGCGGCGGGGACATGATCCAGTTCCTGGTGTTCAGCGGGATCTGGAGCGCCAACACCCAGCACCTGCTGGGGATAAAAGTGCGCTCGCCGAGCAGAACGACATCCCGCCCGACAGCCAGCGCCGGCCCATCCCGCAGGAGGATCTGATCCATATGCTGTGCATGCCGCGGGACATCGTGGCGCGCTATGTCGAGCAGCTGGCGCAGGGCGGGCTCGTCGAGCGGGTTCCCGGCGGACTGGTGGTTCCCGCGGCGGTTTTCACCCGACCGGAGATGCTGGACGGCAACAACGAGCTCTACGCCCGGGTCATGAGCATGGTCACCGCCCTGCGCGGGGTGGGGTTCAGTTTCGGCGAACCAGCCTGACGGGCGCACGATTTCAAAGATGACGCCTGCGTCACCACTTGCGCGCGAGCGAGAGCCTTGATTAGGTGCCGCCTCCATAAGGGAGGGACACCATGTCCGCGGACGGCAACTGGAACATCACCATCAACTCGCCCATGGGCGCGCAGAAGGTCACCGCCACCATCAAGACGAACGGCGGCGCCTTCACGGGAACCACCCAAACGCCTGCCGGTGAACAGGCCATCGAAGGCAAGGTCGACGGCGACAAGCTGACCTGGTCCACCGCCATCACCCAACCCATGCCCATGACGCTGGAATTCGAGGCCACCGTCAGCGGTGACACGATGACCGGCAACGTGAAGCTGGGCGCCTTCGGCAACGCGCCGCTGACCGGCACGCGCGCTTAAGGTCTACGAGTTCGGAATTCGAAGGGGCGGTTCGGCGACTAGGCCGGGCCGCCCTTTTTCGTGCGCGCGGCCTGAGAATGTAAACCATTGTCAAAACTCCCCAATTCGGGTGAGCCGGAGATCGCGCTCATCGACAAGCCTCACCATAATGGGCGCCGCCGCGGACCGTCGCCGCGGGCCAATCGGGGGCTTGGTCTTGCACAGTGAGCTGAAGGAGCGCCTCGCCGTGCGTATGGCGATCAGCGCCATCCTGCGCGCGGTGGACACCGTGAACAAGGAACTGGGCGGGGACATCACCCTGGCCCTGGTCTTGGCCGCCGTGCTGGAGGCCAATATCGGCCACCTGTCGCGCACGCCCGAGGCCGCCGCCGGCCTGGAGGACATGGACCGCGTGCCCCCCGACAGCATGCGCCGGCCGGTCACCGGCGTGGCCCTGGCCACGACCCTGGGGATTCCCAACGAGACGGTACGCCGCAAGGTCAAGACCCTGATCTCCCAGGGCCTGCTGGTGCGGGTCGATGGCGGCTTGATCGTGCCCACCGAGGTGATGGCCGGCGAGCAGATGACCCGCATCTGCCGGACCAGCTTCCTGAACCTGCGCCGGCTCTACATTCACCTGAAGCGGATCGGGGTGAGCCTCGAGGACGACGGCTCGGACCTGGAGGCCCTGCCCGCCTAGAGCCTTTTAGGGTCAGATGGAATCATCTGACCCGAGGCTCTAATTCAAAGAGATAGAGCGCGTCGGACGGGTTAACCGGCTGCCACTTAACCCTGACGCGCTTTAGAGGCTGGCGGCGCTTTCCACGTCTCGCGCCGCGCCGCCGGCCCGCAGGAAGGCCTCGGCCTCCGCGGTGAGCGCCCAGCGATGGGAGCCCGGGCCGAAGGGCTTGCGGAACAGGGGCCTCACCCCGTGTCTGTCGCGGTCGGAGCCGCTGTGGGCGTCGAAAGCCGCCACCGCCCGGGCCCGCAGGCTGAGCTGGACGCCGCCCTCCGGGGAGCGGTTGAGGGCCAGGTACTCGATCACCCGGTCACGATGGGCCGATCCGCCGAAGCGCAGCAGGGCCTCTGCGATCTCGCCCACCAGCGGATCGACGCGGCCGGATGTCTTGGTCCGGCGCGGTCGGCGTTTTTCGGGCTCTAGGATCGACGGCATGACGCAACCTTACGTGGGCTGTGGCCGGGACGAAACCCGTCAACGCGCCGCAGGCGAAACATCGGCGCCCAGACTGGGCTGGGAGGCGAACAACTCCCTCAATGATGGTCCTTGGCGGCCGGCGCCACACGCTGAGGGACCTCTCCGGCGCGGCTCCAGCGGTCGTGCGCGAATCCCTGATCGAGCCTGGCCTTGGCAAGCCGGCGCCCCGCCAGGGGCGAGTGGGTGTTTGGCAAGGCCGCGCGGGGGCGCTAGAGGAAGCCTCCGTTTTCTCCGGTGATCACCTCGTGCGCCTTCCCCAAGCCAGACTCGACCAGGTTCTCGACCGCTTCCGCGAGATCGAGGCCCGCATGGGCGCGGCCTCGGACGGCCAGGAGATCGTGCGCCTGTCCAAGGAGCACGCCGAGCTCAAGCCGGTGGCCGACGCGGTCCAGACCCTCGCCCGGGTGCGGGCCGAGGCGCCGGAGCTGGAGGAGATGGCGGCCGCCGGCGACCCGGAGATGGCCGCGCTCGCCCGCGACGAACTCCAGGCCCTGAACGACAGGCTGCCCGGCCTGGAGCGCGAGGTGGCCCTGCTGCTGGCGCCCAAGGACCGCGACGAGAACGCCTCGGCGATTCTTGAGGTCCGGGCCGGCACCGGCGGCGACGAGGCGGCCCTGTTCGCCGGCGACCTGTTCCGCATGTACCAGCGCTACGCCACCCTGCACGGCTGGAAGATGGAGATCGACAGCGTCTCGGAGGGCGAGGTCGGGGGCTACAAGGAGATCATCGCCTCCATCACCGGCGACGGGGTGTTCGGCCGCCTGAAGTTCGAGAGCGGCGTCCACCGGGTGCAGCGGGTGCCCGAGACCGAGGCCGGCGGCCGCATCCACACCTCGGCGGCCACCGTGGCGGTCCTGCCCGAGGTGGAGGACGTCGACATCGTCATCAACGATTCCGACCTGCGCATCGACACCTATCGCTCCTCCGGGGCCGGCGGCCAGCACGTCAACAAGACCGACTCGGCGGTGCGCATCACCCACCTGCCCACCGGCATCGTGGTGACGTCTTCGGAAAAGTCGCAGCACCAGAACCGGGCGCGGGCCATGAAGGTGCTGCAGGCCCGGCTGTACGATCAGAAGCGCGAGGCCCTGGACACCGCCCGAGCCGACGCCCGCAAGAGCCAGGTGGGCTCCGGCGACCGCTCCGAGCGGATCCGCACCTACAATTTCCCGCAAGGGAGGGTGACCGACCACCGCATCAACCTGACCGTCTACAACCTGCCCAAGGTGATGAGCGGCGATGATCTCGACGACATCATCAATCCGCTGATCGCCGAGGATCAGGCCGCCCGGCTCTCGGCCCTGGAAGACGAGTTCGGCTGAGGCTTGCGCAGGCGGGCCGCGGTCAGCACCCGCTCGGCCTGGTCGCGGCCGTCGATCCAGACCTTCGAGGTCAGCTTCTTCAGGTCGAAATGGAAGGCCAGGCCCACCGTGTCGGCCATGGCCGCCCCGCGCTCGCCCATGGGCTGGGGCGCGCCGGTGGTGGAGTCCAGCGCCGTCTGGTGCTCGATCTCGGCGTTCAGCTCGGCGCCGATCAGCACCACCATCACCGAGAACCAGATCCACATCATGAAGCCGATCACGGCCCCCAGGGAGCCGTAGGTCGCGTCGAAGTGGGCGACGTTGTTGACGTACCAGGAGAAGCCCAGGGAGCCCCCCAGCCACAGCAGGGCGGCGAACACCCCACCCGGGCTGACCCACCGCCAGCGGGCCTGGGCGCGGCTGGGACCGTAGCGGTAGACCATGGCGAAGGCGGTCGCCGCCAGCCCCAGGATCACCAGCCAACGCATCGGGACCCAGACGAGGGCGAAGTCGGCGAAGCCCGCGTCCCGCAGATAGAGCGGCACGGCCACCAGGATGGCGCTCACCAGGGTCAGGAAGACCAGCAGGCCCAGGGTGAAGGCATAGGTCATGGCCGTGCGGAACAGGTAGCTCCGCTTCTCGGCCTCGTCATAGGCGATGTTCAGGCCGTCGAAGAGCGCCTTCATCGCGGCGTTGGCGCTCCAGATCGAGAGCAGCAGGGAGAGGACGAAGGCCGCGCTGAGGGAGGCGTGGGGCCTCGTCGCCAGACGCAGCATCTGGTCGCCGACGATGTCGATGACCGAGCTGGGGATCACGGCGGCGAACTGGACGAGCTGGGCCTGGACGGCGGTGACGTCGTTGAACAGGCCATAGAGCGAGACGAAGACCCCGATGGCCGGGAACAGGGCCAGCAGGGTGTAGAAGGTCACGCCCCCGGCCACCGCGCTCAGCCGGTCGCAGGTGACCTCGCGATAGGTGCGCCAGAGCACATCCTTCCAGCCGCGCATGGGGATGCGGTGCGGGGCGTCGGCCAGGCGGCCGCGGCCGGGTTCGGCGGTCTCGAAGGACTCCGGCTCGGCGGCGGCCTGGACGCTGAGCCCCGGCTTGGGCTTGCCGCGGCCTCGGGGCCAGAAGGCGGCCAGGGCGGCGAGCGCCACCCAGGGGGCGGCCTGTATCACCAGGGGCGCCACCTTTTTCGCCGTCCATTTCCTCGCAAACAGCCTGCGCAAGTTCTCCCACCCTCCAGGCGCGAAGCCACAGCTTGAACACCCATTTGCGACAGGCGTTCCGTGGGCCCTGGGTCACCCTAACCCCAAGGCTGGCCCCGAGCGGCGCCATGATTGTGGCGCAGCCCCGGTTGCGCGCGGCGGGGGCTTGCGGCAACAGGGCGGGATGACCGGTCACCTCGCCGCCCTCTACCGCCACCCGATCAAGGGGTTCACGCCCGAGCGCCTGAACTTCGCCGACCTGGCGGCGGGCCAGCCCTTTCCCTGCGACCGCATGTGGGCGGTGGAGAACGGTCCCTCGGGCTTCGATCCGGCCGCGCCGGCCTTCATTCCCAAGCAGAAGTTCACCGTCCTGATGGCCATTGCCGAGGTGGCCCGGGCGCGGACGGCCTATGACGAGGCCACCGGGACCCTGCGGGCGACCGCCAAGGGCCAGCCGGACTTCGAGGGCGCCATGACCGATGCCGCCGGCCGCGCGGCCTTCGCCGCCTGGCTCACCGTCATGCTGGGGGACGAGGTGCGCGGCGAGCTGAAGGTCATCGAGGCGCCCGGCCACCGGTTCATGGACCACCCCCTGGGCCACGTCTCGGTCATCAACCTGGCCACCCTGCGGGACCTGGAACAGAAGATCGGCCGCCCGCTCGACCCCTTGCGCTTCCGCGCCAACCTCTATGTGGAGGGCTGGGCGCCGTGGGCGGAGATGGACTGGGTGGGCCGCGAGCTGATGCTGGGGTTCGCGCGGGCCAAGGTGTTCAAGCCCATCGTCCGCTGCGCCGCCACCCACGTCGATCCGGAGACGGCGGAGCGGGACATGGACGTGGTGAAGGCCCTGTTCGACAATTACGGCCACATGTTCTGCGGCGTCTACATGCACGTCACCGACGGCGGACGGCTCACCGTGGGCGACGCCTGCACCGCCCCCCAGTTGGAGCCCGTCCGATGAGCCAGACCCTGTTGCAGGCCTGGCAGGGCGCCAAGGCGCGGTTGGAGGCCGCCGGCCTGGCGGGACCAGTGATCGACGCCCGCCTGCTGGTGGAGGCCGCGGCCGGCGCCACCCGAGCCGACATCGTCGGCGACCCCTACCGCCTGCTGACCGCCGAACAGGAGGCGACGCTCGCCGACTATCTGAGCCGCCGCGAGAACCGCGAACCGGTGAGCCACATCCTGGGCCGCAAGGGCTTCTGGAAGATCATGCTGTCGGTCACCCCCGACGTCCTGACCCCCCGCCCGGACACCGAGACCATCATGGACGCCGTCCTGCCGGCCTTCCCGGAGGAGATGGCCTTCAACGTCCTGGACCTGGGGGTGGGCTCGGGCGCCATCCTGCTGGCCATCCTGGCCGAGCGGCCCGCCGCCAAGGGGCTGGGGATCGACGTCTCGGAGGAGGCCCTGGCCGTGGCCCGCGAGAACGCCGCCAATCTCGGCCTGGCCGGCCGCCTGGCCCTGCTGCGGGGCGACTGGACGGCGGGCCTGGGGGACGAAAGCTTCGACCTGGTGGTCTCCAACCCGCCCTATATCGCCACCGACGTCATCGAGACCCTGGAGCCGGAGGTGCGCGACCACGAACCGCGCCTGGCCCTGGACGGCGGCCCCGACGGCCTGGACCACTACCGCCTCCTGGCGCCGGAGATCCTGCGGGTGCTGAAGCCCGGCGGCATGTTCGCCGTTGAGATCGGCTTTGACCAGAAACAGGCCGTCGAGGATCTGTTCCGCGCGGCCGGCGCCCAGGGGGTGAAGACCATCCGCGACCTCTCCACCCGCGACCGCGTTGTCACGGGAACGAAAAACCCCTTGGAAACTCGGGGCTGAATCGCTAGATCAGATACCTGTCTCCACCCAATTCGTCGGCGCCCGGGGTTCGGCCTCCTGAAAAGCAGGAATCGAGCACCACACCGACAGGCGCGGCTTCATGTGGCGCTCGCCTCAAGTCCGGGCGGAAGACGGGGAACACTTACGTCTTCAACACGAATTCTCGGGTCCTCGGGACCTGAGCAAGACGAAAAGGCAAGCCCGCGCAATCCCGGCATGAGCTGGAGCGCCGGCGGAACGGTTAGCGAATAATGAGAGATTTCAAGGGTATGAAGCGTCAGCGTGGTCGCAATCGCGGCGGCGGTGGCGGCGGCGGGAAACCGCAGCAGCAGAACGCCAACCGGGCGTTCGACTCCAACGGGCCGGAAGGCGCGAAGGTTCGCGGCAACGCCCAGCACGTCTTCGAGAAATACCAGCAGTTGGCGCGAGACGCCTCCACGGCCGGGGACCGGGTCCTCGCCGAGAACTACCTGCAACACGCCGAACACTATTTCCGGGTCGTGCGCGCCATGCAGCCGACTCGCCCGGCCAGCGAGATCCTGGGCCGCGATCAATTCTCCTCCGGCTTCGACATCGATTTCGAGGACGAGAGCGGCGCCCAGGCCGCCGCCCAGGCGGACGCCGACGCCGCCGAGAAGGCCGACAAGGAAGACGGCTCCGAGGCCGGCGGCGAAACCGTCGAGAGCCGCGACCGCACCAGTGGCAATAGTGGCTGGCGCGACCGCGACGATCGTCCCCAGAGCGAAAACCGTAGCCGCGACGACCGCCCCCGGGACGA
>NZ_JAUSLW010000185.1 GCF_030645195.1 Phenylobacterium sp. | reverse complement strand
CCAGGTCTTCGACATTGGTCCCGACATTGCCCATGTGCGGGAAGGTGAAGGCGACGATCTGGGCCATGTAGGAGGGGTCGGTGAGAATCTCCTGGTAGCCGGTCATGGCGGTGTTGAAGCAGACTTCGCCCACCGCCTCGCCGACCGCGCCGACCCCGAAGCCTTGAAGCACGGTCCCATCGGCGAGGACGAGGACCCCGGTGACGCCAGGCAGCAGCTCGCTCATGATCCGGGGCTCCATCTTGTCGCAAAGGGGTGGGCGTACGCGCCCGTCCGGCTATAGCATCGAGCCGGGTAAACGGGCGCGTAGGTAGTGAGTCCCGGACCCTGGGTCAATGTGATCCTCCAGCACGGGGCTTGAGATGAGCGGATATATCGACCCGGATCGACAGGCCTGGGAGCTGTTCAAGTCCCTGCCGCGCGACCAGCCGATCCAGATGCTGAACCTGGTGCGGGTGAGGGCCAAGGCCGATTACCCCGAGGGGCACCCCGACCACGGCAAGGACATCTCCGGCCTGGAGGCCTATCGCGCCTATGGCGCCACCACCGCGCCGATCTTCAAGCGCCTGGGCGGGCGGCAGGTCTGGGCGGGCAAGCCGCAGGTCATGGTCACCGGCCCCCAGGACGAGGCCTGGGACCTGGCCTTCATCGCCGAATACCCAAGCTCCGAGGCCTTCATGGCCATGGTCCGCGACCCCGACTACCGGGGGTTCGTCCAGCACCGCACCGCCGCCGTCGCCGACTCCCGCCTGCTGCGGCTGGAACCTGTGGAGCCGGGGGAGGGGTTCGGGGAGTAGGGCGGAAATCGAGGGAAGTGCGTCATTTCAGCCAAGGCCCTTCGAGGCCATGATGATCGGCAGACGCCCTGGAGATTCCGATGCTCGCCCTTCGCCCCAACTGTGAGGCCTGCGACCGCGACCTGCCGCCGGAGAGCGGGGCGGCGCGCATCTGCACCTTCGAGTGCACCTTCTGCGCCGACTGCGTGGACGGTCCGCTCGGCGGGGTCTGCCCGAACTGCGGCGGCAATCTCGTCGTCCGGCCGATCCGGCCCGCCGCCCTGCTGCTGAAGTATCCGGCCTCCACCGAGCGGGTCTTCAAACCCAGAAGCTAGTCCAGCAGCCCGGAGATCGCCTCGAACAGGGCTTCGGCTCGCAGGGGCTTGCCGATGTGGCGGTCGGCGCCGGCGGCGGCCGAGGCCTCGACGTCGTCGGTGGAGGTGTTGGCGCTGATGACGATGATCGGCGCCCGGGGCAGGCCCGCCCCCTCGGCCTTGCGGATGGCCCGGATGGCGTCCAGCCCGTCCATCACCGGCATGCGCAGGTCCATCAGCACCACGTCGAAGACGCCGGTTCGCCAGGCGTCCACGGCCTGCTGACCGTTCTCGACGCTCACCACCTCGGCGCCGGCCGCCCCCAGCATCAGCTCCACAACCTTGCGGTTGGTGGGATTGTCGTCGGCGGCCAGGACCCGCAGGGGCGGGGCGTCGGACGCCTCATGGCCATGGACCTGGGCCGGCGGGGCGGCGTCGGCGGCGCGGGCGGCGTCGCCATAGTCCAGCAGACCGCTCACCAGGCCGTCCAGGTCCTGGGCGCAGGCCAGCATGTCGGAGAGCAGGGCGCTCTGCTGCTCGGTGAGCGGGGTGGCGGCTAGCGCCTGACCCAGGCCCATGACCCCGTTCAGCGGCGTGCGCAGTTCATGGCTCATGTCGGCGACGAACGCGGTCTTGGCGCGGCTGGCGGCCTCGGCCCGGTGCAGGGCCTCCTCCAGGGCCTCGGCCTGGCGCTTCATCTGGGTGATGTCGACCCGCAGGCCGATGACCCCGCCGTCGGAGGTGCGCTTCTCCTCGATCATCAGCCAGCGGCCGTCGGCCAGCCTTTGCTCGTGGCGTTCGCCCGACGGGTTCATCAGCTTCTTCAGGCGCTCGGCCAGCCAAGCCTCCTCGCGGCCGACGGCGTCGGGATAGTCGCCGCGCGCCACCCCCATCTTCAGGGTGTCGAAGAACCGCTCGCCTGGACGGAAGAGATCGGCGGAGCGGTGGTAGATCTCGGCGTAGCGCTTGTTCCAGAGGATGTAGCGGCCCTCGGCGTCCAGGAAGACGACGCCCTCGGGCAGCAGGTCGATGGCCTCCCGCAGGCGGTCCTGGGCGATGGCGGCGTCGGCCTCCGCGGCCGCCACCGCATGGTCGCCAAGACGTCGGCCGAGCCTGCGAAGCAGACGCCCGAACCAGCCGGAAAACCCAGCAAACACCATGCACACGTCCCCGGGGGAGGAATCAATCAAGCTACAGTGTGCAGGACAGCCGGAATTGGTTGCGAAAGTGCGACCCGCGCCATCCCTGATAGCAAGATCGTCCCGGCGCCTGCCGATTGGGCAGAGCTTCGCCTGCGGCGCCGCAGGCGTGACCGGCTTCCATTCCCGGCCCGGCGCGGCGTATTCAGGAGCCATGTCCGCGACCATCACCACCGTCGGCCTCGATGCCGACGACACGCTTTGGCACAATGAAACCCTGTTCCGCCTGACCCATGACCGGTTCAGCGCCCTGCTGGCGGGGGTCGCCGACCCGGCCGAGGTGGAGGCCCGGCTGGCCGAGGTGGAGAAGCGCAACCTGCGGCTCTACGGCTACGGGGTGAAGGGCTTCACCCTCTCCATGATCGAGACCGCCATGGAGCTCTCCGACGGCGAGGCGCCGCCGGCGGTGATCCGCGAGATCCTGGCCGCCGGCCGCGAGATGCTGACCGAGCCGGTGGAGCCCCTGCCGGGGGTGGAGCGTTGCCTGGCGGCTCTGTCCGTACGCTACCGCCTGGTGCTGATCACCAAGGGGGACCTGCTGCACCAGGAGCAGAAGCTGGCGGCCTCGGGCCTGGGGGACCTGTTCGCCGCCGTGGAGATCGTCAGCGAGAAGGACGCCAGCACCTATGAGCGCGTCTTCGCCCGCCACGGGTCAGGGGCGGCGGAGGCGGTGATGTGCGGCAACTCCATGCGGTCCGACATCCTGCCGGCCATCGCCGCCGGGGCCTATGGCGCCCACGTGCCCTATCCCCTGACCTGGGCCCACGAGGTGGCCGACGCGCCGGTGGACCATCCGCGCTTTGTGGAGCTGGTCTCCATCGAGGACCTGCCGGCCTGGATCGCGGATATCTCCTGACCTGATGTCACAGCCGCCCGGTCCGCCCCGTCCTAGGGGTGTTGATCGGGAGGGTTTCGATGACACGCCTCATCGCTGGGGTTCTGGCCGTGGTCCTGGGCGCCAATGCGCTCGCCCAGTTGGGAGCGCCGCTCTGGTGGTATGACGCCGTGCCCGGCGTGCCGGGCACCGGCGCCTTCAATCCGCACTTCGTCCGGGACATCGGCGCGGCCTATCTGGTGACGGCGCTGGGCCTGGCCTGGTTCGCCTGGCGGCCCGTCCAGGGCTGGCCGGCCCTGGTGGCCGGCGCGCTGTTCCTCGCCCTGCACAGCGGCATCCACCTGTTCGACGCCAGCTGCTCAGCCAGCCCCATCCCCGACCTGATCCGCGATCTCCCAGGCGTCTACCTGCCGACCTTGCTGGCCGCCGGGATCGCCCTTGTCCGCAAGCCGAAGGAGTTTTGAGATGCTGAGAGCCCTGCTGAAAGGCCAGATCGACAAGATGGAGCGCACCTGGGGCTATGACGCCGGCTATATGCGCGACCTGCTGGCGGCCTCGCCGATGAGCTTCCTGAAGTTCGGCTTCGTCAGCCAGATGGTGGACCGCAAGGCCGCCCCGGCCGCGGCCCTGGCCGCCGCCGGCATCGCCGGGACGCTGGCGGAGGATTGCGGCCCCTGCACCCAGATCTCCGTGGACATGGCCGCCGCCGGCGGGGTGAAGCCCGCCATCCTGCGCGCCATCCTGGCCGGCGACGAAGCGGGCATGGGAGAGACCGCGGCCCTGGCCTGGCGGTTCGCCCAGGCCAGCCTGGCCCGCGACATGGAGGCGGCCGACCCCCTGCGCGACGAGATCCTCCGCCGCTGGGGCGAGAAGGGCCTGGTGGCCATCGGCCTCGCGCTGACCACCGCGCGGATGTATCCCACCCTGAAGTACGCCCTCGGCCACGGCCGCGCCTGCTCTCGCGTCACGGTGGCCGGCGAGGCTGCGCCCTTCCAGAGGCTGGCCGCCTGATGACCGACGTTGACGCCTTCGAAACCCAGCGCCCCCGGCTGATCCGCCTGGCCTACCGCATGCTGGGTTCGGTGGCGGAGGCCGAGGACGCGGTGCAGGA
>NZ_JAUSLW010000182.1 GCF_030645195.1 Phenylobacterium sp. | reverse complement strand
TGTCGGCGTATTGGCCGCCGCTCGTCCAGATCTTGCTTCCGTTGACCAGGAAGTGGTCGCCCTTGTCTTCAGCTTTCGTCTGAAGCGCGGCCAGATCAGAGCCGGCGCCCGGCTCGCTGAAACCTTGGCACCAACGCACCTTGCCGGTGACGATGTCGGGGATATACTTCTGCTTCTGCTCTTCAGTACCGTACTCGAGCAGGGTGGGGCCGAACATGCCCACGCCCATGCCGCCGATCGGGTTCACGGCGCCGATCTTGGCCATCTCCGAGGCTAGCACGCGAGCCTCGCCGGCCGACAGGCCGCCGCCGCCATAGGCCTTGGGCCAGGTGGGAACGCCCCAACCCTTGGCGCCCATGCGCTCCTTCCACGTGGCGTAGTCGCCGGTGGGGGCCTCGGGGCTCATCGCGGCGGCCTGCAGGGCCTCCGGATCCTTGCCCAGGGACTTGGGGAAATTCGCCTCGAGCCACTCGCGCGCTTCGGCGCGGAAAGCGTCGAGATCAGCGCCTCCGAAATCAGCCATTTAAAATTCTCCCTGAATTCAAATTCTTAGCTATCAGTATAACACAAAATACGCCCGATCGGAGTCCCCGTTACTTGGGGTCCGGTAAAGCCAGCACGCGCTTGGACACCACGTTGAGATTGATCTCCGACGTGCCGCCCTCGATGGAGTTGCCCTTCGAGCGCAGCCAGGCGCGCACCGTGGCCAACTCGTTACCCTCGAAGCCCTCGCCTTCCCAGCCCAGGCCGCTGTGGCCCATCGCCTCGACCATCAGCTCGTTGCGGTCCTGGGCGATCTTGGCGCCGGCGTACTTCATGATCGAGGTGGCCGAGGAGGGGCCCTGGTTCGACTTGGCCTCGTCAGCCGCCCGCCGCACCGTCAGCTGGAAGGCGCGGGTCTCCATCAGGTGTTCGGTGATCCGGCGGCGCAGGTCGGTGTCGGCCAGCCGGCCGGTGTCGTCGACGCCCATATAGTGCTTGGCCGCCTCGCTGACGGTCATGGTCGCCTGGGCCGCGCCCAGATTGCCGCCGCCCAGGCCCGCCGAGATGTTGTCGCGCTCGAACTGCAGCAGCCTTTTGGCCACCGTCCAGCCGCCGTTCAGCGGGCCAAACAGCTGGTCCTTGGGGACCTTCACGTCGGTGAAGAAGGTCTCGCAGAAGGGCGAGGTGCCGTTGATCAGCCGGATCGGCCGGACCTCGACGCCCGGCGCCGTCATGTCGATCAGCAGGAAGCTGATGCCTTCATGTTTCTTTGAGGTATCGGTACGCACCAGGCAGAAGCATCTATCGGCCAGATTTGCGCCAGAAGTCCAAATTTTTGAACCATTTACCAGCCAGTGGTCGCCCTTGTCCTCGGCGCGGGTTTGAAGACTCGCAAGGTCCGAGCCGCTGCCCGGCTCGGAATAGCCCTGGCACCAGCGGACCTCGCCCTTGATGATGCCGGGCAGATGTTGCTGCTTCAGCTCCTCGGTGCCGTACTCCACCAGGGTAGGGCCGAACATCATCACCCCCATGCCGCCGATGGGGTTGCGGGCGCCGATGGCGGCCATCTCCTCGGCCAGCACTCGGGCTTCCGCGCGGCTCAGACCGCCGCCGCCGTACTGGGCCGGCCAGGTGGGGGTGCCCCAGCCCTTGGCGCCCATGGCTTGGCGCCAGGCCTTGGCGTCCTCGCTCTCGGTCCCGCCCATCTGGGCGGCCAGCTGGGCGGCGGGGTTCTTGCGCAGGGACTCAGGGAAGTTCGCCTCGAGCCAGGCCTTGGCCTGGGCCCGGAACGCGGTGGTGTCTTCGCCGCCGAAATCAGCCATGGGAAAATCGCCTTCTCGAAAAAATCAGTCGTTCAAGTCGAAGAGAGCGCCGCCCTGAAATTGAGCGGCGCCCTTGATGTAAGCGCTTACTTCGGATCGGGAAGGCCCAGCACCCGCTTGGCCACCACGTTGATGTTCACCTCGGTCGTGCCGCCCTCGATGGAGTTGCCCTTCGAGCGCAGCCAGCCGTGGGTCGCCGTCAGCTCTCCGGTGGTGAAGGCGTCGCCCTCCCAGCCCAGGCCCTGGTGGCCCATGGACTCCACCATCAGCTCCGACCGCTCCTTGGCGAACTCGGCCGCCGCGTACTTGATGATCGAGGTCGCCGCGCTCGGCCCATTGCTGGCCCGCGCCTCGGCGGCCGTCCGCCCGATGGTCAGCCGCAGCGACCGGAAGTCCATCTCGTTGCGGGTGATCCGCTGGCGCAGGTCCGTATCGGCCAGTCTACCGGTGTCATCGGTCCCATTGTAGCTCTTGGCCACCACCGGCAGGTCCGCGGCCGAACCGCCGGCCCCGCCGCCGCCGCCGAAACCGCCCGAAATGTTCTGCCGCTCATACTGCAACAACCGCTTGGCGATCTCCCACCCGCCGTTGACCTTGCCCACCAGCTGGTCCTTCGGGATCTTCACGTCGTTGAAGAAGGTCTCGCAGAACGGGCTCTCCCCCGAGATCAGCTGGATCGGCCGCGTCTCCACGCCCTCCGTCCGCATGTCGATCAGCACGAAGGAAATCCCCTCATGCTTCTTCGAAGTATCGGTACGTACCAGACAGAAACACCAATCGGCCTTGTCGGCGTAGCTGGTCCACACCTTTTGTCCATTAATCAGCCAGTGGTCGCCCTTGTCCTCGCAGCGGGTGGCGAGGCTGGCGAGGTCGGAGCCGGCGCCCGGTTCGGAATAGCCCTGGCACCAGCGGATCTCGCCGCGGACGATGGGGGGCAGGAAGGTCTTCTTCTGCGCCTCGGTGCCGTATTCCAGCAGGACGGGCCCCAGCATCCAGATACCGAAGGCCAGCACGCCGGGGCGATAGCGGCCGGCGGCCAGTTCCTGGTCCAGCACCCGGGCCTCGGCGGGCGAGAGGCCCGCGCCGCCATATTCCTTAGGCCAGGTGGGAGTCGTCCAGCCCTTGGCGCCCATGCGCTGGGTCCAGACGGCCTGGGGGTCGGTTCCGCCGGCAAAGGCGCGGCCGCCCCAGACGGCTTCGGGATCGGTCTTGGCCTTGGGGTCGCGCAGCTCAGCCGGATAGTTGGCCTCGAGCCAGGCGCGCACCTCGTTGCGGAACGCGTCGATGTCGCCGCCGCCGAAGTCGGCCATGGAATCCTCCCGAGGTCTCAAGCTGAAGCCGTCGCCACATTAGCGTCGGGCGCCTCAAGAGCAAGGAACGAAACGCTTGTTTGACGCGGCCCAAAGCTCAAAAAATCGGCTATCTAGGCGGCTGGGCCTTCGGCGACGCACGGACCGCATATGAGATTTTGGCGAGAACTGAAGCCGGCGGCCCTTGCGGTCGCCCCCGTCCTTGGCGCGGTCCTGACCCTGGCGGCCGGCGTCATGTTGGTGGCCTCGGGCGCCACGCCTTCGGTCCCCGACCGCTTCCTGCGCCTCTACGAGATGACACCCGTCTATCTGATCGAGGTCAGCCACTTCCTCTCGTCCATCCTGGGGCTGACCCTGGTCATGCTAGCCTTCGGATTGCGCTCCCGGCTCGACGCCGCCTGGGGCGCGACCATAGGGGCCCTGCTGCTGGCCGCCTCGCTCTCGCTGCTGAAGGGCTTTGTCTGGGAAGACACGGCGCTGCTGGTGACCTTGGCCTTCGCGCTGCTGCCGTTCCGCAAGGCCTTCCCGCGGACGGCGCGACTGTCGCGTATGGAGATCACGCCGGGCTGGCTGGCCTCGGCCTTCGCCGCCCTGGTGGGGGCGGGACTGCTGGGCCTCTGGTCCTTTGAGCATGCCGACTACGCCGACCAGCCCTTCTGGCGGATGATGGTGGACGCCGACGCCGCCCGATCGATCCGCGCCTGGGCCGGGGCCGCCCTGGCCCTCTTCGCCTTCGGCCTGTGGCGGATGCTGGCGACCGCGGCCACGCCGCCGGTGGTGGGAGAGGCCGACCGTGACTTCCAGCGCGTACGCCACATCCTGGCCAATGCGGAGGTGGCCGAGCCCGGCTCCAACGTCGCCCTGCTGGGGGACAAGCGGTTCCTGTTCTCGGCCAGCGGCGAGAGCTTTCTGATGTTCGGGGTGCGGGGGCGCTCCTGGATCGCGCTCGGGGCGCCGGTCGGCCGCCGCGACGAGCAACTGGAGCTGCTGTGGCGGTTCCGGGAACTGGCCGACGCCCATGCCGCTCGGCCGGGCATCTATGGGATTGGCGCCGACCACCTGCCCGACGTGGTGGAGCTGGGCTTCTCGATCCAGAAGGTGGGGGAGGCGGCCGCCGTGCCCCTCGAGACCTTCCGCATCGAGGGCACCAAGCGCGGCAATCTGCGCCGCGCCTGGCGCAAGGCCGGCGAGGAGGGCGCGACCTTCGAGGTCATCCCGCCGCACCAGATCAGCGACCTCGTCCCCACCCTGGCCAAGATATCCGACGCGTGGCTGGCCGAGCACGCCGGCGGCGAGAAGGGGTTTTCCATGGGTGGGTTCTATCCCGGCTATGTCTCGGAATTCCCGGTGGCCGTGGTTCGGTTCGAGGGCGCCGTGGTGGCCTTCGCAACCCTCTGGATCACGGCGGCCAAGACCTCCTTCTCCATGGACCTGATGCGCTACGCCCCCGCCGCGCCCAAGCGCATCATGGACTACCTGTTCGTCGAGTTGATCGAATGGGGCCGGGCCCAGGGCTACAAGGCCGTGGAGTTCGGCATGGCCCCCCTGGCGGGGCTGGAGGATCGCCCATTGGCGCCGGTGATGTCCCGGGTCGGCAACCTGTTCTTCGAACACGCCGAGGAGATCTATAACTTCCAGGGCGTGCGCACCTACAAGGACAAGTACGACCCGCTCTGGCAGCCCCGCTACATCGCCGCCCCGCGCAAATGGGCCATCCCCCTGCTGCTGGCCGATGTGGGCCTGTTGTCCTCGGGCGGGGTGGCGGGTCTCGCCAAGCGGCCGAAGAAGGCCGAGAGCCCGGAAGCGCCGTCGCAGACGGTCAGCGCCCCGTCTTGACGCCCAGCAGGTTCACCAGGTGAACCAGCAGGATCAGCACCGCCGCCGCCGCTGTCACCATGATCAGCCGGTAGGGCGCCATGCGCACCCCTTTCAGCGGATTGGGCGGTTGGGCGCCGCGCCAGCCGGCGAAGACGGCGACGGCCAGGAAGGCGGCGATCAAGCCGAGGGTCACGGAGAGCGTCATGTGCGACGGCGTAGCGCACGTGCGATCAGCCCGCAAAGCCGATCGGATTCTTGACTGTCTCCCATTCGCAAGAGCCGTTCCCGCCTGGGTTCACGGACGATCCGGATCATCCACAGCCAATCGCCCCAGACGCTACATCTTGCGTTAACCCCGCGTTTACACCCCAAGGATCGGTGGATAGCGTCTGAGGTCAGTCCTGCGGAGAACGATTCGGTATGAGCTCGGGGACGCCATGGAGCGTCAAAGGGATCGACCCAAAAGCCCGGGAGGTCGCCAAGGACCTCGCTCGGCGCTCCGGCATGACTCTGGGTGAATGGCTGAACCGCATGATCCTCGAGGACGAGGGTCCGGAGGAAGTCACCTCGGAAACCTATTTCACGGAGCGGGCGGTCGACGACGCGCCGGAAACCCGGCCCGAGGCCTTCCTCGACCGGCCGCCTCGGGAGATGATCTACGAAGCGCCGTTACGTCACGATGCGCCCCGCGCCGAGACGCCACGGCCCATGGCCCCGCCCCGCGCGCCGGAGGCCGCCCAACGCTACGAGGCGCCCGAGCATCCCGCCGACGAGATTGGCCGGGTCACCCTGGCGCTCGACCGCCTGACCGACCGTATCGAGCATTCCGAAGGCCGCGCCGGCCTGGCCATCAGCGCCGTGGAGCATTCGGTCCGCGACGCCCTGTCCCGCATCGAGATCGCCGAGCGCGAGAACGTCGCCGTGGCGGCCCGCTTCGAAGGCGCGGTGGACGAGGCTCGCACCGAGCAGGCCCGCTTGGCGGAACGCGTCCGGCGCGTGGAAAGTGAAGCCGCCGGCCCGCGCTCGGCCGAGGCGCTGCGCGCCCTGGAGCAGGCGCTCGGCAAGGTGGCCAACCACCTCTACGAAGGCGAGGCCCGCACCCGCGAGACCCTGGGCGCCCTGCGTGAGCGGGTGGATGAGGTCCAGGCCCATGGCGGCGGCGGGGACCCCACCGCCCTCATAGAGGAGGTGGTCAGCCGCGTGGGCGACCGCCTAGCCGATGCCGAGTCGCGCACGGCCGCGGCCATGGAGGGGCTGAAGGACGCCTTCTCCACCGTGGACGGCCGGTTGCGCGCGGTGGAGGGCGGCGCCTCGCCGGCTCTCGACCGGCGCCTGGAACAGCTCGCCGCCAATCTCAGCAGCCGGGTCGACGCCGCGCGCGGCGAGATCGCCCAGAAGCTCCAGGTCTCCGCGGAAGGCCGCTTCGACCGCATGGAGCGCAAGCTGGCCGAGATGAGCGATCACGTCCGGCTGGCCGAGCAGCGCTCCGCCCAGGCGATCGAGAAAATGGGCCGGGAGGTGCTGACCGTGGCCGACAACCTCAACCGCCGTGTCCAGTCCACCGAACACCGCAGCGCTGACGCGATTGAACAGGTGGGCGGCGAAGTGGCCCGCATCGCCCAGGCGATGGAGAGCAAGCTGGGCCGTACCGACAGTGTCCATGCCGAGGCCCTGGAGCGTCTGGGCGCCGAGATCGGCCGCATCACCGAGAAGCTCTCCGAACGCATCGCCAACGCCGAGCGCCGTTCGGCCCAGGCGATCGACGATGTCGGCGAGCAGGTGGCCCGGGTCACCGAGCGCATGAACCAGCGCAGCGAACGCGCCTCCGACGACCTCGTCGAGCGTATCCGCCAGAGCGAGGAGCGCACCGCGCGCATGCTGGAGGAGGCGCGCGAGAAGATCGATGCGCGCCTGGGCGAGTCCCACCGCCGGCTGTCGGAACAGGTGGCGGCTGCGCCGATCGTGCGCGCCCCGGCCGTCGCCCCGGAGCTTCTCTCCCCCTTCGGCCCCGACCCGTTCCCGAGTTTCGGCCCGGCCGAGGGCGCCGCTGATCCTCTGGCCCGCCAGGCCTTCGCCCCGCCGGAGACCGGTCCCGACGCCCCGGACGGCTTCCCGGGCCAACCCTTCTCCGGCGAGCCTGAGCGCCCGGCGTTCGACGCCGAGGACTTCGAGGCCGCCGACGGCTTCGCCCCCATCGGCGAGCACGAGGAAGAGGCTGCCCTCGAGGCGGCCTATGAGCCCCCGGTGAGCTCCAACACCGTCGTGGCTCCGCCCGAGCCCGGCCGGCCGCTGTCCACTCGCGAAGTGATCGAGCAGGCCCGCGCCGCCGCCCGCGCCTCGACGCCGAACGACGCCAAAGGCCGCAAGGCCAAGGAACCCAAGGAGAAGAAGGCCAAGACGGAGAAGGCCGCCAAGGAACCGGGGACGTCACTGTTCGCCGGCTTCGGCGCGCGGCCCAAGCGACGGGCCGGCTCCTCGCTGCAGACCGCCCTGCTGGTGGTGGGCGGCGCGGCCTGCCTCAGCCTGGCCACCGCGAGCTTCATGCTGATGGACGGCAAGCCCGGTGGCGCGCCGCCCAAGCGGGTGGCCGATGCGCTGGCCGCCATGAACGCCGGCAAGTCTGAGGAGATCATGGGGGCGGAGGCCGACACGACCCCCTTCGGCGACGGCCCCCGGGTCGCCATCGCGCTCTCGCCCCAGCCTATCGCGCCCGAAACGCCCCTCGCGGGGGACTTGGCCCGGCGCTTCGCGACCGCCGCTTCGGCGGTGGAGACCAAGCAGGCCGGCGGACTCGAGCAACTCAAGGCGGTGGCCAACCAGGGCCACGCCCCGGCCCAGTTCTATCTCGCCAAGCTCTATGAGAGCGGCTCGGGCGGGGTGAAGAAGGACCTCGTCGAGGCCCGCCGCTGGACCGAGCGCGCCGCCGAGGGCGGTGATCCCAAGGCCATGCACAACCTGGGCATCTCCTACATCTCCGGTTCGGGCGGTCCGAAGAACTCCACCACCGCGGCGCAGTGGTTCCGTCGCGCCGCCGACCTTGGCCTGGTGGACAGCCAGTACAACCTGGCCGCCCTCTATGAGCAGGGGCTGGGGGTCAGCCAGAACGCGGCGGAGTCCTACAAGTGGTACCTGGTCGCCGCCCGCACCGGCGACGGCGAGGCCCGCTCCAGCGCTCAGCGCGTGGCCGCCGGCCTGTCGACCGACGCCCGCACCGTGGCCGAGCGCACGGCGGCGGCGTTCCGCGCCAACACACCCAATCCCTCCGTCGCCCCGGCCACCGCCCTGGCGGCCGCCCCGGCCTCCCCGACCGTGATCACCGCCCAACGGGCCCTCTCGCGTCTGGGCTATTACCAGGGCCCGACCGACGGCAGCGCCTCGGGCGCCCTCAAACTGGCCGTCGCCGCTTATCAGCGTGATCAGGGCATGCAGGCCACCGGCCAACTCGACCCTTCGACGGTCTCCAAGCTTTCCGTCTTCACGCGGTGACACGTCAGGCGCCATAAGAGGCGACCTTGGACCTCTATCTTCCCATCGCCGAAGTCTCGGTGAACGCACCGCTCCTGGTGGCGCTGGGCGCGCTCGTCGGCTTCATTTCCGGGCTGTTCGGTATCGGCGGCGGTTTCCTGATGACGCCTGTCCTGGTGCTGATGGGCATCCCGCCGGCGGTGGCGGTGGCCAGCATGGCCAACCACGTGGCGGCCTCCTCGACCTCCAGCGTCATCTCCTACACCCGCAAGCGCGCCGTGGACTTCCGCATGGGCGGGGTGCTGGCGGGCGGCGGTGTCGTGGGCGCCATCGTGGGCGTGGAGCTGTTCCGCTGGCTGCGGCTGCTGGGTCAGGCCGACCTGGTGGTGGCGCTTTCCTATCTGGTCTTCCTGGGGGTGATCGGCGGCCTGATGCTGGTGGAGTCCCTGCAGTCGATCCTGCGGCGGCGCAGCGGCCAGCCGCCCAAGCCCCGCAAGGAGCGCCGCCCGCCCTGGCTTTACGGCCTGCCGCTGAAGATGCGCTTCCCGCGCTCGCGGCTCTATATCAGCGTCATCCCGCCCGTCCTGCTGGGGGTCTTCGTCGGAGTGCTCTCGGCGGTCATGGGCGTCGGCGGCGGCTTCATCCTGGTCCCGGCGATGATCTACATCCTGCGTATGCCCGCCGGGGTCGTCGTCGGCACCAGCCTCTTCCAGATCATCATCACCACCTCCCTGACCGGGGTGCTGCAGGCTGGCCGCAACCAGACCGTCGATATCGTCCTGGCGACCCTGCTGCTGGTGGGGGGCGTGCTGGGCGCGCAGCTCGGCGCCAAGGCCTCCTCGCGCTTCCGGGCCGAGGAGCTGCGCGCCCTGCTGGCCCTGATCGTCCTGCTGGTGGGCCTGCGCATGGGGCTTGGTCTGTTCTTCACCCCCGACGAGCCCTTCGTGCTGATGACGGGGATGGGCTGATGGCGCTCGAGATCCCCAGCCCCACCGCCCCGCAGCTCACCGCCTCGCCGGCCGCGGTCTCCGCCGCGCTCACCACGACGGAAGTCCGCGTGACCTCCAGCTTCCGGGGCGCGCACATCGTGCTCTATGGCGCGGTGTTCGATCCGACCACCAAGCCCAGCGACGTGGTGGTCATCGTCCGGGGCCCCGAGCACCCGATCCGGATCGCCCGCAAGACCAAGGTGGCCGGGCTCTGGGTCAACAGCCGGCCGGTGGTGTTCCGTGGCGCGCCTGGCTTCTACATGACCGCCTCGACCCGGCCGCTGCAGGATATCGCCAGCTTCGGGACCCTGCGCCGCCTGGGCGCCGGCATCGATCACCTGGCCATCAACGCCCCCTTCGAGCAGCGCACCGAGACCCGCTACGGCGTCCGCGACGTCGTGGTCAGCCGGCTGGGGGGCGACTATCTGGACTGGCGGCGCGCCGTCATCCGCCTGAAGGAGAACGCCGGCCTCTACGACGCTGACGACAAGGGGGTGACCTTCGTCGACAAGGACCTGTTCAAGGCCGAGATCGACCTGCCCACCAAGGCGCCGATCGGGACCTACCAGGCCGAGATCATCCTCTTCCAGGACGGTCAGCCGGTCTCGCGAAAGGTCCGAACCCTGACGGTGGAGAAGGCCGGGATCGAGCGGACCCTTTACCTCTTCGCCCATCATAGCCCATGGTTGTACGGCTTGGTGTCGATGGCCCTGGCGCTCGGCGCGGGCTGGGCCGCCTCACTTGTCTTCCGGAGGAACTGACGCCTGTGATGGACGCCGAGGCCTCCGCCCCCAAGCCGATGTGGGTCCTGGCCCTGATCGGCCTGGCCGCCTTCCCTGTGTCGGCCACCCTCTACGCCTATGGCCCGCCCGGCTGGTCGGAACACGCCCTCAGCGTGCTGCTGGCCTGGTCGGCGATCATGCTGGGCTTCCTGGGCGGCATCCGCTGGGGTCTGGAGAGCAGCCGGGAACAGCCGCGCTGGTCCAGGCTGGCCGGCTCGATCATCTCGCCGATCGCGGGCTTCGCCCTGCTGGTCGCGCGCGGTGACATTCCAACCTCCTGGATCATCACTGGCCTGATGGCCGCCTTCATCATCCAGTGGCTGTTTGATCACTCGGCGCCCGATGTGCCGACGCGATATCCGCGGCTGATGACGGTCCTGACCCTGGGGGCCGCTGTCTCCCTGGCAATGGCCCTGGAACAGGCGATGGCGCTCTAGTCGCCGACCACCGAGCGCCAGCCCACCGCGTGCACACGGCCGGTCCCCAGGGCGCCGCAAAGCGGGTCACGGGCGAACAGCCCCGAGAACGCCGGGTCCCGAATGCTCAGCCCCCCAGCATAGGCCCCGAAGGCGGGCGCCACGAGGCGCTCGCCGTCGGTCACGAAGCAGCGCCGCCGCACCGTGCCCCGCGAGGCCGTCACCTTGGCGCAGGGATGCAGATGTCCCGCCACCTCGCCCGGCTGCGGGCCCGCCTGGGGCTCGTGCCGAAGCTTCAGGCCCGCCACGGTCAGTTCGTCGGCCACTTCGCCGGGCAGGGCCTGGGGCCCGTCAGCGTCGTGGTTTCCGATCACCCAGATCAGGCGGGTGAGGCCGGCCAGGGTCCGAAGCTGCTCGGCGTCGTCGGCCGCCAGCCGTTCCTCCGAGGCGCGGTCATGGAAGGTGTCCCCCAGCAGCACCACGGCGGCCGGACGGGTCGCGACGATCTCGGCAGTCAGGCGCCTCAGGGTGTCGCGGGTGTCGTAGGGCGGCAGCATCTGGCCGCGCGCGGCATAGGCGCTGCCCTTCTCCAGGTGCAGGTCGGCCACCACCAGCATCTGGTCGGCCTCGATCCACAGCGCCCCGCTGGCGCGGAAGGTCACCGCCGCGCCCGACAGCGTCGTGCGCAGGCCCCCGCAGGGGCTGGGCGCCCAGGCATAGACGTGGCGGGGTTGGGCGAGCGCGCTCATGCGATGGCCTCGGCGATCAGGTCGCTCTCGGCCTCGGCCAGGATCATCTCGCCGGCCGCGCCTGGCGTCCTCTCCTTGCCGATCTCCAGCAGGATGGGCACCGAGAAGGGCGACAGGTGGTCCAGCGCCGCATGGCGGATCTTGCCCTGGATGCGCGCCAGCAGCTGCCCCAGCCGCGCCACGTCGATCAGGCCGGTGGCCGCGTCCTCGCGGGCGCAGCGCAGCAACAGGTGGTCGGGCTGGTGGCGCCGCAGCACATCGTAGATGAGGTCGGTGGAGAAGGTCACTTGCCGTCCGGACTTCTGCTGCTCGCCAGGGAATCGCCGCTCGATGAGCCCTGAGATGATCGCACAGCCCTTGAAGGCGCGCTTCATCATGAAGCTCTCCGACAACCAGGATTCCAGGTCGTCGCCCAGCATGTCTTCCGCAAACAGTTCGTCGAAATCGAGTCCGTCCAGGGGGTTCAAGGCCCAGACCGCCACCGCATAGTCGTTGCAGACGAAGCCCAGGGGCGCGGCGCCCATCCGCTCCAGCCGCCGGGTCAGCAGCATGGCCAGCGTCGTGTGGGCCAGGCGCCCCTCGAAGGGGTAGCAGACGATGAAGTTGCGCTTCCCTCGCGGGAAGGTCTCCAGCAGCAGCTCCTCCTCCTTCACGATCAGCGAGCGGTCCTTCTGGATCTCCAGCCATTCGCGGACGTCGCTGGGCAACACCTGCCAGTGGCTCTCGTCGAACATCAGCTCGCGAACCCGCTTGGCCAGGAAGGTGGACAGCGCGAACTTCGAACCGCCCCACGAGGGCATCTTCGGGTCCTTGCCCATGGCCGGGCGCACCAGCACATCGAGCCCCGTCACCGCCACCAGGGACCAGACCTGGCCGGCGAAGATGAAGGTGTCGCCGGGTTCCAGCATCTCCACATAGCCCTCCTCCACCTCGCCGATCTTGC
This sequence comes from Phenylobacterium sp., assembly GCF_030645195.1. Classification (GTDB taxonomy): domain Bacteria; phylum Pseudomonadota; class Alphaproteobacteria; order Caulobacterales; family Caulobacteraceae; genus Phenylobacterium. The sequence goes on along the minus strand of NZ_JAUSLW010000182.1, from coordinate 22,253 downwards.
GCCCGCCCTGCAGCCGCTTGCCCATGGCGATCCGCACCGCCAGCACGGCGGGCGAGAGGATGGCGCCGACGTTCAGCCGGTGGCGCTGGGCGGTGGCCTGGTCGCGCACCCGCCAGCGGCCGTCCTGGCCTTTCACGATCCGACGGAAGCGGTCGTAGGTCTTCAGGGCGTAGCCGCCGGTGGAGACGAAATCGACCACCTGCTCGAAGTCTTCCCAGGCGAGGTCCCGATAGGGTCCGGCGGTGACGATCTCGTCGTAGAAGGCCAGCAGATCGAAGGGCTCAGAACAGGCGCAGCCCATGACGTGCTGGGCCAGCACGTCCAGCGCCCCGGTGCGGGCCGCATCCCCGTCGAAGCGGTTCTCGGCGATGGCCTCGCGGGCCGCCTGGCATTCCAGCATCTCGAAGCGGTTGGCCGGCACGAAGAGGGCGCGGGAGGGTTCGTCCAGCCGGTGGTTGGCCCGCCCGATCCGCTGCACCATGCGCGACGCGCCCTTCGGGGAGGCGAGCTGGATGACGAGGTCCACGTCGCCCCAGTCGATGCCGAGATCCAGGGTCGAGGTGCAGACCACGGCGCGCAGTTCGCCCCGCGCCATGGCCGCCTCCACCTTGCGCCTCTGCTCGGCGGCCAGGCTGCCGTGGTGCAGGGCGATGGGGAGGCTGTCGTCGTTCAGCTTCCAGAGTTCCTGGAAGGCGAACTCCGCCTGGAAGCGCGTGTTGACGAAGACCAGCGCCGTGCGGGCCTGCTTGATGGCCTCATAGACCTCCGGCATGGCGTGCTGGGCGGTGTGGCCCGCCCAAGGCACCCGGCCCTCGGCCAGCAGCATGTCGACGATGGGCGCCGCCCCGCCGGGGCCACGGACCAGGTCGACCTGGTTCTCGGCTTGCGGCGCCGCGCACCCCAGCCAACGGCGGATCACGTCGGGGTCGTCCACCGTGGCCGACAGCCCCACCCGGCGCATCTTGGGCGCGAAGGTCTGCAGCCGGGCCAGGTCGAGGGCCAGCAGGTCGCCGCGCTTGGAGGCGTGGATGGCGTGGATCTCGTCGACGATCACGCAGGCCAGGTCTTCGAAGTAGAGGCGAGCGCCTTCCCAGGCGCAGAACAGGGCCAGTTGTTCGGGCGTGGTCAACAGGATGTCGGGCGGCTTGACCCGCTGCCGCTGGCGCCGCGCCTGGCCAGTGTCGCCGGTGCGGCTCTCGGCGACGATGGGCAGGCCCATCTGGAGGATCGGCGCCATCAGGTTGCGCTCGACGTCGACCGCCAGGGCCTTCAGCGGGGAGATGTAGAGGGTGTGGATGCCGCGCGGGGTGTTGGCCGGCGGGCGCTGCGCCAGTTCGATCAGGCTGGGCAGGAAACCGGCCAGGGTCTTGCCGCCGCCGGTCGGCGCGATCAACAGGGCGTCGCGGCCGGCGCGGGCCTTGGCGATCATCTCCAGCTGGTGTTCGCGCGCGCTCCAGCCGCGGGCCGCAAACCAGTCCGCGAACCTCGGGGGCAGGAGGGAAGGGGCGGAGCCCGCGTCTTCGGCCATCCCCTCGCCTATAGCATGTTCCCGTTCCGTTTCACGCGCAAAGGCGTGTCGGTCAGGGGGCGGTCGCGGGGGCCGGGGTCGCCTCGGCCCGTGCGCCGCTCAGCTGGGGCATATAGAGGCCCGTGGCGAACTTGGCGGCCATGCCCTCCACCCGCAGGCGAGAGCCATACTGGGCGCAGGGGTCGGGCTTGGCGATCTGGCGGGACTTCACGCCTGTCGCGGTCATGGCCTTGGCGGCGTCGTCGGCGAAGGGTTCGACGAATTGCAGGGCGTCGCCGATGCGGCTCAGCGACGGGTCGTCCGTGCCGACGGCCATGGCTTCGCGGGTCCAGGTGATGGCAGCTAGCTGACGGCCGTCGCTCGCCACCATCTCGGCTTCCATGCCCAGGCCGCCCAGCGTGCCAGGCGCCCGCACCCCGATCGGGCCGGGGATGAAGAAGGCGCCGGCCGCCGAGGCCGCAGAACTGATGCGGCCTGTCGGCCGCACATGGCTGAGGATGGCGCGGACCCGAGCGTCGGAGGCCGCGTCGGGGGCCGTGATCTCGTAGCGCTCGGAGAGCTCGAAGCAGAGCTGTGCGTCGACCTCCCGCAGCAGGGCGGTGCGCTCCATCGGCGTCATCCAGCCGCCGGCCGCGCTGTCGGCCAGGGCGGTGGGGGCGATGGTCACCCGGCGGACCAGGCTCAGGCCGGCCTCATCCTTGCGGTCGGAGACGCTGGCCCGCACCGCGCCCGGCTTCACCGCCAGCCCGTCATAGGTCGAGAGCATCCCGGTGGGCTGGGTGGGCGTGCTGCAGGCGACGACGAGTCCGAGCAGGGGGAGCGCGAGGATGTGTTTCATGGGAGGGATACGGGGCGCACAGACGGGCGGACGCGCAATGCCGATCATTGCCGCGTCCGCAATGCCCCAGACCGGCGGCCGTTCCCTCGCCGCGGCTCAGGCCCGGGCGGGGTTCTCCAGGCGGGTCAGCCAATGGTCGGCGTCGAAGCCCGGGTCGCCGGTCAGATGCCGCCACAGCTTGATGCGATTGACGAATTCCAGACGGCCGGTGTCCTGCTCGAACCAGGGCTCCGGCGCCATCAGGATGGACTCCACGGTCTCCGGCTGCGGGGTCTTGGCATAGAAGATCGGCCGCGCGGCGGGCTCGGCGGGCAGGGTCGCCATGTCCCACTGGCGCACCTGGGGAACGCTGGGGTTCATGCGGATCTTGAACATGGTCCGGGTGCGGTCGGCCAGGTTCACCCCGCCGCCGTGCCAGAGGCCGTTGTGCAGGAACAGCAGGGTCCCGGCCTCGCAGACCATGTGCTGCTGGCCGCGGATGTTCTGGTAGCGGCCGAGCGCCACCTCGCTGACCTTGCGCAGGTGCGTGCCGGGGATGAAGCGGGTGCCGCCCATCTCCCGGGTCACCTTGTGCGGATAGTACATCACCTGCAGGTCGAAGCCCTGGGACGGGTCGACGGTGGAGTCCTGGTGGGTGTGCTGGGAGACGTTCTCCCCGCCGCCGGCCTCGTAATAGGCGGGCGGAAAGGTCACGTGCAGGAAGTGATGATCGAAGACGGGATCGGGGCCGACAAGACTCTGGATCGCCCCCTTCACCAGGGGCAGGTCCAGCAGGCGGCGGACGGCCGAGCCCTGGGGGTAGGCGGCCGACAGCGGGGTCCCCGGGGCGACCTCCGGGATCTGGGCCTGGGCCAGCAGTTCGCCAAAGGCTCGCATCACCTTGCGCCCCGGCTCGGGCTCGGCGGCCTCCCCCACCTCGGCCAGGAACTGATCGTTGATCTCCTCGGGCACGGCGGCGTCGAAGCGCAGGAAGCCGCGGGCGGCGAACCGCGCCATCTGCAGGGAGTCCAGCAGGATCGCGCTCATGCCGGGATCTCCACCAGCTGCTCGAAGAAGAACTCGTACTTCAGATAGGCCAGGTCGAATTCCTCGCCGCGCGGGTGGGGCAGGATCTGGGCGGCCTGGAACAGCCGCCAGCCGTCGCGCAGGGCCTCGACCCCGGTGCGATAGGGCGGGGTGTCGTTGTCGCCGGCCATCGGCCGCGTCGCCCCCGTGCCGTCATAGACCGCCCAGGCGATCACCGGGGAGTCGAGGGCCGAGTTGGCCAGGTAGAGCACCAGCACCTTCTGGCGTGTCATGCGTCCCCCTCGGTCCCCATGCTGTCGACGGGGTTCGCCTGGGATCATGATCCAGGGGCGGCGCCTCGGCTAGTCTAGATGAAGTCCGTCGGGTCGAGCGCGCCGGTGAGGCCGTTGAAGCGGATCGCATTGCTGATGGTGTTCTGGCCGCCCCCGTCGACGAAGGCGTAGGTCCCGTCCTCCAGCCCCCCCGGCGATCCCGACACCGTCCTCACCACGATGTCCCGCGAGCCGCCGTTGATCAGCGCCGTGGCCTCGGCCAGCGCCTGGGCGTAGGAGGCCACGCCGGCGGTGGAGAAGTTCGACACCGAGCCTGTGACCCCCAGGGCCAGGGTGTCGTCCGAGCCGGTGGCGGTGAAGCCGGTGATCAGGTCCAGCGGCCCCACAGCCCCGCCGGAGTCGCCGTTGGCGAAGACGAAGCGGTCGGCGCCCCCGGACCCGGCCGCCAGGGTGTCGGCGCCGGCGCCGCCGGTGATCGTGTCATCCCCGGCTCCGCCGGTCAGGGAGTCGCCGCCCACGCCGCCGCTGATGACGCCGCCGGTGGCGCTGCTGCTGGTGAGGGTGTCGGCGCCGTCGTCGCCGGTGAGGGTGTTGGCCCCCGATCCCGACAGGGTCACCGAGTCGTTCCCGGCGCCGGCGGCGATGCTGTAGCCGCCGCTGGCGATGAGGGTGTCATGGCCATCGCCGCCGAGGATCGCGCCGCTGCCGTCACCGGTGATGCGGTCGGCGCCGAGGCCGCCGTCGAGGAGGTTCGCGCCCGCGCCGCCGTCGAGGGTGTCGTCCCCGTCCTCGCCCCGCAGGGTGTCGGCGCCGAGGCCGCTCGCCAGGCTGTCGTTTCCGGCGCCGCCGCTGGCGGTGTTGAGGGTCCCGTCGCCCAGGGCGATCACATCGGCCCCGTCTCCGCCCACGAGGGTGTCGTTCCCGGTCCCCGCCAGGAGGGTGTCATCGCCCAGACCGCCGGACAGGTTGTTGTCGCCGTCGTCGCCGTCCAGGGCGTCGGCGCCCTCGCCGCCCACCGCGGTGTCGGCGCCGTCGCCGGCCAGCAGCGAGTCGCTGCCGGCGCCCAGATCGATCCGGTTGGCTCCGCCGCCGTCATCGACGACGTCGGCGCCGTCGCCGCCATAGATGGTGTCGTCCCCCGACCCCGACCAAATGGAGTCATTCCCCAGGTCGCCGAACAGCAGGTCGTTCCCGTCGGGGCCGCCGGGGTCGCCATCGATGGTGTCGGAGCCCTGGCCGCCCAGCACGGTGTCGTCCCCCGAACCGACCAGCAGATAGTCGTCGCCCAGGTTGCCGTGCACGTAGTTGTCGCCGTCGCCGGCGTCGATGTCGTCCTGCCCCTGGCCGCCCAGCAGGGTGTCGTTCCCCGTCCCGGCGTAGATTCCGTCGTCCCCCTGGTTGCCCTGGACGAAGTTCGTCCCGTCGCCGGCGTTCATCAGGTCGTCGCCGGTCCCGCCGAAGATGACGTCGTTCCCGCCCCCCAGGTCCACCAGGTCGTCGCCCGAGCCCGCGTCCACCGAGGCCTCGCCGCAGCCGCAGCCGGTGATGAAGTCGTCGCCCGCGCCCCCCGCCAGGGTGGCCGAACCCGACCCGGAGATCAGCATATCGTTCCCCAGGTCGCCGAAGATCAGGTCATTGCCGTCCCAGCCGTCGAGGGTGTCGTCGCCCTGGCCCCCCAGCAGGGTGTCGGCGCCGTCGCCCCCCAGGATGTCGTCGTTCCCGAGGCCGCCGTGCGCGTAGTTGGCGCCGTCGCCGGCGGTGAGGGTGTCATCCCCCTGGCCCCCGAGCAGGGTGTCGGCGCCGTCGCCCGCGGTGATGTCGTCGTGCCCCTGATTGCCCTGGATGAGGTTGGCGCCGTCGCCGCCGTCCAGGATGTCGTCGCCAGCCCCGCCATAGAGGCCGTCGCCCAGGGGCGAGTTGACCGCCGACAGATCGGTTCCGGCGGCCCCGCCGATCACCAGGCGGCTGTTGTCGGAAAAGACCGCGCCCAGATAGTCGGTCGTCACGTGGCCGGGGTCGAGGGAGATGGTGCGGCCATTGTAGCTGATGTCGATGCGCGCCGGGCTGGCGCCCACCGCGGCCACAAAGGAAACCGAGACCCGATTGGCGGTCGCCCCGACTGGAAAGATGAGTCCGTCGCCATCGGCGAAAGCCGCCTGCTGCGCCGTCGAGATCGTCTCGAAGAAATAGCTGGTGGGCATGAGTCTTTCCCGTCACCTGTCCTGGGACGCGCCGGAAATTCACTTAAGGCCTGGGCGTCGAGCGTCCCGAATTCTTGTCAACTCTACCCTGGGATGGGGGCGAGCGCCCGTACACCAGTTTCAACTCCGAGGAATTCCGGGCGGGAGGGGAAGTTCGCCGGGTGGGTGAGGGCGCGGCGCGGAGGTCAGGTCGCCGCGGAGGCGATCCTCTGGCGGCTGATGGCGTCCAGCAGGGTCCCGGCGTCCACGGGTTTTGCGACCACGTCGTCCATGCCGGCGGCGCGGTAGGCCTCGGTCTCGTGGGACAGGACGCTGGCGGTCACGGCGATGATCGGGGTGCGGGGACGGTTGCGGCCGGTCTCGCCGGCGCGGATGGCGCGGGTGGCGTCCAGGCCATCCATCCGGGGCATGCGGATGTCCATCAGGATCGCGTCCCAGTCGCCGCCTTCCCAGGCCGAGAGGGCCTCCACACCGTCGTGGGCGGTGGCGGAGGCCAGGCCCATTTCCTCCAGCATGGTCTGCAGGACGAGGCGGTTGGTGGGATTGTCGTCCACCACCAGGATGCGTCCGCCATCGACCGCGGGTGTCGCCGCCGCCGGCGGGGCCACCAGGACCTCGGCGGTCACCGGCATGGGCAGGCGGACCGTGAAGCAGGCCCCTTCGCCGGGGGTGGAGACGAGCGAGATCTCCCCGCCCATCAGCACCGCCAGTTCGCGGCAGATGGCCAGGCCCAGGCCCGTGCCCCCGGCCCGGCGGGTGTTGGAGCCGTCGGCCTGGACGAACCGGTCGAAGACCTGGGCCTGGTCGGCCGGCGCGATGCCGGGACCGGTGTCGCCGACCTCGACGACGACGCCGTCGCCGTCGCCGGTGATGGCCACCGCGATCCCTCCGGCCTCGGTGAACTTCAGGGCGTTGGAGATCAGGTTGGCCACGATCTGGCGCAGGCGCACCTCGTCGCCCAGCCGCTGGCCGGGGGCGGTGTCCGTCAGGGTCAGGTCGAAGGCCAGCCCCTTCTCCTGCGCGAGCACGGCGTACAGGCGCGCGACCCCGTCGGCGAACAGGTCCAGCCGGAACGGAGCCGGGCTGATCGCCATGTTCCCAGCCTCGATCTTGGAGATGTCGAGGACGTCATTGACCACCCCCAGCAGGGTTCGGGCCGAGGCCTGGACGATCGACAGCCGCTCCCGCTGCGCCGCGTCCAGTTCGCCGCGCTCCATCACCTGGGCCATGCCCAGCACCCCGTTCAGCGGGGTGCGGATCTCGTGGCTGATGGTGGCCAGGAACTCCGACTTGGCCCGGCTGCCGGCCTGGGCCTCCACCGCCAGCACCTTCAGGGCCTCGGTGCGCTCGGCGACCCGCTGCTCAAGGGACTGGTTGATCCGCTCGATCTCGTCGTTGCGCCCCCGCAGCTGATCCACCAGGCCGAGGTTCTCGCGGCCGAGCGCGATGGAGCGCACCAGCAGGCCGTGGTTGTTCCGGTGCCCGGCGATCATCACCCCCCAGAACACCAGGCCAAGGGCGGCCAGGACCGACTGGCCCTCCAGCATCAGCCGTCCGCAGGCCGGAACCAGCATCAGGGTCACATAGGCGCGGCCCGTCAGCTTCAGCGGCGCCAGCACCCCGGTGGCGCCGGCCGCCAGGGCCGAGACCACGATCAGGATGACGAACCGCGTCTGGGCGGTCTCCGCCGGCAGCTGGGTCCAGGCCAGCAGGGCCCAGAGCCCCGCGCTGGTCAGCAGCCCCACGGAATGGGCGATGGCCCACGGGCGCAGGCGCGCGGCGTCGAGACCCGGTCCGTGGCTAAGCAATCCCTTCAGCACCTGGTCGACCGCCACCCGCGTAACGGCCACCGAGAGGGTCACGACCAGCCAGGCCAGGTACCAATCCCGCGCGTCCTCGCGTCCCACGAAGGGCATGCTGATGGCCGCCGCCACCTGCACGACCATGGTCGCCACGGCGTTCTTCTGCGCGGCGCGCAGGAGCTCGACCCAGACCTGCGAGGTCGACGGCGGAACGGTCCCGGGCGGAATGTATGGGGCGACGGTCAATGTCTGCGGTCCAGGTGCGGATTCGAAACGCCACTTAACGCGAGTGCGGTAAATAAACATACCGCGCCAACCGAACATGTTCGATCAATACTGACGACCGTCTAAGGGCGAAGTGTCTTCGTTCGGAACAACTTGCCTGTCCAATGTAACCATTTTGAGGACATCTGCGCCCTTCTGACGCGCGGTTCCGGGAGGGATCGGGATCGCGGCAGGTCGAGGGCCGTCGCCGACGGCAGGGCGGGCGAGGATCAAAACCAGAACATCGGCCGCTGACTTGGGCGCGAAAATCGGTTAGTCACAGCCGGTGAACGCGCTTGCCCCGAGTCTCGCCCTGGCCCCCGCCCTCGTCGTCCTGCCCGGTCCCCGCGCCGCGGTGGCCGACGCATCCGGCGCGCAGGCGTTGCGGGCGCCCGATGCGCGGGACCTGTTCGAGCACGGCCCGGTCCTGGTGGCCCATGCCGGCATGACCGCCAAGCGGCTGGGGGTGCATACGCCCGCCCGGTCCCAGGGGCTGTTCGACGCCCTGGAGCTGTTCGCCTTCGTGCGGCCGGCCCGGTTCTGCGCCCCCTCGGCCGCAGGCCTGGCCCTGGCGCTTGGCCTGCCCGAGCCCAAGGGCGCGACGGCCCAGGCCCAGGTGCTGCGCGAGGCCTGCCACGCCCTGCTGTCGGAACTGGCCCTGACCCCCGAGCCCTCCCGCGAGGAGGCGCTGGCCATCGGTGAGACCCTGGCCCGCGCAGGCTGGGCCTGGGGAACCGCGGTGATCGGCGCCTTGCGCTCGGCCCCGGTGGGCAACGTCTTCCGCGGCTCGGGCATGGATGTCTGGACGCGCGTCGCCGAGTGGGAGGAGCAGGCGCCCCCCGGCGAAGCCGGCTCCCGCCCCATCGCGCCGGAGGCCGCCGCCCAGCGCCTGGTGGACCTGCTGCGGGAGGCGGGCCTGGATGAGGCGCGGCCCATGCAGGCCGAATTCGCCGCCGAGACCGCCTTCGCCTTCCAGCCGCGCGAGAAGGAGGGCGAGCCGCGCATGATGCTGGCCGAGGCCGGCACCGGGGTCGGCAAGACCCTGGGCTATCTGGCGCCGGCCTCGCTGTGGGCCGAGGCCAACGGGCCGGCGGTGTGGATCTCCACCTATACCCGCGCCCTGCAGCGCCAGATCGAGCGCGAGAGCCACGCCATCTATCCCGACCCCAAGATCCGGGCGAAGAAGGCCGTGGTCCGCAAGGGGCGCGAGAACTATCTCTGCCTGCTGAACTTCCAGGATCAGACCAACACCGCCCAGCTCGGCGGGGCCGACCTGATCGGCCTGGCGCTGACCGCCCGCTGGGTGCGCGCCACCCGCGACGGCGACATGACCGGCGGCGACTTCCCCGCCTGGCTGCCGACCCTGTTCGCCGTGCCGCCTGTGGCCCAGGCCAGCGCGGCCAACCTGGTGGACCGGCGGGGCGAGTGCATCCACGCCGGCTGCGCCCACTACCGCACCTGTTTCGTGGAGAAGGCGGTGCGCGGCTCCCGGCGGGCCGACATCGTCATCGCCAACCATGCCCTGGTCCTCACCCAGGCCGCCTTCGACGGCGCCCGGGCCGCCAGGGGCTCCAAGGCCGACGGCGAGACCACCCAGCTCAAGCGCATCGTCTTCGACGAGGGCCACCACCTGTTCGACGCCGCCGACGCGGCCTTCGCCGCCGCCCTGTCGGGCGCCGAGTCCGCCGAGCTGCGCCGCTGGATACGCGGTCCCGAGGGGCGCGGCCGCCGGGGTCGGGGCCTGGAGGCCCGCCTCATGGAGGTGCTCGGCGACCGCGACGACGCCAAGCGGGCCCTGGTCGACGCCACCCGCGCCGCCGCCGCCCTGCCCGGCGAGGGCTGGTCGGGCCGCGTGGCCTCGCCCAATGGCGAGGTCAACCCGATGGGGCCCATCGAGCACTTCGTCGTGGCCATCATCGAGCAACTCCGCGCGCGGGCAGCGCCGTCGGAGGTGGGCATGGAATGCGCCGCCCGGCCCGCCCTGGACCTGGTGCGCGAGACCGCGCGGGCCGCCGCCTCAGCGCTCGCCGCCATCGAGGCGCCGCTGCTGGCGCTGGCCCGTCACCTGGAGGACGTTCTGGACGACGAGGCCGCCACCCTGCCGCCCGGCGACCGCGCGCGCATCGAGGGCGCGCTGCGTGGCCTGGATCGGCGCGCCCGCATGACCCTGCCGGCCTGGCGCTCCATGCTGCGGGCCATCGACGAGGATTCCGAGGACGACCCGGACTTCGTCGACTGGTTCGACGCCACCTTCCTCTATGGCCGGGTGGTGGACGCCGCCTGCCGCCGCCACTGGGTCGATCCCACCGAGCCGCTCACCAACACCGTCATCGCCCCGGCCCACGGGGTGCTGGTGACCAGCGCCACCCTGGCCGACTCCACCCTCGCCGATCCCTTCGCCCTGGCCGAGATGCGCACCGGCGCCGCGCGCCTGCCCGACCGGCCCAAGACCCTGCGCCTGGCCTCGCCCTTCGACTACGAGACCAATTCGCGGGCCTTCGTGGTGACGGATGTCGGCCGTGACGATCCGCGCCAGGTGGCCGCGGCCATGCGCGAGCTGTTCCTGGCCGCCGGGGGCGGGGGTGTGGGCCTGTTCACCGCCATCCGCCGGCTGCGCGCGGTGCATGAGCGGATCGCCGCGCCGCTTTCCGACAAGGGCCTGGCCTTGTATGCGCAGCACGTCGATCCCCTGGAGGTCGGCGCCCTGGTGGACATCTTCCGGGCCGAGCACGACAGCTGCCTGCTGGGCACCGACGCGGTGCGGGATGGGATGGACGTGCCGGGCCGCTCGCTGCGGCTGCTGGTCTTCGACCGCGTGCCCTGGCCCCGCCCCGACATCCTGCACAAGGCCCGGCGGGTCCGCTTCGGCGGCAAGGCCTATGACGACAGCGTGGCGCGCAACCGCATCAGCCAGGCCTTCGGCCGCCTGATCCGCCGGGCCGACGACCAGGGGGTCTTCGTCATGCTGGACGCCGCGGCGCCCACCCGCCTGTTCTCCGGCCTGCCGGAGGGCGTGAAGATCGAGCGCGTCGGCCTGGTGGAGGCCATCGAGGCCACGACGGAATTCTTGGGGATCCCATGAGGCGACGGGTCAGTTCGGGATCGCCCCTGGAGCCGGAGATCGGCTTTTCCCGGGCGGTGCGGGTGGGGAATGTCATCGCCGTGGCCGGCACGGCGCCGATCGCGGCGGCCGGCGGAACCCACGGGGTCGGCGACGTCTATGAACAGACCCGGCGCTGCCTGGAGATCATCGTCGCGGCCCTGGAAGGCGCCGGGGCGGGGCCGCAGCACGTGATCCGCACCCGGGTCATGCTCACCGATATTACTCGATGGCGCGAGGCCGCCCGGGCCCATGGCGAGGTGTTCGGCGCGGCGCGGCCCGCCTGCACCTTCGTCCAAGTCTCCGGCTTCATCGATCCCGACTGGCTGGTGGAGTTGGAGGCCGACGCCGTGGTCGACTAGGCCGCCTGAAGCTGCTCGAACAGGTCGGCGGGGTAGGGGGAGGCGTAGAGGGTGACGCCCGTGGCCGCGCGGATCGCCTCGGCCGGCTGGTCCCACAGCGTCTCCCAGTCCAGGCCGATCAGGGGCGGGCACTGGCGGCCATGGGTCCAGGCGGTGAGGATCACGTCCAGGAACAGGGGCAGGGCCTCGGGCTGGTTCAGGGCCATCTTGCTGGTGACCACGGCCAGGAACATCGAGGAATAGTGGTGGCCGAACTGGGCCATCTGGAAGCCGGAGATCGCCACCTCATGCAGGATGGTGGTCTGGTAGCCGGCCAGGATGTGCCAGAGGTCGTGGCACTGCAGGATGCGGGCGTTGAGATAGTCCAGCGGGGCCGGCAGGTCGGCCAGGCCCAGCGCCTCGCGGTCCAGGACCTCCAGGTCAAAGCCGTTGTCGACGATCAGGTCGTGGAACTCCGCCCCCAGCGACCCCTCTGGGCAGCGGGCCAGGGCCTCCAGGGAGAACCTGGAGGGATAGCCGACCGCGGCGGCCTCCTTGACCCCGGGATAGAGCCGCGCGGTCCCGGCGACCCGGGTTCTGAAGGCCGGGGTCATCAGGCCGGCCAGGGCCGCCGTGCGCTCGGTGATGTCGCCGGCCGAGCGCCCGGCGTCGGGATCGTCGACCAGGTCCCAGAAGGGGCCCCAGAAGGCCGGGTCGATCACGGCGGGCGTCCCGTGGGCCTCGATCATCAACCCGCGCGGGGCGACCCCCAGCCAGCCCTCGGTGGCGGCGTCATAGATCACCGCCAGCCGCTCGGGGGCGGCGATGGCGGCGTGGACGAAGAGGGCGGCCAGCTCGCCGTGTCCCTCGCCGCCGGCGCGGATGGCCGCGGCCAGGCGACGGGCGTCCTCACCGTCTCCCCCGCTCGCCACCTGGGCTTCAAAGCGCGCGCGCGTCGGCTGGTCGGCCATGTCGTGTCCCCGGCGATCCTGCGAAACAGCCTATCATTCCGAGCTGGAAATCAAGGGCCAAGCCTAGAGCGTTTCCCGCCTGACTTGGATCAAATCAGGCGGTCGGGAAGAGCGACCAAGCCAGGACTCTAGAGCCCCGTTTCGATTCATTCGAAACGGGAACAGCTCTAGACCACGGCCTTGGAGTAGAGGTTGATCACCAGCACCCCGGCCAGGATCATCCCCATGCCGAGCACGGCGGGCAGGTCGAGGCGCTGCTTGAACAGCAGCCAGGCCAGCAGGGTGATCAGGACGATGCCGATCCCCGACCAGATGGCGTAGCCGATCCCCACCGGCACGGTGCGCATGGAGTGGGACAGGCAGAAGAAGGCCACGCCGTAACCCGCCACGGTGATGCTCGACGGGACCAGGCGCGAAAAGCCGTCGGAGGCCTTCAGGGCGGTGGTGGCGATCACCTCGGCGAGGATGGCGATGCCGAGCCATGCGTAGCCGTTCAAGGACGTCATCCCTTCAAAACTCCGTGCGAATCGACGGTGCGGCCCCACCCTAGCGCTTGCGCCGCGCGGCGCGCGGGTGAACGGTGAGTCCACCGGCGGTCACGCCCGTAAGCGGCGCGTACGCCAAATTGCGGAGGATCCGATCATGGCTCATGGCCATAACGGCTCGGTGCGCGCCATCGCCCTCGTCGGGGCGGCCGGAACCGGCAAGACGACGCTTCTCGAAGCCATGTTGTTCGCCAGCGGGACCCTCCCGCGCCAGGGCGAGGTGGGAACCACCAGCGTCGGCGACGCCAGCCCGGAGGCAAGGCAGCGAGGCCAGTCGGTGGAGCTGAACGTCGCCGGCTTTACGTTCATGGGCGACCGCTACGCCTTGATCGACGCGCCCGGCTCAACGGAGTTCTCCGCCGCCGGAGACCTGGCCCTGCCCGCCGTGGACCTTGCGGTCATTGTCGCCGACCCCCAGCCGGGCCGCGCCGCCCTGCTGGCGCCGGTCTTCAAGGAGCTGGAACGGCTCGGGGTCCCCCGGGCCGTTTTCGTCAACAAGATCGACCAGGCGCGCGGGACCCTCGACGAGGTGCTGGCCGCGCTGGCCCCGGTGAGCGCCGCGCCCCTGGTGGCCCGGCAGATCCCCCTGGTGGAGGGCGAGCATGTCACCGGCTTCGTGGATCTGGCCCTGGAGCGGGCCTTCGTCTACCGCCCCGGCCAGCCCTCGGAGCGCATCGACCTGCCCGCCGAGATCGCCAGCTTGGAGGCGCAGGCCCGCTTCCACATGCTGGAGCAGCTGGCCGACTATGACGACGCCCTGATGGAGCAGCTGCTCTCGGACCTGACCCCAAGCCAGGACGAGGTGTTCGCCGACCTGATGGCCGAGATGAACCAGGGCCAGATCGTGCCGGTCTTCTTCGGCTCGGCCCTCAACGGCTGGGGCGTGCGCCGCCTGCTCAAGGCCCTGCGCCACGAGACCCCGGAGGTGGAGCGCGCCGCCGAGCGCCTGGGCCTCACCGGGCCCTGCGCCTACGCCTTCAAGACCTCATACGCCGGCCAGGCCGGCAAGCTGACCTATGCCCGGGTCATGGGGGGTGAGCTGCACGACGGCGAGGAGCTGACCGCCTCCGATGGCCAGCACGGCCGCGCCGGCGGCCTGCTGGCGCTGACCGGCGCGGCGACGAAGAAGATCGACCGCGCCGCGCCCGGCGAGGTGGCCGCCATCGCCAAGATCGAGGCCGCCCATCCCGGCGAGGTGATCTCCATGGACGGCAAGCCTCGCCGGCCCCGGCTGACGCGGTCGCAGGCCCCCGCGCTCTACGCCCTCTCCGTCGCCGCCAAGGACCGCAAGGACGACGTGCGCCTGTCCTCGGCCCTGGCCCGGCTGGCGGAGGAGGACCCCGCCCTGCACGTGGTGCTGGACCCCGAGACCCAGGAGACCCTGCTCACCGGCCAGGGGGAGGCGCACCTGCAGGTGACCCTGGAGCGCCTGCGCCGCCGCTTCGGCCTGGAGGTCGCCCAGGCCCGCCCGAAGATCTCCTACCGGGAGTCCATCCGCAAAGGCGTCACCCAGCGTGGCCGCCACAAGAAGCAGACCGGCGGCCACGGTCAGTTCGGCGACGTGGTGCTGGAAATCCGGCCCGGCCCGCGCGGCTCAGGCCTGACCTTCAGCCAGAGGATCACCGGCGGGGTGGTGCCCAGGCAGTGGATTCCCGCCGTGGAGCAGGGGGTGCGCGACGCCCTGGAGCGGGGGCCCCTTGGCTTCCCGGTCACCGATGTTGAGGTGGTGCTGATCGACGGTTCCCACCACAGCGTCGACTCCTCGGAAATGGCCTTCCGCGCCGCCGGCCGCCTGGCCATGAGCGAGGCTTTGCCGCAGTGCGCGCCCTACCTGCTGGAGCCGGTGGAGAAGCTGTTGATCCACGCGCCGTCGGCCAGCACCTCGAAGATCACCCAGGCGGTGTCGGCCCGGCGGGGCCAGATCATGGGCTTCCAGCCCCGCGAGGGCTGGGCCGGCTGGGACGAGATCGAGGTGGGCCTGCCGCGCTCCGAGCGCCTGGACCTGATCGCCGAACTGCGCGGCCTGACCCAGGGGTTGGGAACCTTCACCGCGCAGTTCGACCACATGGCCGAACTCACCGGCCGCGCCGCCGAGGAGATCGCCAAGCGGGCGGCGGCCTGACCGCGCCTCAGTGTTTGCCGCGGTCGCGGCCGAAGTTGGGTTCGGGGCTTTCCTGGCCGGCGGCGATGATGCCGCGGCGGATCTCGCGGGTGCGGGTGAAGAGCTCGAACAGCTTGTCGCTCTCCCCCCAGCGGATCTGCCGCGACAGGGCCTGCAGGTCCTCGGTGAAGCGGCCCAGGATCTCCAGCACCGCCTCCTTGTTGGCCACGAACACGTCGCGCCACATGGTGGGGTCGGAGGCGGCGATGCGGGTGAAGTCGCGGAAACCCCCGGCGGAGTACTTCATCACCTCGGCCTGGGTGACCTCCTCCATGTCGGCGGCCGTGCCGACGATGTTGTAGGCGATCAGGTGGGGCAGGTGGCTGGTGACGGCCAGCACCAGGTCGTGGTGGCGGTCGTCCATCTGTTCGACATTGGCGCCGAGCCCCCGCCAGAATTCGGAGAGCCGGCTGACGGCCTCGAGATAGGCGTCGTCCTGCCGCGGCTGCGGGGTGAGGATCACCCAGCGGCTCTGGAACAGTTCGGCGAAGCCGGCGTCGGGGCCGGAGTGCTCGGTCCCGGCGATCGGGTGGCCTGGCACGATGAAGACGTTGTCGGGCAGGGCGGCGGTCAGCGCCGCGGCGACCGAGCCCTTCACCGAGCCCACGTCGGTGACGGTGGCGCCGGGCTTCATGGCGGGCGCGGCGGCCTTGGCGGCCTCGCCCATGGCCAGGACCGGGACGGCGAAGACCACCAGGTCGGCGCCGGCGACCGCCTGCGCGATGTCGCCGGTGACCTTGTCGGCGTAGCCCAGCTCGACGATGCGGTCGCGGTGGGCGGGGCTGAGGTCGGCGACGACCACTTCGCCGACCACGCCGGCCTCCCGGGCGGCCAGGATGACGGAAGATCCGATCAGGCCGCAGCCGATCACCGCCATGCGGGGATAGATGATCTCGCCCATCAGGATTTCATGAAGGCGGCGAGCGCCTCGGCCACGGCGCGGTTGTGCGCTTCCAGGCCGATGGTGATCCGCAGGTGGTCGGGCAGGCCGTAGCCGCCGACCCCGCGCACGATGATCCCCTTCGACGCCAGATAGGCCTCGGCCTCCCTGGCGGTCTTGCCGGGGGTCTTCGGGAATCCCACCAGGACGAAATTGGCCGCCGAGGGCGCGGGGTCGAGGCCGATCCCGCCGAGCTGTTGGGTCAACCACGGCCGCCACTGTTCGATCAGCGCTAGGGACCGGGCCTGGAAGTCTTCGTCGCCCAGGGCCGCGACCCCGGCCAGCTGGGCCGGGATATTGACGTTGAAGGGCAGGCGGATGCGGTCGAGCGCGTCGGCGATCGGGGCGGGCATGTAGGCCCAGCCCACCCGCAGGGCGGCCAGGCCGTGCAGCTTGGAGAAGGTCCGGGTCACCACCACGTTCTCGAACTCGGCCACCATGGACATGCCGTCCTCGAAGCGGGGATCGGCGACGAACTCGGCATAGGCGCCGTCCAGCACCAGGATGACGCTGGCGGGCAGACCGGCGTGCAGGCGGCGCACCTCCTGGCCCGTGATCCAGGTGCCGGTGGGGTTGCCGGGATTGGCGACGAAGACCAGGCGCGTGCGGGCGTCCACCTGCTCCAGCAGGGCCTCGACGTCGATACGGTGGTCGATCTCCTTGGCGAGCTTGACCTGCGCCCCGCAGGCCCGCGCCCCGATGGCGTAGGCGCCGAAGCCGAACTCCCCCTGGACGATGTTGTCGCCGGGCTCCAGGAAGGCCTGGTTCAGCAGCTGGAATATCTCGTCGGAGCCGCAGCCGAAGATCAGCTGCTCCGGGGCCAAGCCGTGCTTCTCGGCGATGGCGGTCCGCAGGATCGTGGTGCGGCCGTCGGGATACATGTGCAGCTGGTCGACGGCGCCGGCGAAGGCGTCCTTGGCCGCGGGGCTGCAGCCCAGGACGTTCTCATTGGCCGACAGCTTCAGCGGATGGGCGATCCCCTCGACCTTGGACTTGCCGGGCACATAGCAGGCGATGTCGAGGATGCCGGGCTTCGGCGTAGGGCGCGGGGCGGCGGCGCGGTCGAGGACGGTGTCGGACATGGGAGGCTTCAAGCGGGGATGAGGCCCGCCTCTTACACGTCCAGGGGCGCCGGCGCAGCCCCGATAACCCCGGAAAGGCGCCCGGGCGCCCGGGCCAGGCGTTCGTCGCCGGCCTGGTAGAAGCCCATCAGGGCGAAAAGCTTCAGGCCGCCGGCCTCGGCGATCAGGTCCCCGGCCACGCCGTCGCGGGAAAGCGCCTCCTCGATGGCGGCGGCGGAGCCGGGTGCGTCGGTGACCCAGAAGGTGCGGTCATCGCCCGTGGGTTCCACCTCCACCTCGGCGACGGCCAGCGCGCTCATCGGCCCCCAGGCGGCCAGGCAGGGGAGGGCTGCGAACACCTGCAGCTTGGGATCGGCCAGCAGCCGGCCCCACCAGGGGGTGTCGGCCGCGAGCGTCAGGACCCCCACCCCGCCAAGGGTCTTGGCGGCGGCGAGCGCCTCCTCGGCCTTGGGGGTGGCGCGCAGGGGCGGGGCGGCGCCGAAGCGATGGCGGGCCAGCTCCACCGACCGGGCGGCGTCCTTGCCGCCCCAGACGGTGATGTGGAAGGGCCCCTGGCGCGACAGGCTGTCGCCGATCAGCTCGCGCCAGATGCGGACGACGAGGCCGGGCCTCGCCGCCAGGCGCTCCTTGGTCAGAAGTCGACGGAGAAGGGCGGTTTCCCGCCCGGGGCGCAGGGCGAACTTGTCGCCGTCGCCGGCGGCCTGCTTGGCGGCGGCCACATCCTTGGCCAGGCCGGCGCGCTCGTCGATCAGGGCCAGCAGGGCGCCGTCGATCTCGTCCAGGCGCGCGCGCACGGCGTCCAGCGACGGCGCGGCGGGCTTGGGATCGGCGTCGGCCATTTTGTCCCCCGAAAACGAAGGTTCGGCGCTTAAGTCATCGCGCGACCCCGCGCAATAGGGCCGTCCGCCGCAATAAAGTTGCACGGGAAACCGGTTGCCGACTTTGCGACGCCGACACGGCTCGTCTAGGCTCGGTCATGGCCCCGACCCTGCTGCTCGATCTGGACGGCACGCTCACCGATCCGGCCCCCGGCATCCTCGGCGGCGCCCGCGCCGCCCTGACCGCGATGGGTCGCGAGATCCCGGCCGAGAACGACCTGCTGTCGATGATCGGCCCGCCGATCCGCGTGTCCTTCCGCCGCCTGCTGGGGGAGGAGGGCGATGTCGAGGAAGGGGTGCGGCTCTACCGCGCCTATGTCGCCGAGCGTGGCCTGAAGGAGGCGGCGGTCTATCCGGGGATCTTCGAGGCCCTGGCGGAGCTGCGCGAGGCCTATGCGGGCAGGGTGTTCCTCTGCACCGCCAAGTCCCAGCCCTTCGCCGAGGCCACCGCCGACCACTTCGGCCTGCGTCCCTATCTGGCGGGCGTCTATGGCGCCGAGCCCGGCGGACGGTTCGAGGACAAGGCCGAGCTCATCGCCCACATGATCGGCGCCGAGGGGATCGACCCGGCCCGCGCGGTCATGGTGGGCGACCGCAGCTACGACATGGTCGCCGCCCGCAAGAACGGCCTGACCGCCATCGGGGCGCTCTGGGGCTATGGCTCGGAGGCCGAACTCCTGGACGCCGGCGCCCACGCCCTGTGCGCCACGCCGCGGGACCTGCCGGCCTCAGCGTGGCTGTCCGAGCCTCAGTAGATCCGGGGCGAGGGTCCGATGGCCACCGGCCCCAGGGTCGTGCGCCCGGCTTCGAAGGTGAGGGTGGCCCGCGCGGTCGAGGCGCCGTCCTCGCGGGCGACGGCCACGGCCGCGGCGGCCAGAGCCGTCTCCGGCGGGATCGAGCCGTTGGCGGCCATGGCGGCCAGGGCCTGGGGCGCCTGGCGCAGGGTGACGTCCATGGAACCCACCAGCCGCCCGTCATAGCCCACGCCGAGCTGGCCGGACTGGGACCCGATCAGGGCGTCGCCGGCGGTGACCCCGGCCTGACGCACCTGGATCAGGCCCCCGCCATTGCTCCAGGCCCGCACCGCCGCCGGCCAGGTCTGGCCCTTGAAGCCGCTTATCTTGGTGAGCACCGAGTCCCAGACGATGGAGACGGGCTTGTCGCCGGCCAGGCGGGCGAACAGGCCGCTGAGCTGGGCCTTGCCGTTGTCGAGCTTGAACATCACCGCCCCCTGGTCGTCGGGGCCGGGCCGCAGGTGCAGCTCCACCTTGTCGGCGGACGACAGGCCGAAGGGCTGGGCGCCCGCGCCCGGCGCGAAGGTCAGCTTGCGGCCCTCGAAGGAGAAGCTGGGGGGGCGTTTGCCGAGGTCCCCCAGGCTGGCGCGCAGCAGCTCGCCACGCACCTCGACCGCGCCGCCGACGGGCCGGGTCACGGTCAGGCCCTCGGGCGCGGCCATGATCCAGTGGCCGAGGGAATAGAGGAAGGCCTCGCCCTCCAGCTTCGGGACGGCGACCGCCCAACCGGAGGGATCGCGGACGCGGGCCTGCGTCAGCACCACGTCCAGGCGGAAGGGATAGCCCCCCAGCACCCGGTCCTTCCACGAGACCTCGTAGCCGGCGGCGCGCAGCTGATCGGCGGCGGCGTCCATCCGGGTGGCGGCCTGACCGCGCACCTGGAACCAGAGCGTCGTCCAAAGCGCCACGCCGACCAGCAGCAGGACGAAGGGGGCGTAGAGCCAGAACCGTCGCGGTTTGCGGGCGGGTTCCGGATCGGGCACAGGGGGAGTCTCGGGGGTCTTGGAACGGCGGGCCATGTCTGTTGAGCGTTGGGTTTTCGGTTACGGGTCGTTGATGTGGCGGCCTGGCTTTGACTATGTCGAGCGCCAGGGCGCCACCCTACATGGCCGCCGCCGCGCCTTCTGCATCTATTCCGTCCATCACCGGGGCACCTATGAACGCCCGGGCCTGGTGCTGGGTCTCGCGCCGGGCGGCGCGGTGCGCGGGGCGGCCTATCGGGTGGACGAGGCGGCCTGGAGCGAGACCTACGCCTATCTGCGCGAGCGCGAACAGCCCACCGAGACCTATGTGGAGAGCGCCGCCTTCGTGCGCCTGGCCGACGGCCGCCGGGTGGAGACCCTGGTCTTCCTCTCCGACACCGGCCACCCCCAATGGGCCGGCGCGCTGAGCCTGGAGCGCCAGGCCGAGCTGATCGCCGGGGCGACGGGCCTGTCGGGCAGGAATGTCGACTACCTGCGCGACCTGGTGGAGCACCTTCGCGAGGAAGGCGTCCACGACGCGGTCATGTCGCGTCTGCTGGGTATGGTCGACCAATATGAGCGGGATCTTCGTTGACCAGCCGGTTGGTGGCCGTCTCGATGGCCTCCTGCAGGGTGCGCATGAACTCCGCCCGCTTCAGCCCCGGCGGGATCGGCTCCAGGTACTCGAAGACGATGGTCCCGGGGATGCGCTGGAAGCCGTGGCGGGGCCAGTGGACCCCGGCGTTTGTGGCCATCGGATAGACCGGCAGGTCCAGCTCGCGATACAGCGCCGCGATGCCGGGCTTGTAGTCGCCGGGGACGCCGGGCTCGACCCGGGTGCCTTCGGGGAAGATCACCAGCTGGCGCGGGATCTTGAACCGCTCCTTGGCGTCCTTGACCATCTTGCGCAGGGCCGCGGCCTGGGCGCTGCGGTCCACCTCGATCATGGTCGCCTTCTTGGCGAACCACGAGAAGAAGGGGATCCACATCAGCTCCTTCTTGGTGACGTAGCAGGCGTCCGGCAGCAGGGAGAACTGGGCGAAGACGTCGAACATGCACTGGTGCTTGGGCGCCACCAGGGCCGGGGTGGTGGGGATGAACTCCCGGCCGCGCACCTCCACCCTGATGTCGGCTACCACCTTCAGCAGCCAGATGATCCCCCGGCTCCACAGATGGAACACCGCCACCGTCCAGCTGCGCGGCGCGATCAGCAGCGGGGTCAGGATCACCAGCGAGATGAACACCGACCAGACATAGAAGGAGATGACGAAGAGGATGGAGCGCAGGTTCTGCAAGGTCAGGCCTTCAAGTCTTGAGGTCTCGGTTCCTTCTCCCCTTGCGGGAGAAGGTGGCCCTGCGGAGCAGGGTCGGATGAGGGGTCGAAAATCCCATCCGATAGATGCGACGCGCCTCTAAACCTAGAGCTTGATGGCCTGAAGTGGAAGCCGGTTCCGGGGCGGAAAGCGGGGACACGGAATTACGGTGATGAGCCGCGCCGGACAAGTCATCGCGCGCGAGTATGGCAGTCGCGGGGGCAGGCGGGAGGCCGCCATCATGGAGGCTGCGCGGGGCGGTCAGGCCAGGGCCGCAAGCCCGCTCTTCCGCACGATGGCCAGCAGTCGCAGCGCGGGTCCGCCCGGTCGCTTCTGCCCCCGCTCCCAGTCGGACACCAGGTTGGTGGAGACATTCAGGTAGCGCGCGAACACGCCTTGGGACACATGCTCAGCCTCCCGGATCGCCCGAATTTCCTCTGGCGCCAGCGGCGGCGTCGGGGTCAGGCAGGCCAGATCGAAGGTGCGCAGGGTCTGCTTGTCGATGGAGCCGGCCTCATGCAGGCCCTCCATCATCTCGTGCACCGCCGCCAGGGCCTCGCTCCTATAGGTCTTGGTCATCGCACCGCATCTCCGTCCAACGTCCCGCCGCCACCTCGGCCGTCATCTGCGCCTGCGACAGTCCCAAGACCACCTTTGCAGCGGCCTGGAAGGTTGCCACCTCGTCCCGGTTCAGATTGGCCCGGTCGCTCTTGGCGAACCCGTAGACGAACACCGCACGGTCGCCGGAGCGATAGAAGACCATCACCCGGTAGCCGCCTGATCTTCCAGCGCCGGGGCGCGCCACCCGCTGCTTGATCAGGCCGCCGCCGAGATCGGCGTCCACCAGCCCTCGCTCCGCGCGGCTGACCGCGTCGCACAGGGCCTGATCGCTGATCTTCTCCTTGCGGGTATATTTCTCGAACCAGCCATTCTTGTAGAGACGCATCCATGGCTTCCATATGTCAAAGCCATGTATCACACTTAGTGTGATGATCCAAGATCAGAACTACGGATTACGGCGCCAGTTTACTTAAACTGCCCAGGCGCCATCCCCGCATTACGGTGACATGATATCAATTGCATAATCACCCCCTCTCCAAACGGAGACGCCGTCGCGTCCGCCTTGTCGCGCTTCGGCTTCGGGCCGCGCCTGGACGTCCGGCCCTCACGACCTTGGCCCCATCCCCCGCACCGCCTCGCGGCCGAGGATCGCCAGGTACTTGGAATATTCCACG
>NZ_JAUSLW010000179.1 GCF_030645195.1 Phenylobacterium sp. | reverse complement strand
TCGGGACCGTCGCTGTCGGCATGGCCGACGATGTCGATCAGGGTCGAGGGGTAGGCGCCGAGCACGCGGCCGACCGCGTCCAGCGTGTCGTAGAACTGGGGCTGCAGGCTTTCGCTGTTGGAGGCGAAGGTGACGTCGCTGGGCATGTTGAGGATCAGGTTGTCGCCGTCACGGGTGACGCTGACGCCGCTGTCGGCCAGTTCGCGGCGCAGGTCGGCCTGTTGCCGGTCCATGTAGTTGCCGACGCCGGCCCCGGTCAGGCCGCCGATGCCCGCACCGATCAGGGCGTTCTTGCGGCCCTGTTCGCCGCTGTTGGTGTTGGTCAGGTAGCCGAGGGCCGCGCCGCCCAGGGCGCCGGCGATCACGCCCGTCCCGGTGTTGTTGCGCACCGGCATGCCCGTATAGGGGTCGGTGGTGGTGCAGGCGGTGAGGGCCGCGGCGCCGATCAGCATGGCGAGGGTGGCGGTAATCTTGGTCATGGGGCGCTCCGGGCGTTTCTGGATTGGCGGCGGAACGCGCGCCCAAGGCCAAGGTTCCCCGAATTTGCGCCACCCCTCCCTTGATCCACGGCAAAGCGCGATCGGCTGATGGGGCCACACTTCGCGGTGGAGGTGCCCGCCATGAGTTACATCCGCGACTTTTCGACCCTATCGGCCGACGATACGCCCCTGGTAGGCGGGAAGACCTCGGCCATCGGGGAACTGAGCAGCCTCCGGGGCGACGGGGTGGAGGTTCCGCCTGGCTTCGCCATCACCGCCCAGGCCTATCGCGACGCCCTGACCAGGGCCGACGCCTGGCCGGCCCTGCACGACCTGCTGGACGGACTCGATGTCCGCGACACCGCCGAACTGGCGGTCCGGGCGCAGGCGGCGCGGAAGATCGTCTACGGGGCCACGGCCGATCAGGCCCTCTGCGCCCAGATCGCCGAGGCCTGGCGCGCCATGGTCGCCCGCGAGGGGCCCGGCCTGACGGTGGCGGTGCGCAGTTCGGCCACGGCGGAGGACCTGCCCACCGCCAGCTTCGCCGGCCAGCACGAGAGCTTCCTGCATGTGACGGGGGAGGAAGCTGTGGTGGAAGCCTGCCGCCGCTGTTTCGCCTCCATCTTCACCGACCGGGCCATCGTCTACCGGGCCGAGAACGGCTTTGATCATTTCAAGGTCTATCTGTCGGTGGCGGTGATGAAGATGGTGGCCGCCGACCGCGGCGCCAGCGGGGTGATCTTCACGCTCGACACCGAGAGCGGCTTTGCCGACGTGGTCTATCTCACCGGCGCCTACGGGCTGGGGGAGACCGTGGTGCAGGGACGGGTCGATCCCGACGAGTTCCACGTCCACAAGCCGACCTTCGAGAAGGGCTTTCGCGCGGTGCTGCGGCGCAAGCTGGGCGGCAAGGCGATCAAGCTGGTGCTGGAG
This sequence comes from Phenylobacterium sp., assembly GCF_030645195.1. Taxonomy (GTDB): domain Bacteria; phylum Pseudomonadota; class Alphaproteobacteria; order Caulobacterales; family Caulobacteraceae; genus Phenylobacterium. Next base: position 12,981 of record NZ_JAUSLW010000179.1, on the reverse strand, counting down.
GGCAAGGGCGAGTCGGCCAGGCCGGTGGAGCGCCGGACCTCGCCGAAGGATCGTCGGCGGTTCTGCCTCACCGACGAGGAGGTGCTGGCCCTGGCCGGCACGGCGATCCGGATCGAGGCGCACTTCTCGGCCCGCGCCGGCCATCCCCGGCCCATGGACATCGAGTGGGCCAAGGACGGCCGTGACGGCCGGCTCTATATCCTGCAGGCCCGGCCCGAGACGGTCACCTCGCGGCGGACCGCCGGCGAGATCGACACCTGGCGGCTCAAGGGCGCCGGCGAGGTGCTGGTCAGCGGCAAGTCGGTGGGCGAGCAGATCGCCAGCGGCCGGGCCCGGGTGATCGTCACGTCGAAGGACCTGGCCCAGTTCCAGCCCGGCGAGGTGCTGGTGGCGGCCACCACCAGTCCCGACTGGGAGGCGGTGATGAAGACCGCCGCGGCCATCGTCACCGATCGGGGCGGCCGCACCTGCCATGCCGCCATCCTGGCCCGCGAACTGGGGGTGCCGGCCGTGGTCGGCGCCGGGAACGCCACCGCCGCCCTCTCCACCGGCCAGATGGTCACCGTCTCCTGCGCGGGCGGCGAGGCCGGACAGGTCTATGAAGGTGAGCTGCTCTTCGAGGTCGAGCACCTGTCGGTGGGGGACCTGGCGCCCACTCGCACCGAGGTGATGCTGAACCTCGGCGACCCGGACCTGGCCTTCAAGTACGCCGGCCTGCCGGTGGCCGGCGTTGGCCTGGCGCGGATGGAGTTCATCATCAGCCAAGGGGTCGGCGCCCATCCCATGGCGCTCGCCCACCCCGAGCGGGTCGGCTCGCCCCGGGCGCGGGCCACCATCGCGCGACTGTCGGAGGGCTGCGCCTCGCCGGCCGACTATTTCGTGCAGCGGGTTTCCGAGGGGGTGGGGACCATCGCGGCGGCCTTCTATCCCCGGCCGGTGATCGTGCGGCTGTCGGACTTCAAGACCAACGAATACGCCGCCCTGATCGGCGGCCGCGACTTCGAGCCCCTGGAGGCCAATCCCATGCTGGGGTTCCGGGGGGCGGCCCGCTACGCCCACCCGGCCTATGCCGACGGCTTCGCCCTGGAGTGCCGGGCCCTGCGCCGGGTGCGCGAGACCATGGGCCTTACCAACCTGGCGATCATGGTGCCCTTCTGCCGTCGGGTGGCCGAGGCCGAGCAGGTGATCGAGGCCCTGGCCCGGCACGGCCTGGTCCAGGGGCAGGGCGGGGTGGAGATCCACGTCATGTGCGAGATCCCCAACAACGTCATCCAGATCGACGCCTTCGCCGCCCTGTTCGACGGCTTCTCCATCGGCTCCAACGACCTCACCCAACTGGTGCTGGGGGTTGACCGCGACTCCGAGACCGTGGCCTTCGACTTCGACGAGCGCGATCCCGGGGTGCTGGAGTTCCTGCGCCAGGCGGTGGTGGGGGCGCGGTTCAACCACCGCCATGTGGGCATCTGCGGCGAGGCGCCGGCCACCTATCCGGAGGTGGCCCGCTTCCTCATCGAGCACGGGGTGGACGCCATCAGCGTCAATCCCTCCAGCGCCCTGAAGATGATGCGCCTGGCCGCCGAGGTCGAGGCCGGGCTAGAGGACCGGGGGCCCCCGGCCCACATGAAGGCCTTCGCCCATTGACCCGGGCTCGCGCCGCGGCGCCGGTCATCGCCACCCTGACCCTGAACCCCGCGGTGGACCTCAGCGCCGTGGTGGACCGGCTGGAGCCGGAGCGGAAGCTGCGCTGTCACGACCTGCGCCGAGATCCCGGCGGCGGGGGGATCAATGTCGCCCGGGTGATCCGACGCCTGGGGGGGCAGGCCGTGGCGGCGTTCGTCGCGGGCGGTGTCGGCGGCGAGCGGTTGCGGGCGCTGCTGGCCACCGAGCGCGTGCCGGTGGCGGTGGTCCCGACCCAGGCCGAGACGCGGGAGAACTTCACCGCCCACGACCTGGCCACCGGGCAGGAATACCGCTTCGTCATGCCGGGCGCCCCCCTGAGGACGGCCGAGCAGAGGTCGGTCATGGTCCTGTTGAAGGGGCTGACGCCGGCGCCGGAGATCCTGGTGCTCAGCGGCAGCCTGCCGCCCGACTTTCCCCTGGCCGTCCACGAACGGCTGATCCGCCAGGCGCGGCGGGCGGGGGTGAGGCTGGTGCTGGACGCCTCGGGTCAGGCCTTGACGGCGGGGCTGGCGGCCGGGGTCTGGCTGGTGAAGCCCAATCTGCGGGAGCTGGAGGACCTGTGCGGGCGCCCGCTGCCGGACCTGGCGAGCCGGCTGGCCGCCTGCCGCGAGATTATCGCCGCCGGCGGCGCGGCGATGGTGGCCCTCAGCCTGGGCCGGGAGGGCGCGCTGCTGGTGACCGCGGAGCGGGCCTGGCGCGCGCGGCCCCTGGACATCGTCCCGGTCAGCACCATCGGCGCCGGGGACAGCTTCCTGGCTGGCCTGGTCTGGGCCCTGGGCAGGGGGCTGGCGCCGCCCGAGGCCTTGAGATGGGCCGTGGCCACGGCCTCGGCCACACTGCTGGCGCCGGGCACCAGCCTGTGCCGCCGCGCCGACGTCCTGCGCCTCCGAAGGACGGTGACCGTCGAAGCGGTCGGCTGACGCGGCTCAGCCGCGGGCGACGGCGCCCAGCAGCATTCGCACCTGGCCCTCGCCCCAGGCGGGCAACAGCAGGCGCTCATAGTTCTCGGAGACCGAGGCCGGATCGGCGTGGTGGTAGACCGACGGCCGCTGCTCCTCGACCGTGGCGCTGCACTGGGCGCGCAGCAGTTCGAAGGGATGGGGCAGGGACACCTCGTCGATGAACCGGCCCAGGATCGCCTCCTGCTCGGCCCTCGGCACACCCTGTTGCAGGATGCTGAACCGGAAGCGTTCGGGTTGGGCGAAGACGTCCAGCAGGAAGACCTCGCCGCCGAGCCGCTGGGCCTCGGTCAGGTCGACATCGTCCCAGAAGGGAATTTCCGCGGCCCCCCGCCGCAGGCCCTGCCAATAGGTCAGCAGGGCGTCGAGCGGGCCCGCGAGGGGGCGGACAATGGCGAAGGGCGCAACGGGCTGGTTCATGGGCCTGAGGGTTCAACGGTTGGGTGGGTCTCGCCTTGACCTTGCTCAACGCAAGGGTGACGAAGCCATCATCGCCCGGCGCTTGACCTTGCTCAATGGCGTTGGCCGGCACTTAGGCCGATGATGCCCCGGCAGGACGAGGCAGATCATGACCACGACGACATCGGAGGGACTCTGGTCCCAGCTTAAGACCCGTCCCGGACGCTTGTTCTGGCTCGGCTGCAGCCTGGCGGTGATCGGCTCGGCGGCGATGGTCTGGCCGCAGGTGGCGCACCTGGTGATCGGGGGGTTCGCCGGGTGGCTGTTGTGGCTCGCGGGCGCGCTGATGCTGGGGGCCAGCCTGCTGATGACCGGCGCCAGGTCCTTCTGGCCCGGCGTGGTGAGCAGCCTGGTGGCCGTGGCCGCGGGGGTCTTCCTGTTGTTCAATCCGGCGGCGGGCGCCATCGCCGTCACCCTGCTGGTGGCGGCCGCCTTCATCGTCGATGGCGCCTTTCAGCTGGCCCTGGCGCTCGAACTGCGGCCCCTCAAGGTCTGGCGCTGGATCCTGAGCTCCGCCATGGCCAGCGTGGTGGCGGCCCTGATGATCGCCGGCGGGGTGTTCCAGGGTTCGACGCCGGCCTTCGGCCTGATGGCCGGGATCGCGGTCCTGACCACCGGACTGGCCTTCATGGCCCTCGGCGACGCCGCCAGAAGGGCTTAGCGGCGACCGTCGGCGCCTCGGGCCGGTCCCCCAGCACGTCCTCCACATAGACCATCTTCACCAGGACATAGGCCACCACCGCCAAGGGGGTCGCCAGCAGCACTCCCAAGGGCCCGAGCAGGACGCCCATGGCCAGGACGGCGAACAGGGTCACCGCCATCGGCAGGGCCGCCATCTTCCGCAGCACCAGGGGCGTGATGACATTGGCCTCGAGCTGGGCGGCGACCAGATAGACCCCGGCGGTCATGGCCAGGACCTGGGGGCCGGCGGCCAGGGCCACCAGCAGACCCGGGACCGCCGCGGCCATGGGGCCTATCACCGGCACGAACTGACCCAGACCCGCCAGCACCCCCAGTCCGATCGGGAACGGCGCGCCCACCAGCCAGAGGCCGAGCGCCGTCGTCGAGCCCACCAGGGCCATGGACAGCAGCTGGGCCAGCAGCCAGCGCTTCAGGGCGTCGTGGATCGCCGCCAGGATCTCTAAGGCGCGGGCGCGCAGGTCGCGCGGGAACAGCCGGACCAGGCCCTGCGCATAGGTCTGAGGATGGAAGGCCAGATAGAGCCCGGCGAAGATGACGATCACCGTGGCCGCCAGCCCGCTGGCGGCGTTGGCCGCCACCCGCGGCGCCAGGCTGAGCCAGCCGCCGCTGGGTCCGGGCAGGGCGTCGAGCTCCCGCAGGAACAGGGCGCCCAGGGTGGAGCGGGAGAGGCGGGCCTGGAAGCCGTCCCAGGCGCGGGGCACCATGTCGGCCAGGCTCGCCAGCTGGGAGTCCAGCTTGCTTCCGAAGGCCCACAGGATGGCGGCGATCGCCAGGCCGGTGACGATGACGGCGGCCACCAGGCTGCCGATTCGCCCGAGCGGCGTGCGGCTGCGCAGCGGCGCGGCGATGGCGTTCAGCAGGATGGCGAAGAGCACCGCCCCGAAGATCAGCAGCAGCACGTCCACCAGCCGCAAGAGCACCAAGCCGGTGACGACCAGGGCCGCGGCGAGGGCGAGCGGACCCGCCACGCGCGGCGCCTCGGTTGCATCCTGTGACTTGCGCCGCACGCCGATTCTCCGAGGCTTCCGCCGCGCGATCTTCCCGCCGACCTGGTCGGCCGGCCTTGATGTCGCGCAAAGTCCTTGAGGCCCCGGACCTGATAGTGACTCGCTCACAACGTCCAAGGTCAAGCTTCGTCGATCGCGGGGCCTGGGGTCCTGCGCCGGCCGTTGGGGTCGGTTCGTCTCAAGAGGTCAAGGCAAGTGACACAGACCACGCTGGCGACAGCCGCCATCCCGCACATACCCTTCGTCGAGTCGGGCTCGTATCCTGTCCGCAGCGGCAACCTGGTCCGTCCCCTGGTGGACGGAGAGCCGGCCTTCCGGCGGATCTGCGAGGCCGTCGAGGCCGCGCAGCACAGCGTCTGGCTCACGGTGGCGTTTCTTCACGAGGCCTTCGAGATGCCGGACGGACGCGGCTCGCTGTTCGACGTCCTCGACCGGGCCGCGGCGCGGGGTGTCGACGTCCGCGCCATCTTCTGGCGGGTGAACCCGGAGAGTCAGTCCGTCGAGCACGAGACCTTCTCCGGCCTGCCGCACCAGCACGCCATGCTGCGAGGCCGCGACGCCGGGTTCCGCGCGCGCTGGGACCGCGGCCAGAAGGGGTATTGCCAGCACCAGAAGAGCTGGTTGATCGACGCGGGCTGCGCCTCGGAGACCGCCTTCATCGGCGGCATCAATCTTGGCCCGGAATACGTCGTCGCGCCCGGCCATCGCATCCAGGCTGACGAACCGCACATCCACGACGTCTATGTCGAGGTGACCGGGCCGGCGGCCACCGATGTGCATCACAATTTCGTCCAGAGGTGGAATGAGGCCAGCGATCGGGGGGAGACGACGGGGAGCTGGAACCACGATGGCGACGACCTCGCCTACCCGACCGGGCTGTCGGCGCCGCGGGGCGAGGGGCTGGTGCAAATCCAGCGCACCGTTCGCGCCGGCCACTATGCCGATGGCCGCCCCAGTCCGGAGGGCCAGCCGTTCGACATCGCGGCCGGAGAGCGGTCGATCTTCGACCAGTACCAACTGGCGATCGAGGCCGCGCAGTCCTCGATCTACATCGAGAATCAGGCCCTCGGCGCGCCGGCCACCCTCTCGGCCCTCAAGGTGGCCCTGGTGCGCGGCGTCGAGGTGGTCGTCCTCACCCCGGCGGAGGCCTATGGTGAGATGCGGGCCGCCCGCCAGAGGCCGGAGAGCAAGCCGTTCTTCGATCAGCTCGCCGAGCTTGGCTCCTATGAGCGCTTCGCCCTGGTGGGCATCGCGGGACCGACCTCGGCGGGGGGCCGCCAGAATGTCTATGTCCACGCCAAGATCATGCTGATCGACGACGCCTGGGCCACCATCGGGTCCTGCAACATCGCCCCTCGGTCCTTCTTCGGGGACACCGAGATGAACGCGACCTTCTGGGATCCCCCGGTGGTCGCGGCCCTGCGCCGCGACCTGTTGGCCGAGCATCTCGAGATCGATACGACGGGCCTGGATGACCGCGCCGCCCTCGGCCTCTACCGGCAGGTCGCCACGGCCAATCGTCTCAAGCGTGAGGCCGGCGACGCCGATTGGCAGGGCATCGCCTTCGCGCTGGACCCCGCCACCTACGGCGCCTAGCGTCGGCCGGCCGCCGCCACCCGGTTCAGCCCAGGCTTTTCTTGTACAGCGCCGTCAGGGCGGCCCACGCCTTCTCGGCCTGGGCGGGGTTGTAGACGGCGCCGTCCTTGACGCACCAGCCGTGCTGGGCGCCGGCATAGACCTCGACCGTGGCCGGCAGCTTGGCCGCGGCGAAGGCGGCCCTCAGCTTGTCCTTGGCGTCGGGCTGCTTGGCGTCGTCGTTCTCGGCGATGGCCACCAGGAAGGCGGCCTTGGCCTTGGGCGCCATCAGGTGCGGGCTGTCGGGCTTGTCGGTCACCAGACCCCCGCCGTGGAAGGAGCCGGCCGCGCCGACCCGGGTCGGATGGTTGGCGGCGGCGATGAAGCTGTAGGGGCCGCCCATGCAGTAGCCCTGGACGCCGATCTTCTTCTTGGCGTTCACCTGGGGCTGCGTGTCCAGCCAGGCGACATAGGCCGCCGCGTCGGTCGCCTTGGCCGGGGTGGTGAGCGGCGCGGTCAGTTCGGTCAGCTTGGCGCGGTCGGTGGGATTGGAGAAATCGAAGGGCCCGCTGAGCACCGGCGCCTTGCGGGTGCGGTAGAAGGGGTTGGGGACCAGGACGGCGTAGCCCTCGGCGGCCATGCGCCTGCCCATGTCGCGGAACGCCGGGCGCAGGCCGATGATGTCGGTGAAGATCACCACGGCGGGCCAGGCGCCCTTGCCGGCCGGATGGAAGAAGGCCGCGTCGCAGGTCCCGTCGGCGGTGGCGATGCTGACGTCGGTCTCCACCACCTCGGCGGCCAGGGCCTGACCGGCCAGGGCCACGCCGGTGGCCATGGCCACGGTGGAGAAGCCGCGCCGGGTCAGGCGGGAGTCACGATCGGTGCTCGCGGGGTTGAGTTCGTCGTCCATGGGAAACCTCGCCTGATGCCGGGCGCTCGTCGGCGGCGCCGTTCAGATCAAGGTAGCGCAGATGGCGGAGGGCGCCAGGGGCGCGGGCCTCAGTTCAGCACCTTGTGCAGGAAGTTGCCGCCCATCTGCAGGCCGTCCAGGTCGATGCTGTGGCCCAGGCCTGGCGAGACGTGGCCACCGACCTGGTAGCCGAGCGCCTGGAGGGTCGCGCCGCTGTGGTGGAGTGCGGCGACCGGCACCGTGGGATCGGCGTCGCCATGCACCAGCAGGATCGGCGGCTTGCTGGTCATCTCCGACAGGCCCGTCTCATCAACCAGCATTCCGGAATAGCCCAGAATTCCGGCCACCGGCCGCTGGCGCCTCAGGCCCACCTGCAACGCCATCATGGTCCCCTGGCTGAAGCCCACCAGGGCGAGCCTGTCCTCCGACAGGCCGTAGCGGGCGAGCTGGGCGTCGATGAAGGCGTCGATGATCGGGGCGGTGGCGCGGGCCCCGGCGATCCGGGCCTGCGGATCCATGCTGGTGATCGGCCACCACTGATAGCCGCCCGGCGCGCCAGGGCAGATCTGGGGCGCGTTGGGCGAGATGAACAGGGTGTCGGGGAAGGCGTGCCGCCAATGCGGGACCAGGCCGATGAGGTCCTCGCCGTTGGAGCCATAGCCGTGAAGCAGGATCACCAGGCTCTTGGGGGCGGCGCCGGAGGCGGGCGGGACGAGGGGGCCGTCGAGGGCGGGGAGGGCGGTCATGGGGATTTGGTGCGGGAGCCCGCCCTCCGGGTCAAGCGCCTCGACCCGCTTGACGGACGCCACGGCGCCCCGCCAGCGTCCTCCCAACAATGATGGGAGGACATCCGATGGCCTATGAATTCATCTCCGTGGAGCGCGAGGGCCCGGTCACGGTCTTCACCCTGAACCGGCCCGAAGTCATGAACGCGGTGCATTCGCCGATGCACTTCGAGATGGACGAGGCCTTCAACGCCTTCAACGCCGATCCTGAGCAGTGGGTGGGCATCATCACCGGGGCCGGCGAGCGGGCCTTCTCGGCGGGCAACGACCTGAAGAACCAGGCCACCGGCGGCTCCATGGCCATGCCGAAGTCGGGCTTCGCGGGTCTCGCCCAGCGCTTCGACCTCAACAAGCCGCTGATCGCCGCGGTGAATGGGGTGGCCATGGGCGGCGGGTTCGAGATCGCGCTGGCCTGCGACATCATCGTGGCCTCCGACAACGCCGTCTTCGCCCTGCCGGAGCCGCGGGTCGGCCTGGCGGCCCTGGCTGGCGGGCTGCACCGTCTGCCGCGCGCCATCGGCACCAAGCGGGCGCTCGGCATGATCCTCACCGGCCGCCGGGTCTCCGCCGCCGAGGGCCACGAGCTGGGCTTCGTCAACGAGGTCAGCACCCCGGCCGAGCTGATGGCGACGGCCAAGCGCTGGGCCGCCCAGATCGCCGAGCTGTCGCCCATGTCGGTGCGGGCGTCGAAGGAGGCGGTCTATCGCGGCCTGGACGAGCCGAGCCTGGAGGCGGCGATCGCCGGTCAGAACCGCTATCCCGCCATCTCGGCCCTGTTCCGTTCGGAGGACTTCGTCGAGGGGCCGATGGCGTTTGCTCAGAAGCGCGCGCCGAACTGGAAGGGCCGGTAGCTGACAGACCCTGTCAGCAGGGTGGCGGTAGATTGAAGCTCCAGTTTGAGGAGCTTTCCATGTCCGCCGCCGCCCAGACCTCGCGCCACGGCTTCGACTTCAACCACGGCGACTGGATCGTCACCAACCGCCGCCTGAAGGGCCGGGGCGTGGGTTCGACGGCCTGGGATGTTTTCGAAGCCCGTCAGCGCTCGGACCTGCGGCTTGGCGGCATGTGCAGTCTCGATGAAATCGATTTCGCCGCCCAGGGCTTCAAGGGGATGACCTTCCGGCTCTACAGCCCTGAGCGCGACGAGTGGACCATCTGGTGGATCACCGACCGCGACGGGGTGATGCAGCCGCCGGTGATGGGCCGCTTCGAGGGAACGCGCGGGATATTCCGCGGCGAGGATATGGATGGCGACTTGCCGGTGCAGGTGGTGTTCGACTGGCAGACTGTAGACCCCCAGGCGCCGCGCTGGAGCCAAGCCTTCTCCTATGATGGCGGGAAGAGCTGGGAAACCAACTGGATCATGGAGTTCCGCCGTCCGTGACGCTGGCGTCAACTTTATGAAGGCTGACGCGGCGTCCGGTCTTGTTTCGGGCGTAGAGGCTTGTAAGGGTTCGGCCAAATCAAGCACGCCAAGGGACGGGGCCGCGCATGGACCGCTACGACTACATCATCATCGGGGCCGGCTCGGCCGGTTGCGTCCTGGCCAACCGCCTGACCGAGGACCCCACGGTGAAGGTCCTGCTGCTGGAAGCCGGCGTGAAGGACAATTCCCTGATGGTCCGCATGCCCGCGGGCGTGGGCGGCCTGATCGGCGCCAAGGGGACCTATAACTGGGGCTTCTGGACCGAGCCGGAGCCGAACCTCAACGACCGCAAGCTCTGGTGGCCGCGCGGCAAGGGCTGGGGCGGATCCAGCTCCATCAACGGCATGATCTACATCCGCGGCCATGCCCGGGACTATGACCAGTGGCGCCAGATGGGCTTACAGGGCTGGTCCTACAAGGACGTGCTGCCCTACTTCAAGCGCTCGGAAAGCCTGCAGGGCGGCGGGGACCAATGGCACGGCGGCGACGGCCCGCTGGCCGTTTCCAAGGCGTCGGACCCCAACCCGATCTACAAGGCCACCATCGAGGCCGGACGTCAGGCGGGCCATCTTGTCACCAAGGATTTCAATGGCTTCCAGCAGGAAGGTTGGGGCCCCTATCAGCTCACCATCAAGGACGGGGAGCGTTGGAGCGCCGCCCGCGGCTATCTGCACCCGGTGCTGAACCGCCCGAACCTCACCTGCTTGACCGGCGCCCGGACCACCAAGATCGTGGTGGAGAACGGCCGCGCCACCGGCGTCGAGTTCGTCGACGACAAGCAGGTCAAGCAAGTGGTCAACGCCGAGCGCGAAGTCCTGCTTTGCGCCGGCGCCGTGCAGTCGCCGCATATCCTGCAGCTGTCGGGCATCGGCGATCCCGAGGAGCTGACCAAGCACGGCGTGCCGGTGGTCCATGCCCTGAAGGGCGTCGGCGCCAACCTGCAGGACCATCTGGACGTGACCCTGTCCTGGGAGTGCCCGCTGCCGATCACCGTCTTCTCGGCGCGCAAGGGCATCAAGACCGCCCTCATCGGCCTCAACTACCTGCTGTTCAAGAAGGGCCTGGGCTCCAAACAGATGCTGGAGTCCGGCGCCTTCCTGAAGTCGCGTCCCGACCTCGACCGGCCCGACCTGCAGGTCCACTGCGTGTTGGCCGTCATGCAGAACCACGGCAAGACCCAGGTGGCCAAGGACGGCTTCACCTTCCACGTCTGCCAGCTACGGCCCGAGAGCCGCGGCCGGGTGGGGCTGAACTCCGCCAATCCGCTGGACGATCCGGCCATCTTCGCCAACTACCTGTCGACCGAGGAAGACCGCCGCGCCCTGCGCGAGGGCGTGAAGATGATGCGCGAAGTCGCCCGCCAGTCGGCCCTGGACAAGTATCGCTCCACCGAGCTGTTCCCCGGCGAGGCGGTGCAGACCGACGAGCAGATCGACGCCTGGATCAAGGAGGTGGCCGAGACCATCTACCATCCGGTGGGCACCTGCCGCATGGGCTCGGCCGACGACCCCATGGCGGTGGTGGACGGCGAGCTGAAGGTGCGCGGTATCGCCGGCCTTCGCGTCGTCGACGCCTCGGTCATGCCGACCCTGGTGGGGGGCAACACCAATGCTCCCACCATCATGATCGCCGAGAAGGCCGCCGACATGATCCGCGGCAAGGCGGCCCTGCCGGCCGACGACGCCCCGGTCTATGAGGGCGGTCAGAAGGCGGCTTAGGGCCTGAGCGGGATGCGGGCGGAAAACCGGATTCCACTTTTCCTCATCCCGCTTTGGGGCAAGCTTCTCCACGGTCGATACGGCCGTGGAGTTTTTTCTGCTCCATATTGCGCGGAATCGCGGCTGATGCGTTCCTAGGGCGACACACGCCGATCTCACGAGCGTGAGCGAGGACGCCCCATGGACTCCCAACCCCTGCCCGGGCCGGTCGGCTCGGCGCTGGACCTCATCGGCCGCACGCCGATGATCGAGTTGGCCGGTTTCGACACCGGCCCCTGCCAGCTGTTCATCAAGCTGGAAAGCGCCAATCCCGGCGGCTCCATCAAGGACCGCATCGCGCGATCGATGATCGAGGCCGCCGAGGCCGACGGCTCCCTGAAGCCCGGCGGAACCATCGTCGAGGCCACGGCCGGCAATACGGGCCTGGGCTTGGCCCAGGTGGGAATCCTAAAGGGCTACAAGCTCTTGCTGGTGGTTCCCGACAAGATGTCCCGGGAGAAGATCCAGCATCTGCGGGCCATGGGGGTCGATGTGCGCATCACCCGATCCGACGTCGGCAAGGGCCATCCGGACTACTATCAGGACATGGCGCAGGCCCTGGCGGCGGGCATCCCCGGCGCGGTGTTCGTCAACCAGTTCGCCAACCCGGCCAATCCCCTGGCCCACGAGACCTCCACCGGCCCGGAGATCTTCGAGCAGATGGGCGGCGATCTCGACGCTGTGGTGGTGGGGGTGGGCTCCGGCGGGACCCTGACCGGGCTGGGCCGCTACTTCGCCAGGGTGTCGCCCAAGACCGAGATGGTGCTGGCCGATCCGGTGGGCTCGATCCTGGCGCCCCTGATCAATACCGGCGAGACCATAGAGCCCGGCTCCTGGGTGGTGGAGGGGATCGGGGAGGACTTCATCCCCGACAATTGCGACCTCTCCCTGGTGGCCAAGGCCTATTCGATCCCCGACAGCGAAAGCATCGGCGCTGCGCGCGATCTGCTTCGAAAGGCTGGGGTTTTGGGCGGATCCTCGTCCGGGACCCTGCTGGCCGCGGCCCTGCGCTATTGCCGCGAGCAGACGACGCTCAAGCGGGTGGTGACCCTGGTCTGCGACACCGGGTCGAAGTACCTGTCCAAGGTCTACAACGACAGCTGGCTGGCCGAGCAGGGGCTGACGGCGCGGGCCCTGCACGGCGACCTGCGCGACCTGATCGCCCGCACCCCCAGCGAGGGCGGGGCGGTGACGGTGGGGCCGACCGACACCCTGCTGACCGCCTACAACCGCATGCGCCAGGCCGATGTCTCGCAGCTGCCGGTGCTGGACGATGGGCGGCTGATCGGGCTGATCGACGAGAGCGACCTGCTGGACGCCATCGAGGAGCGGCGGCCCGACCGGCGGTTCTCCCAGCCGGTCAGTTCGGCCATGACCGCCAAGCTGCACACCCTCCAGGCCCATGAGCCGCTGGAGGCCCTGCTGCCGATCTTCGACAAGGATCACGTGGTCCTGGTGCTCGACGGGCGCGAGTTCCTGGGGCTGATCACCCGCATCGATCTCATCAACTATCTGAGGCGCGCAGCGTGACCGACGGCAAGAACCGCTTGGATTTCAACACCCGCGCCATCCATGGCGGGCAGTATCCGGACCCCAGCACGGGGGCGGTGATCACCCCGATCTACGCCACCTCCACCTACGCCCAGTCGAGCCCGGGGGTGCACCAGGGGTTCGAGTACAGCCGCAGCCAGAACCCGACCCGGTTCGCCTTCGAGCGGGCC
>NZ_JAUSLW010000175.1 GCF_030645195.1 Phenylobacterium sp. | reverse complement strand
CGGGGACGTGACCATGGTCATGGGCCCCTCGGGCTCGGGCAAGTCGACCCTGGTGGCGACCCTGTCGGGCCTGCTGAAGCCGGACGGCGGCGGGGTGAGCGCCATGGGCGAGGACCTGTGGAAGCTGCGCCCCGGCCAGATCGACAGGTTCCGGCTGGATCACTGCGGCTTCATCTTCCAGGGCTTCAACCTGTTCGGGGCGCTGAGCGCCCTGCAGCAGGTGGCGATCATCCTGAAGTACAAGGGGTTCAGCCCCGCCGAGGCCCGGGCCCGCGCCGAGATCGCGCTGGGCGAAGTGGGCATGACCAACCGCATGCACCAGCGTCCCTCCGAGCTGTCGGGCGGCGAGAAACAGCGGGTGGCCATCGCCCGCGCGCTCGCCAAGGAGCCGCACCTGCTGTTCGCCGACGAACCCACCAGCGCGCTGGACGGCGAGAACGGCCAGGTGGTCATCCAGCTGCTGCAGCGGGCCGCCAAGAGCCATGGGGCGGCGGTGATCTGCGTCACCCACGATCCGCGGCTGGAGGCCTATGCCGACCGCATCATCCATATCGAAGACGGGACCATCCTGGACGACCGGCGCACGACGCCGGCCCCCACCCGGACCCCCGAGCTCATCGGAGCCTAACCATGTTCGCCTTCCTCCGCCGCCACGTCGTCTGGCTCGTCGTCCTCGTCATCGCGCTCGCCGTGGGCGGGGGGCTGATGATGAGCGGCAAGGCCAAGGCCCAGAAGGCCGAGGCCGCCAAGGTCGCCGCCGCCAAGGCGCCCAAGAGCCCCTATGTGGCCATCGCCAACGGCAAGGCCGACGTCGAGGGCGGCATGATCCAGGTGGCCGCGCGGCGCGCCGGCATCGTGCGCGAGGTGCTGGTCAAGGAGGGCGACCGGGTCGCCAAGGGCCAGGTCCTGGCCCGCCAGGAGGACGACGAGCCGCGCCTGGCCGCCGCCGAGGCCGCCGCCGCCGTGCGCCAGGCCCGCGCCCAGCTGGCGATGACGCAGGTGCAGCTCACCACCGCCCAGCGCGAGCGCGCCCGGCTGCAGGGGCTGGTGGCCACCAACTTCGTGGCCGGCCAGCGACTCGACCAGGCCCAGGACAAGATCAACGAGGCGCAGGCCACCCTGGAAGCCCAGCGCGCGGCCATCGCCACGGCCGAGGCCAACCTGGCCCAGGCCCGCTACAACCAGGAACTGGCCATCGTGCGCGCGCCGGCCGACGGCCGCATCGCCCGGCGCTACGCCAATCCCGGCGCCGGCGCCTCGACCCTGAACGTCTCGACCATGTTCGACCTGGAGCCCGAGGCCCCGCACATCGTCCGCGCCGAGATCGCCGAGGGCGCCCTGCCCTTCGTGCGCATCGGCCAGGCCGTGCAGATCGCCCCGGAGAGCGA
>NZ_JAUSLW010000130.1 GCF_030645195.1 Phenylobacterium sp. | reverse complement strand
GCCGCGATCGAGCTCCAGCGTCCACTTGGTCACCTGGTCCAGGAAGTAGCGGTCGTGGGTCACCAGGATGACGCAGCCCGGGAAGGCCTCCAGGTGGTGCTGCAGCCAGGCCACGGACTCGGCGTCCAGGTGGTTGGTGGGTTCGTCCAGCAGCAGCATGTCGGGCTTGGAGAGCAGCAGGCGGGCGAGCGCGATGCGGCGCTTCTCACCGCCCGACAGGTTGTCCACCGACCAGTCGTTGGGCGGGCAGCGCAGGGCGTCGGCGGCCATCTCGATCTTGGAATCGATGTCCCAGATGTCGGCGGCGTCGATCTTCTCCTGGAGGGCGGTCATCTCCTCCATGAGTTCGTCGGAGTAGTCCTCCCCCAGCTTGGTGGCGACCTCGTTGTAGCGGTCGAAGATCTTCTTCTCTTCGCACCACGAGATGATGTTGCCCCAGACATTGAGCTGCTCGTCGAGGTGCGGCTCCTGCTCCAGGTAGCCCATCTTCACGCCATCGGCGGCCTTGGCCTCGCCGTTGAACTCGGTGTCCACCCCGGCGATGATCTTCAGCAGCGTGGACTTGCCCGAGCCGTTGACCCCGACCACGCCGATCTTGGCGTCGGAATAGAAGGACAGCCAGATGTTCTCGAACACCTTCTTGCCGCCGGGATAGGCCTTGGTCAGGCCCTGCATCTGATAAATGTACTGCTGCGCCATGGGGCGTCCGCGCTCGCTCTTCGAAAGAGGGGAATTCGGGTGCGGAGATAGCGGTCGGGGACGTCGGACGCAACGGCGCCGGGGCCTCATGGCTCCGCCCGGCAGGGCTGAGACCTGAAAAGCTGACAAGACCTGACGGAACGAACCGGCGCGCCTGCGCGTAGAGAAGGCGAAGGGCGACCCTATCCCCGCCCCCCCGCCAAGGAGACCGTCATGCACAAGGACACCATCAAGGGCGCCGCCAAGGACGCCTCGGGTTCGATCAAGGAAGCCGCCGGCAAGCTGACGGGCGACGAGCGCCTGGAGGCCGAGGGCGCGGCGGAAAAGACCGTCGGCAAGATTCAGAAGGGCGTCGGCGACCTGAAGGACGCCGCCCGCAACGCCTTGAAGAACTGATCGGATTTCCTACCTGACCCGTCAGGTTCCATCCTCCCCTCCCCCCCGTGGGTGGAACAAATAGGCAGGGCCGCGCCCCCGAGGGGCGCGGCCCTCGTCATGTCTGGTCAAGACCCGGACGGCGCCCTCCAATGGATCCAACCAGGGGAGCGGCATGCGGCGGATGGTGGGACTGATGGCGGGTTTGGCGGTGAGCGCGGGCGCGGCCCGGGCGGCGGAGGACCCGGCCCTTGGCGGCCTGCAGGTTCTCGGCCACGCCCAGGCGACGGGGACAGCCACCTCGGAGAGCCTGACCCGGGCCTATCTGGCCCGCATCGAGGCCCTCGACCGCAAGGGTCCGAAACTCAACAGCATCATCGCGCTCAATCCCCACGCCGTGACCGACGCGCGGGCGCTGGACGCAGAGCGCAAGGCCGGCAAGGTCCGCGGGCCGCTGCACGGCCTGCCGATCCTGCTGAAGGACAATATCGAGTCCGCCGACGGCACGGCCACCACCGCCGGCTCCCTGGCGTTGAAGGACAATGTCACCGGACGCGACGCGCCCCTGGTGCGACGGCTCACCGAGGCCGGGGTGGTGGTCCTGGGCAAGGCCAACCTGTCGGAATGGGCCAATTACCGCTCCTCCCGCTCCATCAGCGGCTGGAGCGCCATGGGCGGCCTGGTGCGCAACCCCTACGCCCTGGATCGCAGCGCCTGCGGCTCCAGCGCCGGATCGGGCGCCGCGGTGGCCGCGGGCCTGGCCTTCGCCGCCATCGGCACCGAGACCGACGGCTCCATCACCTGTCCGGCCGCCATGAACGGGATCGTGGGGCTCAAGCCCACGGTGGGCCTGATCTCCCGCACCCACATCGTGCCGATCTCCGCCAGCCAGGACACCGCCGGGCCGATGACCCGCAATGTCGCCGACGCCGCGGCCCTGCTCACCGTCCTGGCCGGCTCCGATCCCGCCGATCCGGCCACCCTCGAGGCCGACCAGCGCAGGACCGACTATCTGAAGGCCCTGGACCCCGCCGCCCTGAAGGGCGCCCGCATCGGGGTGCTGCGCGTCACCGCCGGCCGCTCGCCCCAGACCGACGCCGTGTTCGACCAGGCCCTGGCCGCCCTGAAGGCCGCCGGAGCGACCCTTGTGGAGGTGACGCCCCCCGACGTCAGCCAGGTCAGCGCCCTGGAGGACCTGATCCTGCGGGTGGAGTTCAAGGCCGGGATCAACGCCTATCTGGCCTCGACCTCCCCCGACCAGGTGAAGACCCGCACCCTGGCCGACCTCATCGCCTTCAACGACCTGGAGCCGCGGGAGACCGTCCTGTTCGGTCAGGAGACCTTCAAGGAAGCCCAGGCCTCCCCCGACCTGGACGACCCAGCCTATCTCACCGCCAGGGCCTCGGCCCGCCGGCTGGCCGGGCCCGAGGGCATCGACCGCATGTTGGCCGAGGCCAAGGTGGAGGCTCTGGTGGCCGAAAGCGGCGGGCCGGCCTCTGTGGTGGACCGGGTGAACGGCGGTCGCTGGCTGGGCTCGCCGTCGGAGCTTCCGGCGGTGGCGGGCTATCCCCACCTCACCGTCCCCATGGGCTATGTCGAGGGCCTGCCGGTGGGGCTGTCCTTCATCGGCACGGCCTGGTCGGAGGCCCGCCTCTTGTCCCTGGGCCACGCCTTCGAACAGGCGATCCAGGTCCGCCGCGCCCCGACCTTCCCGGCCACGGTCAACGGCTCACCAGCCTTCGACAAGCCCTAGTAGCTCGGCGCGCCGACCATGGGCGGGGGACCGCCCGAATAGCTCCCGGACCCTTGCGGATAGGCCGGCGGCGACGGCGGCGGCTTGCGGCGGAAGACCGGCCGGCGGGGCGGTGGCGGTGGCACATGGGACCGCGGCTGGGGCGCGCCGTCGCGGAGGTAGCCCCGCTCATAGCCATCGACTTCCCAGCCGTAGCGGCCCGAGGCGTCGAAGCCGCTCTCGTCCATGATCGCCCGGGGCATCTCCGACATCGGCCGGCAATAGCTCCCGGGGGGCATGCGGTAGCCGCAGCCCTGGGGGGAGTAGACGTAGTTGGGTTCGGTGATCGGATCGACGCCGCGCTCATAGTCCATGCCGGCGCCGATGAAGCGGTTATGGGCCACCTCCGGCCGGCCGCCGGCGAAGTAGGCGCCGTAGTCGTCGGCGGCGATGGCGTTCTGGCGCACCCGCACCTGACCATAGTCCGACAGCACGCCGCGACGGACCTTGAGGATGCGGTTGTGGACCAGCTCCACCTGGGCTCCGCGGTCGACATAGACCCCGGTGATCCAGTTCTTGATGACGCTGTTGGCGATCAGCAGGCTGCCGGCGCCGCTGCGCTGGTCGCGCACGGTCACCGCCGTGGAGCCCGGCAGGCCGGGGCCCGGCGCGATGATCCCCACCTGGACCAGGCGGCTCTGGCCGGGGGCCGGGGTGATGTCGAGACCGCGCACGTCGGCGGTGACCCTGGACTGCTGGAAATCCACCAGGGCCCCGTCCGCCACCACCGCGGCGTCGTTGGTGCGGGCGTCGATGACGCTGTTGCGGACGATCAGGCTGCCGCCCTGGACGAAGATCGCCGAGGCGTCCCCCTGGTAGCGCAGGGAGGAGCGGATCAGGGCCACGTCGGCGTCCTGGGCCTCGATGCAGGCGCTGCGTCCGCCCTGGCCGGCCTCGATCACCAGGTCGCGGATCTCCACGCCCTTCACGCCCGGCGCGATGCGGATGCAGGGCATGCCGTTCGGCGGGCTCAACTTGGCGACTCCCGCGCCCGCGCCGCCGAAGGCCGGGACGCCCTCCCCGGCGATGATCACCGGGTGGTCGATCTCCAGGGTCTCGCGGCAAACCCCGCCGCGCGAGCGGATGTAGAGCACGCCGTTGTCGGCCAGGTTGTAGATGGCGTCGGCCAGGGGCGCGCCGCCGGACCGCGTATCGCCGCAGTCGACGGTGATGGAGTCCAGATAGAGCGGCCGCCGCTGGCCGCGGGGCCCGTAATAGTCGTAGCCCGGCCCGCCGCGCCGCGGCTTCCAGGCCGCCGGCCGGTAGGGATGGCGCAGGGGCGGCGCCAGCAGGATGCCGAAGTTCGGACGGATCTGCTGATCCACCTTGGCGTCGGGCATGGCCTGGGCCTGGCCCGCCACGCTCAGGGACAGGACGGCTCCGGCCACGGCGGCGCCAAGGCCCGCCAGCCGGCGCAGGGCGTGTGCGATCACCGGTAGCTTCCTTCTGTGGGTCGGCTGGGGGCGCGGGCCACCTGGGCCAGGACCTCGCGCAGACGCTGGGCGGAGGGCTTGAAGCCGGAGAGCGCGCCATCGATCTGGTAGACGACGGCCGAGGCCTTGTCCTGGTCGGCGACGCCGGAGACCCCGAGCGAGAAGTAGGTGGACATGGCGTACTTGGCCTCGGGACTGCCCTGCTTGTCGGCCTCGGCGAACCAGTGGAAAGCCCGCGCATAGTCCCGCGGGACGCCCACGCCCTCGGCATACATCACCGCCAGAGCCAGTTGGGCGCGGGAGGACCCGTTCACCGCCGCGTACTGGATGGCCCGGACCTTCTCCAGCGGCGCGAACACCCCGGTGGCGGGGCGGCCGATCATGGCCTGGAAGGTCTGGATGTCCCCAGGCGAGAGCTGGCTCTGCG
Organism: Phenylobacterium sp.; assembly: GCF_030645195.1. Taxonomy (GTDB): domain Bacteria; phylum Pseudomonadota; class Alphaproteobacteria; order Caulobacterales; family Caulobacteraceae; genus Phenylobacterium. The sequence continues at coordinate 17,591 of NZ_JAUSLW010000130.1, read as the reverse complement.
CGGTCACCGGCTGCGGGATCACCCGCAGATAGGCCAGCGCGGCGGCGATGTGCTGGAAGGGCAGCTCGTCGATGCGGGTGACGGCCAGGCCCTCGGCCTCGCCCATGGTCGCGGTCTCGTCGGAGTGGGGCACGCCTGAATCAGGCGCCTGGGGCGGATAGAACTCGTAGGGCGGCACCCAGCGGCGGGCCTTGGCCTCGGCGTCGGAGCCGAGGGAAGCGCGCTCGGGAGAGGACCGCTCGAAGTCCTTCAACATCACATAGCCGGCGACGTCCCCGCCCTGGGCGGCCAGGTAGTTGTAGAGATAGACGTCGACGTCGTTGCGGGTGAACAGGGTGGCCGCGGCGGGCGGCTTGACCTTGGCCAGGTCGCGCGGGTCGATGGGCGAGCCGTCGGAGGGATCGCCGAACGGGCCGAAGGACACGTCGTGCAGCCGCGCCAGGGTGCGGAAGCCCGGGGCGCCCTGGCTGGACAGCACATAGATCACCCGGTCGCGCACCTGCTGGCGCTCGTCGGAGCTCATGCGATCCAGCAGGCGATCGAGGGAAAGATAGGCGCCCCGCCGCTCGGCCGCGCGGCAGTCGTTCAGCTTGGAGCCGGGCCCGCCGCGGTTGCCCTTCTTGGGGTCGACGCCCGCGACGATGGGGGCGTAGCCGTCGGGATTGGACAGGGCCAGCTCGTACCAGACCGCCGATTCCACCGGATCGGCGAGGTTCTTCTCCTGGGCGTCGCGGCCGGAATAGCGCCGGGCGAGATCGATCTGGGCGAAGAAATCGCCCTGGAAGCCCTGTCGCCTCAGGGCGCGGACTTCCTGTTCCTGGGCGTTGAACTGCGGCTGCACGCCGATCGCCGCCTGGGGGCGGGGACAGGCCGGGCCACCCACGGCGACGCGCCCGGCGGCGCCGCCAGGACCGCCCTTGGGCTCGCAGCCGCCGGTGAGCGGAATGATGGCGGCCATGACCGCCAAGGTCAGACCTCTCCGCGCCATGTCACGCACGCCGAGGGCTGCTTCATGGAAAATGGCCATGTGCTCCCCCTTAAGCGTTAACCATACTTGAACCGCTCACTAGCGTCTTGCCCCTCCCCCCTGTCAAGCTTGGGACGGTGAAGATTAAGACACGTCAGATTCACCTATCGGGCGAGTGAACAACGGCGCCGCGCCCAAGCCCCTTGTTGGACGCGTTTTCGCCTCAGATGGCGCGCCAAGCTTCGCTTTGAGGGACTTATTCGGAGCGCTGAGAACGATGGCCGCTGTACGGAACTTAAGTCACGTCTCCCTATGCTTGCTTACAGTTGTGGCAGCCGGCTCAGCGCCGGCGGCGCCCATGGCCGCCCCGGCGATTCGCGACGGCGTTCCGACGCCCGCCGCCTGCGAGGCCCTGGGCTTCCCCAGAGGCGATGGCCGCGGGGACGGCCGGCGCCGGGGCGGCCGGATGATGTATCCCGCCCCCTCCATGGCCGGCCCGCCGCCGCCCGCCCCGCCGCCAATGCCCTCGGTCCAGCCCTACGCTCCCGCCGCCAAGATGGCGCCGATGCAGGAGATGGCGGTCAGCGGTTCCTACCGCCCCGGTCCGGTGGCGGGGGACGTCAACACCGAACGCTACCCCCACGCCCAGGCCAACCCGATCAAGCAGACGGCGCAGGAGCCGGTCTCCACCTTCTCGGTGGACGTGGACACCGCCGCCTACGCCAATGTCCGGCGCTTCCTGAACGACGGCCAGAGCCCGCCCCGTGACGCGGTGCGGGTCGAGGAGCTGATCAACTATTTCGACTATGGCTACGCCAAGCCCACCGACCCGCAGGTCCCCTTCAAGCCCTTCGTGGCGGTGACTCCGTCGCCCTGGTCGTCCGACCGGCAGATCGTCCATATCGGCCTGCAGGGCTATGACATCCCTCGCAGCCAGCAGCCGCCGCTCAACCTGGTGTTCCTCATCGACACCTCCGGCTCGATGTCCGACGAGAACAAGCTGCCCCTGGCCCGCAAGGCGCTGAACCTGCTGGTGGATCAGCTGCGGCCCCAGGACCGCGTCGCCATGGTGGCCTATGCCGGATCGGCGGGCGCGGTGCTCGCCCCCACCAGCGGGCGCGACAAGCTGAAGATGCGCTGCGCCCTCGGCGCCCTGGAATCCGGCGGCTCCACGGCCGGCGGCCAGGGCCTGGCGCTGGCCTACGACCTGGCGGTGCAGAACTTCGATCCCAAGGCGGTCAACCGGGTGATCCTGATGACCGACGGCGACTTCAATGTCGGCGTCGCCGACCCCGCCAAGCTCACCGACTTCGTCGCCGCCAAGCGCCAGACCGGAGTCTATCTCTCCGTCTACGGCCTGGGCGAGGGCAACTACAACGACACCCTGATGCAGGCCCTGGCCCAGAACGGTAACGGGACGGCGGGTTATATCGACACCCTTAACGAGGCCCGGAAGACCTTCCGAGACGACTTCTCCGGCTCCCTCTTCCCCATCGCCGACGACGTGAAGATCCAGGTGGAGTTCAATCCCAAGGCGGTCAGCGAGTATCGGCTGATCGGCTACGAGACCCGGCTGCTGAACCGCGAGGACTTCAACAACGATCGCGTGGACGCCGGGGAGGTGGGATCGGGAACCTCGGTCACCGCCCTGTACGAGGTGACCCCGGTGGGCGCCCGCCCCTCCAGCGATCCGCTGCGCTACGGCGCGCCGCTCGCCCGCGCCCCGGCCGTCACCGGCGAACTGGCCTTCCTCAAGGTCCGCTACAAGCTGCCGGGCGGCGCGACCTCCCGGCTGATCGAGCGGCCCATCGGGCCCGCCGACACCTACGGCCGGGTCGACCAGGCGCCGGAGGCCACCCGCTGGGCCCTGGCGGTGGCGGGGTTCGGCCAGAAGCTGCGGGGCGATCCCTGGATCTCGCCGGCCTTCGGCTGGAAGGCCGTGACCGACCTGGCCCAGGGCGCGCGGGGCTCCGACCCCTTCGGTCTGAGAGCGGAATTCGTCCAACTCACCCGTGCGGCGGGCGAGACAAGAACTGTCAACGAATCGGGAAACTAGACCGGGATCATCTCCGTCGTGCGCGGGAGGCATCAGGATGACCGCAACGAAACGGCCACGCCGTTCGTTGCCTGAACACAGACCCCACGAGCTGGAAGGCCCTCGCGTGTTTGACGCCACCGCTTCGGACCAGGACAACCTGATCCGCCTCGACCCGGCGGAAGCCCCCTACTTCGGTGCGCCGGGGCGGGTGGGCTTCCACCTGATCGACACCACCATGATGTATGCGCCGCGCTCCGGCGGGGTGAAGCGTTACCTCAACGCCAAGCAGGCTTGGCTGGCCCGGCGCCGCCCCGACATTCGCCACACTCTGGTGACCCCGGGCCCCACCACCGGTCTCTCCGAGCCGGGGGTGGTGACCGTGGCCGCCGCCCGCCTGCCCTTCGGCGACGGCTATCGGATGCCCGCCCGCGCCGACAAGTGGGAGACGGTGCTGCGCATGCTGGAGCCCGACATCATCGAGGCCGGCGACATCTTCGTCCCCGGCCACGCGGCCCTGGACACCGGCGAGCTGCTGGGGGTCCCGGTGGTGGGTTTCTGCCATACCGACGCCGCGGCCCTGGCGGCCCTGCACTTCGGCGAATGGGCCGAGGCGCCGGCCAAGAAGCGCTGGGCCGAGGTCTATCATCGCTTCGACCGCGTGGTGGCCCCCAGCCGTCACATGGCCCTGCGTCTGGCCGAGGCCGGCGTGGAAAAGGTGAGTGTCCAGATGCTGGGAGTCGATACCAACCTCTTCCATCCCGGCCGCGCCAATCCCGCCGCCCTGCGCAAGCGCCTGGGCCTACCCTGGAACGCCCGCATCCTGGTCTTCGCCGGCCGCCCCGCGCGGGAAAAGAACATCGACTCCATCGTCTGCGCCGTGGAGCGGCTGGGCGAGCCCTATCACCTGGTCCTGGTGGGGGCCGGCAAGGACGTGCGCATCTCGCCCCGCGTCATCGCCCTGGACTACGAGTCCGATCCCATGGCCCTGGCCACCCTCATCGCCAGCTGCGACGCCTGCGTCCACGCCAACGAGAACGAGCCCTTCGGCCTGGTGGTGCTGGAGGCGCTCGCCGCCGGCCTCCCGGTGGTGGGCCCCTCCCGTGGCGGAGTCGCCGAGCTGATCGACAACGAGGTGGGCCAGTTGGCCCAAGCCGTCGACCCGGCAGGCCTCGCCGAGGCCATCGAGGCCCTGTTCGCCCGCGACCTCGGCGCCCTGTCGGCCGCGGCCCGCGCCAGGGCCGAGCTTCGTCACAGCTGGGACCGGACCTTCGAGGGTCTGACCCGCCTCTATGGCGAACTGGTGATGAACTCGGCCGCGCCTCAGCCTATGGCCTGGCGCGCCTAGCTCCGCTTAGCGGCCGGTGGGCATGTCCTTGAAGGGCACGTCCTTGTCGACCCGGATGTCGCCGGGCAGGCCCAGGACCCGCTCGGCGATGATGTTGCGCAGGATCTCGTCGGTGCCGCCGGCGATCCGCAGGCCCGGACCGAACATCAGCGAGAAGTGGAACGCGCCGCCCAGCGAGGCCAGCTCCGGATCGTCGATGATCCCGTACTGGTCCAGCATCTCGATGGCCGTGTTGCCCAGCTCCTGCATCTGCACGGCCGAGATAATCTTGCCGATCGAGCTCTCCGGCCCCGGGGTCTGCCCCCGCGACAGGGCGGTCATGGTCCGGTTGCGCGTATGTTTCAGACCCTCGGCCTGGACGTACCAGTCGGCCAGCTTCTCGCGCAGGGCGCCGTCCTTCAAGGCCGAGCCGCCGTCGAGGCCCGGCGTATTGCGGGCGGCCTCCATGAACTGCTGCCAGCCGGCGCCGGTCTGACCGCCCACCGCCAGCCGCTCGTTCATCAGGGTCACCAGGCTGACCTTCCAGCCCTCGTCCACTGCCCCGAGCCTCTGGCTGTCCTTGACCCGCACGTCGGTGAAGAACACCTCGTTGAACCCCGACCCGCCGGACATCTGATGGATCGGCTTCACCTCGACGCCGGGGTCCTTCATGTCCACCCAGAACATGGTCAGGCCCTTGTGCTTGGGCTTGTCCAGGCTGGTGCGGGTGATGACGATCCCGAAGTCCGAGAACTGGGCGCCCGTCGTCCACACCTTTTGGCCGTTAATGATCCAATCGCCGGAGCCGTCCGGCGCGCGCTCGGCCTTGGTGCGAGCGCCCGCGACGTCCGAGCCGCCGGAGGGTTCGGAGAACAGCTGGCTCCAGATCTCCTCGCCGCGCAGGGCGGGACCGACGAAGCGCTTCTTGGTCTCCTCGTCGGCGAAGGTCATCACCGTCGGCACGCACATGCCCAGGCCGATCTGGAACGGATTGCCGGGGATGGGGTGCTTGGCCTCCTCCTGGCTGAAGATCACGTTCTGGACGGGGGTGCCCCCCTGCCCGCCCCATTCCTTGGGCCAGGTAATGCAGGCGTAGCCGGCGGCGGCCTTCTTGGCCTGCCAGGCCTTGGAGGCGGCCATGCCGTCGCCACCCTCGGGGTCACCGCCGACGCGGGCCTTGGGGGCGTTGGCTTCAAGCCACTCTCGGACCTGCTGGCGATAGGCGGCTTCTTCGGGGCTGTCGTTGAAATCCATGACCAAATTCCCTTAGGCGGCCGCCGCGTTGCGGCGTTCGAGGTGGCTGACGAGGCGTTCCTTCCAGACCCGGGGCGCGCCGGCCACCAGGCTGAGCTGACGCGAGCGGCGGTAGAACAGGTGGCAATCCATCTCCCAGGTGAAGCCGATGCCGCCGTGGGTCTGGATGTTTTCCTTGGACGCGAACCAGTAGGCTTCCGACGCCGCGATGCGGGCGGCGCTGGCGGCCACCGGCAGCTCCGGCGCGTTCGTATTGAGCGCCCAGGCTCCGTAGTAGGCGTTGGAGCGGGCCAGCTCGTTCTTGACGTACATGTCGGCCAGCTTGTGCTTGATGGCCTGGTAGGAGGCGATGACGCGGCCGAAGGCGTAGCGCTCGAGGGCGTATTCCTTGGCCATCTCCAGGCAGCGGTCGGCGCCGCCGCACTGTTCGAAGGACAGCAGCACCGCGGCGCGGTCGAAGATCTGCTCCACCAGCTCCATGCCCTCGCCGGCCTTGCCGACCCGGTGGGCCGGCGCGTCCTTGAAGGTCAGCCTCGCGGCGTCGCGGGTGGGGTCCAGGGTCTTGACCGCCTCGCGGGTGACGCCCGCCCCGGCCAGGTCCACCAGGAAGAGGCCGGGCTTGCCGCCCTCCTTGGCCAGGACCAGGGCCACGTCGGCGATGTCGCCGTCGGTGACCGGGATCTTCACCCCCGTCAGCTTGCCGTCGGTGACGGCGGACTGCAGGGTCGCCGCTGTGGTGGCGCCCGGGCCTTCGGAGGTGGCGATGGCGCCGATGATCTCGCCGGCGGCGATCTTGGGCAGGAGGTCGGCCTTCTGCGCCTCGTCGCCCGCCAGCATGATGGCCTCGGCCAGGAAATAGACCGTGGAGGCGAAGGGGATCGGCGCGACGGCGCGACCCAGCTCCTCGGCGATCACGCAGAGTTCCAGGTGACCCAGGCCCAGGCCGCCAAATTCCTCAGGGATCGCCGCGCCCAGCCAGCCCTGGCCGGCGACGGATTTCCACAGCGCCTGGTCATAGCCCTGGGCGGCGTCCTCCAGCACGCCCCGGGCGCGGCTGGTGGGGCAGTTGGCCTCGAGGAACTTGCGCGCCTCGCCCTTCAGGAACTTTTGGTCGTCCGAAAAATCGAAATTCATGTTCGCCCATCCGCCAGTTCTGGCCGGTTGAAGTTTCCTCGCGCGTCAACATACGCGCCTCTGGCCGAGAGGAAAGATTGACCTCGCGTCAAGGATTTCAGGCTCTTATGCGCGCCTGCGAGCAGGTCCGAAGGGCGCGTCATGGCCAAGGCGATATTTCAGAAGAACCAGCGAGTCTGGGTCGAGAGCGTCGGCGCGTGGGCCATTGTCGAGAAGTTGGTGCCGGTCTGGGCCCGTGGCTTCGACGAACCTGTCAGGGTGACCTACGACGTCGGCCTAGGCCGCGACTTCCAGGCCCATGAACTGAGGCCCGAGCAGGATACCGACGACGTCCTGGCCGAGGACGGCGCCCACTGGCGGCTGCTGCGGGCCCGCAACAAGTGGCAGACGCAGGAGAGCGTCCGGCACCACCCTTACCCAGGAAGCTATCCGGTGGTGGTCACCGACGCCAACGACTGGGGCGGCTGGCGCACGCCCGGCGCCGAGTACGACCGCGATCCGCACAAGATCGAGTTCCAGGCCCGGCTAATCGCCTCGGCCCCCCGCCTGCTCTCCATCGCGCGGCGCCTGATGTCGATGATCGAGGAAACCCCGGGCGCGCCGCCCGAACTCCAACTGCTGGCCGAGCAGGCCGTGAAGGTGGATCAGTTCCTCAAGGAAATCCCCGCCGGCGTGGATGAACCGATGTCGGAACCGGCCACCCACGCGGCGGAGTAACCGCTAGAACTTATAGCCGAAGCCCGCCGAGATCACCCAGGGGTCGAGCTTGACCTTGGACTTCAGGGCGCCGCCATTGATCTTGGCGTCGGTCTCGAAGAACACCTTCTTGACGTCCAGATTGGCGCTCCACGGCCCCTGGACCGCGACATCGACGCCAGCCTGCAGGGCGTAGCCGAAACCGTCGTCGAGCTCCACCGTGAAGCCGTTCTGATCCTTGCCGTTGTAGAACAGCATGTAGTTCACCCCCGCGCCCACATAGGGGCTGACCTTGGAGGTCGGCGCGAAATGATACTGCAGCGAGACGATGGGCGGCAGGACCCAGGTCTTGTGGACGGTCACGTCGACCCCCGTGCCCTGAGCCTTGATGGCGTGCTGGGTCGTCCCGGCGATGACCTCGACGGCCACATGGTCGGTGAGGAAGTAGCTCAGGCCGATGGTCGGCTTGATGTCGTCCTTGACGTCGACATGCAGGCCGGTGGCCGCGCCGGCCGCGGTGGTGATGGCGTCGTCGGCGGTGGGCGAGACGTCCGTGGCGCGGACGTTCAGCATCAGCAGGCCCTTTTCCTTGACCTGGAAGTCCTGGGCCTGGGCGGTCCCGGCCAGGGCGAGCGCAGCGCCAAGGGCCAGGGCGTAGGTGGAAACTTTCATCTTCTTTTCCCCTCAAGGCACGGAGGGAGCGCCGTGCTGGCGGGGACATCGCGCTATCCGGCAAGCGCAGCTTTGACAAAACTCAAACAACCGTTTGACAGAGTTTGCGCGTGGCGCGGGCGACACGGCCATCGTGGCGACTTTCGCAGCCGCGGCGCTCGCCCTGGCGGCCCGGATGGCCTAAATCCTTGCAGATGCGCACAGAGACTCCCCAGCCCATCCGGCTCACCGACTACCGCCCGCCCGCCTTCCGGATCGACACGACCGAGCTGGTCTTCGACCTGGCCCCCAACGCCACCCGAGTGAAGGCGCGCCTGTCCATCACCCGCAACGGCCAGCACGCCGAGCCCTTGGTGCTGAACGGAGAGCGGCTGAAGCCGATCTCGGTGGCCGTGGACGGCAAGGTTCTGGGCGAGGCCGAGCGCACCATCGACGCCGAATATCTGACAGTTCCCAACGTCCCCGACAGCTTCGTCCTGGAGACCGAGGTCGAGATCGACCCGGAGGCCAACAAGGCCCTGGACGGCCTCTACATGTCCGGCGGCCGATTCTGCACCCAGTGCGAGGCCGAAGGCTTCCGCAAGATCACCTGGTTCCCCGACCGGCCCGACGTGCTGTCGCGCTTCACCGTGCGCATCGAGGCCGACAAGGCCTTCCACCGCCTGCTCTCCAACGGCAACCTGATGGAGTCCGGGACCATGACGGGCGGCCGCCACTACGCCGTCTGGAACGACCCCTTCCCCAAGCCCGCCTATCTGTTCGCCCTGGTGGCCGGAGAGCTGGATGAACTGGCCGACACGCTGGTGACCATGAGCGGCCGCACGGTCGATCTGAAGATCTATGTCGATCCCGGCATGTCCGATCGCGCCGCCTACGCCATGGACTCCCTCAAGCGCGCAATGAAGTGGGACGAGGAGGTCTTCGGCCGCGAATACGACCTGGACCTGTTCATGATCGTCGCCGTCCGCGACTTCAACTTCGGGGCCATGGAGAACAAGGGGTTGAACATCTTCAACTCGTCCCTGCTGCTGGCCGACGAGAAGACCGCCACCGACCTCGACTATGAGCGCATCGAGAGCGTGGTGGCCCACGAGTACTTCCACAACTGGACCGGCGACCGCATCACCTGCCGCGACTGGTTTCAACTGTTCCTTAAGGAGGTCCTGACGGTCTTCCGCGACCAGAGCTTCTCGGCCGACATGCGCGGCGCCGCCGTCCAGCGGATCAAGGACGTGAAGACCCTGCGGGCCCGGCAGTTCTCGGAGGACCAGGGACCTCTGGCCCATCCGGTCCGCCCCGGCAGCTATCTGAAGATCGACAACTTCTACACCGCGACCATCTACGAAAAGGGCGCCGAGGTCATCAGGATGCTCAAGACCCTGATCGGGGACGAGAAGTTCCGGGAGGGCATGGATCTTTATTTCGACCGCTGGGACGGTCACGCCACGACGGTTGAGGAGTTCATCCGCTGCTTCGCCGACGTCACCGGCGAGGACCTGACCGAGTTCTTCGCCTGGTACGAGCAGGCCGGCACCCCGAAGGTGACCCTGAGCCACAGCTACGACCCCGACGCCCGCACCCTGAAGCTCGACCTGACGCAGGAAACCGCCCCGACCCCGGGCCAGCCCACCAAGCGGCCCCTGCCGACCCCGGTGCGCCTGGGCCTGCTGGACAGCGACGGCCGCACCCAGGCCTTCCTGCGCGACGGGACCGCCCTGGACGAAACCGTCGTGGTGCTGAACGGCGCTGCGACCAGCGTGACCCTGACCGGCGTGGACTCCGAGCCCGTGGTCTCGGCCCTGCGCGGCTTCTCGGCCCCCGTCACCCTGGAGACCGACGCCGCGCCCAAGGACCGCTATGTCCAGCTGGCCGGCGACCCGGACCTGTTCAACCGCTGGGAGGCCGGCCAGGACCTGGCGCGGGCCCTGATCACCAGCCGCGCCCTGGGCAAGCCCGACGAGGTGGGCGAGGAACGCTATGCCGAGGCCTTGGGCCGCGGTCTGGCCGACCAGGCCGCCGATCCGGCCTTCAAGGCCCTGATGCTCGCCCTGCCCTCGGAGGCCGACCTGGCCCTGGCCATGCGGCCCGCCGATCCGGCCGCCATCCACGCGGCCCGCGAGGCCCTGCGCACCCGCCTGGCCCTCCACCTGGAGGACGACCTGAAGCGCCTGCACATCGGCCTGCAGGAGCTGGGCGAATTCTCCCCCGACGCCGCCAGCGCCGGGCGCCGGGCCCTGCGCAACGCCACCCTGGAGCTGCTGGCCGCCAACCCGCGCGCGGAGGTCGCCACCCTGGCCGACGGCCACTATCGCGCCGCCATCAACATGACCGACGCCATCGGCGGGCTGAACGCCTTGATGCTGGTGGGCGGCGAGGCCTTCGAGGCGGCGCTCGCCGACTTCTACGACCGCTGGAAGTCCGAGCCCTTGGTGATCGACAAGTGGTTCGCCCTGCAGGGTCGCGACCCCACCGAGGGCGCCCTAGGCCGGGTGATGGGCCTGACCGCCCACCCCGCTTTCGACCAGAAGAACCCCAACCGGCTGCGGGCCCTGATCTCCAGCTTCGCGGCCAACCAGGCCCAGTTCCACGATCCCAGCGGCGCGGGCTACCGCTTCCTGGCCGACACCATCCTGGCCGTCGACGGGTTCAACCCGATGACGGCCGCGCGGCTGGTGGAGCCCCTGGGCGGCTGGCGGCGCTACAGGCCCGAGCTCGGAAACCTGATGAAGGCGCAACTCCAGCGCATCGCCGGGACGGAGGGTCTGTCGAAGAACGTCTATGAACTGGCGACGAAGGCTCTGGCGGACTAAGCCGAGATCGGCGATTGCCGCTGAGCCGAATCTTGTTGAAAATCAGACTTGTGGAATTGTTGGCGCAGACCGGCTCCCACAGGTGTGACCTAGGGAAGCCGCCATTGCATGTCCATTTCACTGAGCCGCATCAACTTCATGGTGGTGGATGACAACATCCACGCGATCGATTTGGTCAAGACCATGCTGCGCGGGTTCGGCGTCGACGCGGTGGTGGAGGCCAAGACCCTCGCCGAGGCCAAGGCCAAGCTGAAGGCCAGCACCCTGCCGGGCGCAGCCGTGATCGACATCATTATCCTCGACTACATGATGGGCGAGGAGGAAGGCGTGACCCTGGCCCGCTGGCTGCGCACCAATGAGTCCAGCCCGGCGCCCTATATCCCGATCATCATGCTGACCGGCCACGCCGACCGCCAGCGGGTCTACGCCGCCCGCGACGCCGGGGTGAACGAGTTCTGCGTCAAGCCCTTCACGCCCTCCGACCTGATGAAGCGGATCATGGCCGTGATCGACCATCCGCGCCCTTTCGTGCGCACCGACTCCGGCTATTTCGGCCCCGACAGGCGACGGGTGGACGACCCGAAGTACAAGGGTCCCGAGCGCCGCAAGGACCGCCGTCGCAAATAGAGTCCGCACGGACCTCTGTGACCGTATGACTCTCGTGACGCGCGGGGCCCGCTCGCCTAGACTCCAACCTTGGGTGACTCGGTTCAGCGTGAAGGAGCGGCGGGCGTTGGCCAGACGCGGGGGTGAGGACACCGAGGCCAGTCGGCCTCAGGGGCGCGACGCCGCGCCCGGCGTCCGGCCGCTGCCGACCCAGACCTTCGCGCGCATCGCCATCCTTTCAACCCTGCTGCTGCTGGCGGTCTACACCGCCTTCGCGGTGGCCAGGATCCAGCGCGAACCTCAGATCACCACGGTGGCCAACGCCGCCCTGCCCAGCCGGGCCGAGGCGATCGCCGCCCACCTGGACGGCGAGGCCGCCACCCTGCGCGGCGGCCTGCTGGCGGCCCGCGAAGCCCTGCAGCGGGATGGCGACCAGCCCATGGCGGCGGCCGAGAGCGGTCTGCGCGCCGCCTCCGGCGCGGCCCTGGCCGTGGCGGTCATCTCCGATGAAGGCGTCGTGGCGGTGTCGGGCCCGGCCGGCGGCCTGGACTGGCAGGAACTGGCCAAGGGCGCCGAGGCCTCCAAGCGCGAGGTCTGGCTCGGCGTCACCAGCCAGACCACCCCCGCGCTCGCCGCCGCCGCGCTCGCCTCCACCAGCAAGGGGCCGCGCTGGATCGTGGTGGCCGGCGATCCGGCCCGCCTGGGCGCCTGGCTCGCCAGGTCCAAACCCGAACTGATCGCCACCCCGGACGGCCGGGTGCTGGCCGCCAGCCCGTCCCATGGCGTCGCCGCCGCCGACACGGTCAACGCCGCCTTCGCGATCTCACCGGAGGAACTGAAGCTCGATGGCGGCTTGAGCCGCGCCCAGGGCCCGGACGGCGCCGCCCTGGACCTGGCCGCCCGGCCGGCGCTCAGCGGAGCCCTTTACGCCCTGGCCGGCGCCAGTTCCGCGCCCCTGGAGATCCAGAGCTCGACCGAGCAGCTGGCCTGGCTGCTGACCCCGCTCGCCGCGGCCTTCCTGCTGGGCCTCCTGCTGCTCAACCAGAGCAACAAGGTTGAGAACGCGCAGAAGGCCTTCGTCGATTCCGAGCAGCGCTTCCGTCTGGCCGTCGAGGCCGCCCGCTGCGGGATCTGGGAGTGGGATCTCGCCAACGACAAGATGTTCATGTCCGACGTCACCGGCGCCATCTTCGGCTGGGGCGGCGGCGGCATCGTCGAGGGCCAGCAGGTGCTGGAGCGCGTCTCCGCCGACCACCGCGACCGCCTGCGCCAGGCGCTCTCGACCGCCGCCGTCTACGGCGGCTTCGACGTCTCGTTCCGCGTCCCCTCGATGCAGGGCGGGCGGCCCACCTGGATCGACGCCCGCGGTCAGGCCTTCGGCGGCAAGGACGGCGACGGCTATTCGCGGATCATCGGGGTGGCCCTGGACGTCACCGAGGAACGCATGGCCCAGGCCCGCGCCCAGGCCGCCGAGAACCGGCTGCGCGACGCCATCGAGAGCGTGTCGGAGGCCTTCGTCCTCTGGGACCGCAACGGCCGCCTGCTGATGTGCAACAAGAACTACCGGGCCTTCTTCTCCCTGGAGCCGCGGCTGCTGAAACCGGGCGCCTCGCGCGAGCAGGTCAACCGCTTCGCCCAGCTGGCCATCAAGCAGGAGATGGAGAGCTCCGACGGGCGCAAGGGCGTGCGCGAGGCCGAGCTCAATGACGGCCGCTGGATCCAGATCTCCGAGCGCCGCACCGCCGAAGGGGGCCTCGTCATGAGCGCCGCCGACATCACCGCCATCAAGACCCAGGAAGAGGCTCGCCGCCTCAACGAGGAGCAGCTCCAGAAGGCTGTGGTGGGCCTGGAACGCAGCCAGGAGCAGCTCTCCGAACTGGCCCGCAAGTACGAGATGGAGAAGGTCCGCGCCGAGGGGGCCAACAAGGCCAAGAGCGAGTTCCTGGCCAATATGAGCCACGAGCTGCGCACCCCGCTCAACGCCATCAACGGCTTCTCCGAGATCATGACCCAGGAGATGTTCGGGCCGCTGGGCGACGCCCGCTACAAGGGCTATTCGCAGGACATCCTGTCGTCGGGCCAGCACCTGCTGGCGCTCATCAACGACATCCTCGACATGTCGAAGATCGAGGCCGGCAAGATGAGCCTGAAGTTCGAACCCATCGCCCTGGAGGAGGTGGCCGAGGACGCCGTGCGCCTGGTCCGCAACCGCGCCGAGGCCACCGGCCTGACCCTCAGCATCGATTTCCCGCAACACCTGCCCGAGATCGAGGCCGACTATCGCGCGGTCAAGCAGGTGCTGCTGAACCTGCTCTCCAACGCCATCAAGTTCACGCCCCGCGGCGGCCGGGTGACCGTGCGCGCCGAGGGCCGCCATGACCCCCTGGGCGAGCGCATCCGCATCAGCGTGCAGGACACCGGCATCGGCATCGCCGAAGACGACCTGGCCCGCCTGGCCCGGCCCTTCGAACAGGTGGAAAACCAGCACTCCAAGACCACCCAGGGCACAGGCCTGGGCCTGGCCCTCACCAAGTCCCTGGTGGAGATGCACGGCGGATCACTGGACATGCAGAGCGCGCCTGGCGAGGGCACCATGGTCAGCTTCTCCCTCCCCATCCGCCAGACCGGCGCGGCGCTCGCCGCGATCGCCGCGGCCTAGCGGTCTTGCGGCGGGCGCAGGGCGCGCTGGCCGCCGGCCGGGCCGCTGCGGGCTAGACCGTCCGCCAGAGCCGCCCGCTCCTTCGGCGGCAGCTCGGCCGCGAAGTCGACGATCCGCTCCTCCAGTCCGCCACGGGCGGTCATCTCCAGGGCGCGAGCCTGCGACAACCGCCTGGCCACGCCAGGGCCATCCAGGGGGTCCGCGGCCAGTCCGGCCCAGGCCTCACGGCGAGCGCGGCGGGCCTGATGAAGCTGACTGCCCACCTCCACGGCGTGGCCCCGCAACATCTCGCGGTAGGCGCGGCGATGCTCGGGGGGCAGGGTGTCGGCGGCGACCCACACCGGCTGGCGCGAACGGGCCGCGGCGGGCGCGGCTTCGCGCAGCCGGTGCCCCACCACAACGCCGCCCACCACCGCCCCGATCACGAAGAGGTTCAGGGCCACCGAGGCGATCAGGGCCAAGGTCAGGGCGCGCGGACTCACCTCAGGCCCCTTCAATGGTGTCGGCGAGGTCGTCATAGCCGGTCATCGCCGCGCTGACCGCCTCGGGCGCATCGGATGGCCCGCCCAGGTTTCCCGACAGGGCCACCCCGACGACCAGGCCCGCGGCGCAGGCGCCGGCCAGCCCCGCCCCGACCCCGGCGCCCAGCAGCCAGGCCCGCAGGCCGCGGCCCGTGCGAGGGCGCGGCGCGGCGGCGACCACCGCCTCGCGCAGGTCGTGGGAGAGGCTCAGCGGCGCCCAGGCGTCGAGGACCGCGTCGAGACGGTCGGCCTGTTCCAGGGCCCGGCGCGCGAAGTCGGGCTCCGCCGCCATCAGGGCCGCGGCCGCCTCGCGCACCTCGGCGGGCCAGCGGGCGACGGCGCCGCCGTGGGCGTCCGCAAGCTCCAGGAACCGTTCGCGGGTCATGACCGTCCTCTCATGGCGTCATCATATCCGAAAGCGCCGCGCGCAGGGCCCGACGGCCCCGCGAGAGCAGGCTCTCCAGGGCGTCGATACTGACCCCCATGATCGCCGCGGCCTCGATATTGGTCAGGTCCTGATAGTGGCACAGCGCCACGGCTTCCCGCTGCCGCTCCGGCAGGGCGGCCATGGCCGCGGCCACCCGGCGGCCCACGTCGGCGGCCTCCAGCCCCCGGTCCGGCGCCGGACCGTCGTCGGCCTGCTCCGGAGGACTGTCGGTGACGATCTCGCGCCGACGCCGCAGGCGGTCGTAGCAGAGGTTCAGGGTCACCCGATGCAGCCAGGTGTCGAAGCGGGCGACGCCGGGCTTCCAGGTCGGCGCCTGGCGCCAGGCTCGGATCATGGCCTCCTGGGCCACGTCCTCGGCCTCGGAGGCCTCCCCCAGCATCCGGCCGGCCAGGGCCAGCAGGCGCGGCAGCTTGCGGGCCGCAAGCGCCCGCACCGCGGCCGGGTCGCCCTGGGCGACGGCCGCCAGCAACGCCTCGTCCGGATCGGAGTCCAAGCCTCACCTCGCCCGGGGGCGGCCTGAGCGCCCTATCCGTCACGGCCCCGGTTCTGGCGCATAGTGAGCAGTTCGCCCTTGCTGAGCCAGCCATCATGATTGCTGTCGGCGGCGTCGAAGCGGCGCTTGGAGCCGGCCTCCAGCTCGGCGCGCGACAGCAGGCTGTCCTTGTTGGTGTCGCCGAGCGTCCACATCTGGGCGATGCGGGTCGCCCCGTCGGCGCCGCCGAAGCGTTTGGCCATGTCCTCCATGACCTTGCTCTCGGCCTTGCTGATCTTGCCGTCCTTGTTGGTGTCCAGCCGCTCCAGCATGCGGTCGGCCTGAGCCTTCCGGAACTCGGCGAAGGTCACCTTGCCGTCGTGGTCCAGGTCGGGACTGGGCCCGCGGCCCATCTGGGCGTGGGCGGACGTCGCCATGGCGAGGAAGGCGGCGCTGATGACGAGGCGCTTCATGAAGGGTCCTTTCGACGATCGACCGGGGCGCGGACCGTCAAACCTTCAACGGCGCCCGGGCCCATTTCCGTCGCTCAAGTTTGCACAATGATGTCGTAGGCGTGACGTGCGGCGGTCCGGGCCTTGTCCAGGCGGGTCTTCAGGGCGCGGAAGTCCCGGGCGCCGCCGGCCCGGGCCAGCAGGGCCTTGAAAGCCTTGGGCTCCTCGCTGGGATCCTCCCCGTCGGCCAGGGCCACCTTGAGGAGCTGGGTCAGGTTCTGCTGCAGGCGCCAGGCGGCCTGGAGGTCGGCCAGCGCCCCCTTCGGCGCCAGCTCGGCCGCCAGGCAGGCCTCCAGCGCCTCGGCGGTGTTGGGGGACAGGGGCCCGCCGAAGCCGGCGTGGACCAGTTGCAGGAACTGGGCGGCGAACTCGATGTCCACCAGGCCGCCCGGGGAGAGCTTGAGGTCCCAGGCGCCCTTCGGCGGCCGCTCCTGCTCCAGGAGTTGGCGCATCTCACGGACCTCGGCGGCGGTCTTCTTCGCATCGCGAGGGCGGCGCAGGGCGGCCTCGATGGCGGCCTGGGCGGCCTCGGCGAAGGCGGGCGAAGTGGCCCACACCACCCGGGCCCGGGTCAAGGCCAGCAGCTCCCAGGTCTCGGCCTCGCGGTCGTAATAGTCCTGGAAGGCGGCGAAGCTGACGGCCACGGGGCCCTTGGTGCCGGAGGGCCGCAGCTGCATGTCCACCTCGTAGAGCTCCCCCTCCCCCGTCGGGGTGGACAGCGCCGCGATCAGGCGCTGGGTGAAGCGGCCGTAGAAGACGTCGGCGCTCCACTCCTTGACCGCCGAGGCGGCGCCCTCGGCGTCGGCGCGGTAGAGGGTCATCAGGTCCAGGTCCGAGCCGGCGCTCATCTCGCGGGACCCGCACTTGCCGAGCGCCACCACCGCCACCTGGCCCGGGAAGGCCCCGCCCAGGCGCTCGGCCTCGGCGAGCGACACTGGAGCCAGGGTGTCGATACAGAGGTCGGCCAGGTCGGCGAAGGCGCGGCCGGCGATCTCGGCGCTGGCCGTGCCGCTCATCACCTGCACCCCGATGCGGAAGGCCTGCTCCCGGTGCACCCGGCGCACCGCGTCCATGGCGCCCTCGAAGCCCTGGGACTGGGCGACGGCGGCGGCCATCACCCGGCGGTCCTCCTCGATGGCGATGTCGGAAAAGAAGTCCCCGTCCAGCATGGCGTCCAGGGCCGCGGGCCGGCGAGCGAGCGTGGTGGCCAGGCGCGGCGCGTAGGCCATGACCTGGACGATGAGCTCGAAGAGCTGGGGCTGGGCCAGGAACAGGGACTGGAGCTGCACGCCGGAGGACAGCTTGCCGAAGAAGTCGCTGAACCGGTGGAAGGCCATGTCCGGCGCGCCGGTGGCGTTGGCGGCCTCCAGCAGGCGCGGGGCCAGGCGGGTGAAGAGCTCGCGGCCCCGCTCGGTGCGGGTGGCCGAGATGTGGCCGTGGTGCCAGCCGCGGATGGTCTGGGAGACCCGGGCGGGCTG
>NZ_JAUSLW010000170.1 GCF_030645195.1 Phenylobacterium sp. | reverse complement strand
GTCGACGGCGCCGAACGCCGCTTCGGCCTGGGCGATCATGGCGGCGATCTCCGCGGGCTTGGTCATGTCGGCGGGGGAATAGATCGCCCTGACCCCGAACTCGGCCTCGATCCCGGCCCGCTCCGTCTCGATGGCCTCGGGGGTTCCGAAGCCGTTGATCAGGACATTGGCCCCCTCGGCGGCCAGCGCCCGGGCGATGGCCAGGCCGATGCCGCTGGTGGAGCCGGTGACGACGGCGGATTTCGATTTGAGGATCATGCGGGCGTCCTTGGGCGGCCGAAGGCGCATCCGGCTCCCCCCAGGCTCATATTGCAGCGCACAAAAGGCGCAAGGAAAGAATGGATGCGCCCCTCCTGGGGGCGCTGTCGGCGAAGCCGGCCGAGGGGAACTTTGACTCTTGTTCTGGGGTCGAAAGGTTGTCGACTGCGCCCCCCGGCACGGACCTACGGTCCGTGCATTCGTCGCGGCGATCGACAAATCATTGTCGATCACATCCGGTTCGCAAGCGCGAACCGGCGCTCCTCACCCCGCCTTGCCGTCCAGGACCGGAATGGCCGGCTCGGCGGAGAGGCTCTCGATGATGGGCGCCTCGGCGTACTGGGCGTCGCGATCGTCGAGGTCGCGGCGGATCTGGGCGTGGCGGTCGGCGTCCAGGCGCCAGCCGACGACACAGGCGCCCCCCAGCATCACGAAGATGATGGGGCCGGCGATATAGGCCCATTCCAGGCTGCGGATGGCGGCCGGCGTGTTCACCGCCCCCTCGGCGGCCTTGTAGCCAAGCCTCGCCAACAGGGGGAAGGTCAGGCCGATGGAGAAGGCCGAGGCGATCTTGGCGGCCAGGGAGTTGAGCGCGTAGATCAGGCTCAGCCGCTCCTGGCCCTGTTCGAGCCGCACCTCGTCGCCGACATCGGCCAGCATGGCGCGGATCATCAGGTCGAAACCGGCGGCCATGAAGCCGCACCAGAACATCACCGGGATCGCCGCCGGCACATTGGCCTTGGGCAGGACCATCACCATGCACAGGCCGAGCGAATAGGCCGTGGTGGTGACCATCAGGGTGCGGTGCTTGGACAGCCGTCGCGCCATGAGGGCGGTGAGCGGGGCGCCGACGATGCCGGCCAGGATATAGACCAGCAGCAGGGCCGAGGCCTGGGTCGGGGTGTAGCCGCGGCTGTCGGTGAAGAAGAAGACGTAGAGGGCGCTCATCCAGCCCGGGCCCAGCGTCAGGGCCATCTGGGCCAGGAACAGCCGCAGCAGGTCGGGCTTCACCAGCAGGGACACGTAGTCGCGCAGGCGGAACTGCGGGTGGCCGGTGTCAGGGGCGATGCGCTCAGGCGTGCGGAACACCATCCAGGCCATGGAGACCGGGATCAGCCAGAAGATGAACCAGCCCATGTCGGGCACGATCTCGGCGGTGCTGCGGTGGAGGGCGTTGGCGCCGATGGGGATCAGCAGGACCACCACCGCCCCGATGACGCCCAGCGCCGCCACCACGCCGAACAGGCGCGAGCGCTCATGGTATTCGGTCGACAGGTTCGCGCCCCAGGCCGAGTGGCCGAGGCCGAGGATCGAGGTTCCCAGATAGAAGACCAGCAGCCAGCCGATCAGATAGAGCGAGCCGATGCCGTGCGGCGCCTGGAACAGGGCGTAGGTGGCCAGCATCAGGATCGGGGCGCCGATGATCATCCAGAACCGGTAGCGGCCGATCCGGGTGCGGGTGCGGTCCATGATCAGGCCGAGGACGGGATCGACCCCGATATCCAGCAGCCGGACGATGGCCCAGGCGCTGCCCACCACCGTCAGGCTGACCCCCAGGTGACTGGCGAAATAGGGCGGCAGATAGACCGCGACGGCGACGGCGAGCGCGCCCAGGGGCAGGTTGGAGAGCGAGAAGCCCAGGATGGTGGGCAGGCCGAGCCTGCTGGAGCCTGACGCGCCCTGATTCACGAAGCCTGCTCCCGATCGGCGCCGATCAACCGTGGCGCTCTGACGCGGCACAGGAAGCGATTTTCCGGGGAGAGGGCAAGGGGCGCGGCGAAGAATGACAACAAAGACATCAAGCCGGGATGGGCGTCCCTTGGGTCTCGGCCTGGTTGGGGTGGGTGACGTAGAAGTCCAGCTGCGCCAGCAGCTCGGTCCAGGCCTGGTCGATCTGCGGGGTCCAGTCGGCGCCGATCACTTCGGCGACGGTGGCCGCCACCGTGCCGAAGAACACCCGGAAGACGTCGGGGGGCACGTCGTAGCCGGCGTGGTTGATCACCTCGGTCTGGATCAGGGTGTGGGCGTAGAGGCGCTCGCCGATGAAATCGAGGATGGCCGAGAACACCTTGGACAGCATCTCGCCGCGGATCGCCCAGTTGGTGTCGCCCCAGAACATGGGCTCCATCTGCGGATGCTCGGCGAACAGGCGGGCATAGACCAGCGGCGTGAGGTCCTCGCAGCGTTCGGCCGCCAGCTCCAGGCTCTGCTCGATGAGTTCTGCGTTCATGGTCGCCTCCCGCGAGATGTTGACGCGATCATCGCGCGCCCTCAGCTTATCGGCAATCACCTAGGTGGGTCCGGCGCTCCCGCCGAGCCCGCGGGAGGGTGGAAACCTTAGGGGTGAGACGACCTTGACCGCAGACCTGTTCGCCCCGCTCAGCTTCGCCCATGGCCCGGCGATGAAGAACCGCTTCATGCTGGCCCCCCTCACCAACCTGCAGAGCCACCCCGACGGGACGATGAGCGAGGACGAGTTCCGCTGGCTGACCCTGAGGGCCCAGGGCGGGTTTGGCCTGACCATGACCTGCGCGGCCCACGTCCAGCGGATCGGCCAGGGTTTCCCCGGCCAGATGGGGATCTGGTCGGACGCCCACCTGCCCGGCCTGACCCGGCTGGCGACCGCCATCAAGGCCGCCGACAGCGTGGCGGTGGTGCAACTTCATCACGCCGGCTTCCGCTCGCCCAAGGCCCTGATCGGCGAGGCGCCGGTGGGCCCCTCCGACGACGAGGCCACCGGCTCGCGGGGCCTGTCCACCGCCGAGGTCGAGCAGCTGGTGGAGGACTTCGTGCTCGCCGCCCTGCGCGCCAAGACCGCGGGCTTCGACGGGGTCGAGATCCACGGCGCCCACTCCTACATCCTCTGCCAGTTCCTCAGCGCCGGCCTCAACCGCCGCACCGACCAGTATGGCGGCTCGGCGGAGAACCGTGGGCGGGTGATCGTCGAGGTCCTGCGGGGCGTGCGCAAGCGCTGTGGCGGCGACTTCCTGCTGGGCCTGCGCCTGTCGCCGGAGCGGTTCGATCTCGACCTGCGCGAGATCGCCGACTTCGCCCAGGCCGTGATGAGCGCCAAGCTGATCGACTTCCTCGACATGTCCCTGTGGGACGCCTTCAAGGAGCCGGCGGACGCGGCCTATCAGGGGCGCACCCTGATGAGCTACTTCACCGAGCTCGACCGCGGCGCGGTGCGGCTGGGGGTGGCTGGCAAGATCATGAGCGCCGCCGACGCGCGGGCCATGCTGGCGGCCGGCGCCGACTTCGTCCTGCTGGGCCGGGCGGCCATCCTGCACCATGACTATCCTCAGAAGGTGGCCGCCGATCCCGACTTCAAGCCGGTGAGCCTGCCGGTCACGGCCGCCTATCTGAAGGCCGAGGGCCTGGGCCCGGCCTTTGTCGGCTACATGTCCACCTGGAAGGGCTTCGTGACCGAGCCGGAGGCGGCCGAGGCCTGAGCGCGCGTGGCTCGCGCCACTGGCCTTGCGGGCCGGGCGGGCGCATACGGGCGGCGGGACGACGAGTTTAGGACTTCTACATGACGCCTCCGGACGAGCGGCTTGAACAGCTGCTGAACACCCCGGACCTGGCCGGCGTGCTCGAAAGCAGCAGCTTCCGCCAGTTCCTCGACCAGGTGCCGATCGCCATCGCGGTGTCGGAGCTCGAACCGGCCGAACGCATCGTCTACGCCAATGTCGAGTTCGAGCGCCTGACCGGCCGCGCCGCCGCCGACCTGGAGGGCGAGGTCTGGACCACCCTTTCGGGCCAGGCCGCCGGGGCGCAGGACGGTCGCCGGTTCAGCGACGCCATCACCGAGGATCAGGACTTCATCGGCGCCTTCGACCTGACCGCCGGGGAGCAGGCCCAGACGGTCGACGCCTGGTCCAACCTGATCCAGGACTCCGCCGGCGACCCGGTGTTCCGCATGCTGGCCCTGGTGGAGGCCGCCCGCCGCGGCGAGCTGGACCTCAGCGACTTCGAGCAAAGGATCCACGACAAGGACGTGCAGCTGAAGGAGCTGCAGCATCGGGTGGGCAACAATCTCCAGATGATCACCGCCCTGATCCGCATCGAGGCGCGCAACGTTCCGGAGAACGCCAAGGACGAGCGGTTCGCCCGCCTGGCCGGCCGGGTCGAGGCCCTGGGCCTGCTCTACCGCTCGCTCTCCGAGGAGGGCCACGGGGAGAGCATCGACCTGGGGGTCTATCTGAGCCAGGTCGCCTCGGCGGTGATGAAGGCCCATGCGGTGGAGGGCATCCACCTGGACCTGCAGGTGGACACCTGGCCGGTCTCCATAAATGTCGCCATGCCCGCCGGCCTGGTGGTCAATGAGCTGCTCACCAACGCCCTGAAGCACGCCTTCAAGGGCCGTGAGGGCGGCACGATCAAGCTGCGCAGCCTGGTGGACGAGACCGGGTGCCGGGTGGTCGTCGCCGACGACGGGGTGGGTCTGGCCCCAGGCGAGGTCTGGCCCCGGGCCGGCAAGCTCAGCGCCCTGATCGTCCAGTCCCTGCGTCAGAACGCCAAGGCCCAGGTCGAGGTGGAGCCCAATCCCGGCACGGGCCTGCGGGTGAGCGTCTTCTTCGCCCGCGCCGACGCCGCCCCGGAAACCTGAGGCCTCAGGGCGTGACCGGCTTGCCGCCGACCTTGTAGACCGTCCCGCCCTTCATCACGAACCCGACCCGCTCCAGGGTGGTGACGTCGGCCAGGGGATCGCCATCGACGGCGATGATGTCGGCATAGCGGCCGGCCTGGATGGAGCCGATGTCCTGGGCGTCGCCGATCAGGTCCGCCGCGCTGGCCGTCGCCGCGGTGATGGCGTCGGACGGGCTCATGCCCGCCTTGACCATCAGGGCGAACTCCTGGGCGTTCTCGCCGTGGGCCGACATGCCGAAGGTGTCGGTGCCGAAGGCGATCTTCACCCCGGCGGCATAGGCGTCGTGCAGGTTCTTGACCATCACCGGCACCACCTTCAGGGCCTTTTCGGCGGTGGACGGGTTGAGCTGTTCGGGATGGGTCTTGGCCCGGTCATAGACCCTGGCGCCCACCAGCATGGTGGGGACAAAGTAGGTCCCGTGGGCCTTCATGATCCTGTAGCTCTCGGCGTCGGCGAAGGAGCCGTGCTCGATGGAGTCGACCCCCAGGGCCGCGGCCTTGTCGATGGCCAGCTTGCCGTGGGCGTGGGCGGCCACCTTCATGCCCAGCGCGTGGGCGGTCTCGATCACGGCCCTGATCTCGTCGTCGGCCATCAGCTGGTGGTTGGGGTCGTCGCCGATGGACATCACCCCGCCCGAGGGCATGATCTTGATCAGGTCGACGCCCTGACGGTGCAGGGTGCGGACCGCCCGGCGCGCGGACTCCGGGCTGTCTGCCAGGTTGTCCTTCCAGTGCGGATGATCCAGGTCCGGATCCAGGCCATTGGCCGAGTCGCCGTGACCGCCCGTGGGGCCGATGGCGCCGCCGGAGGTCCAGATGCGGGGACCGGGGATCGTGCCGGCGTTGACCGCCTTCTTCAGCGCCACGGTGACACCGGTCTCCCCGCCCACGTCGCGGACCGAGGTGAAGCCCGCCAGCAGGGTGGCCCGCGCATAGTTGGTGGACTCGATGGCGGTGTCGTAGCTGGTGATCGTGACCGCGTTGCGGATCGGGTCGCCCTTGTGGAAGCCCGCGGCGATGTGGTCGTGGGTGTCGATCAGGCCGGGCAGCACCGTGCCCGACTTCAGGTCGATGACCTCGGCGCCGGCCGGGGTGACGTAGCCGGCCTGGACGCCGGTGATGCGGTCGTCGTGGATCAGGATGGAGACCTCGGCGCGCGGCGCCTTGGAGACCCCGTCGATCAACCGGCCGGCATGGATGACGATGTCCTTGGCGAAGGCTGGGGCCGCTCCGAGGACCAGGGCCGCGGCCGCCACACTCGTCAGCGCCGCGCGCCGCCATTGGATACGCATCAGGAAACCCCACTCGAAAGCCAGGCGGCGAAGCTATCGGCGCCGCGGCGACCGGTCTAGCGGTACCGGATCAGGGCTTCCTGGGTGGCCGAGGCCACCAGGGCGCCGTCGGGCCCATAGATGGATCCGCGGTTGAACCCGCGGCCGCCCGAAGCCGAGGGACTGTCCTGGACGTAGAGGTGCCACCGGGAGAAGTCGCTGGCCTTGTGGAACCAGAGGGCGTGGTCGAGGCTGGCCACCTGCAGCCGCCCGGAGTCCCAGTCCACCCCGTGCGGCCGCAGGGACACGTCCAGCAGGGTCATGTCGGTGCCGTAGGCCAGGGCGCACTGGTTGAGGACCACACCGTCCCCCAGGGAGACGCGGGCGCGGAACCAGCACATGTCGTAGGGCTCGCGCGCCTCCACGACGCCGTGCGGGGCCGGATCGACGGGGCGCACCTCCACCGGCCAGATGCGGCGGGACGCGGAATCCAGACCCGCCTTGGCCCGCAGCTGCTCCTCGTTGAGCAGGGTGTCGGGATCGGGGGCGGCGGGCATGTCGAACTGGTGCTCGAAGCCCTCTTCCGGGATCTGGAAGGAGGCGGCCAGGTTGAAGATCTGTTTGCCGTTCTGCAGGGCCACCACCCGGCGCACCGCGAAGGTCCCGCCGTCCCGCACCCGCTCCACCTGGAACAGGATCGGGACCTTGGGGTCGCCCGGCCGCATGAAATAGCCGTGCATTGAGTGGCAGAGCCGGCCGTCGTCGATGGTGCGGTAGGCCGCGGCCATGGCCTGGGCCACCACCTGGCCGCCATAGATGCGGCTGCCGGCCCCGGCCGGGGTCTGGCCACGGAACATGTCCAGCTCGATGGGTTCGAGCTCCAGGATGGCGACAAGCTCGCTGACGTCGGCCATCAGAAACTCACCGGGGCGAGGTCCTTCAGGCGCGGGGCGACCTTGTCCTTCTCCGACAGGCTGGCGCCGGCGAAGTCAGGCCAGTCGATCCCGATGTCCGGGTCGTTCCA
Organism: Phenylobacterium sp.; assembly: GCF_030645195.1. Classification (GTDB taxonomy): domain Bacteria; phylum Pseudomonadota; class Alphaproteobacteria; order Caulobacterales; family Caulobacteraceae; genus Phenylobacterium. The sequence goes on along the minus strand of NZ_JAUSLW010000170.1, from coordinate 39,091 downwards.
CAGCACGCTGCCCTCGGTCTGGGGCGCGTAGAGGCCGTCGACCTTGTAGGCGATCTCGGTGTCGGGGGTCAGCGTACAGTAGCCGTGGGCGAAGCCGCGGGGCACGAAGAGCTGCTCGCCGCGCTCGGCCGTCAGGGTGGCGGAGACCCAGCGGCCGTAGGTGGGCGAACCGGCGCGGATATCCACCGCCACGTCGAGAATAGCGCCGCGCAGGGCCCGCAGCAGCTTGGCCTGGGGGTGGGGGGCGGTCTGGAAGTGAAGGCCGCGCACCGTGCCGGCCTGCGCGCTGAAGGCGTGGTTGTCCTGCACGAAATCGACGTCCAGCCCGGCGTCGGCAAAGGCGCGGCGGCTCCAGGTCTCGACGAACCAGCCCCGCGCATCGCCATGACGCCGGGGCGTGATAAGCAGGACCTCGGGCAGGGCGAGCGGCGTAATCGTCGTCATGGCGCCTCAGTTGGACGGAGTGACGCTTGCGATGGCGCGGGTTGGCGGGAAAGACAAGTCCTTGACGCCCGCCGTCAGCATCATCGTGGTCGCCTATCAGAGCGGTCACCACCTGGAAACCTGCCTGGCGGCCCTGGAGCGCCAAGGCTTCACCGACCACGAGATCATCCTGCTGGACAACGCCTCCAGCGACGGCGCGCCGCAGGCCGCGGTCGCCGCCCATCCGGGGGTGCGGTTCGTGGAGGCCGGCTCCAACCTGGGCTTCGCGGCCGGGGTGAACCGCGCCGCGGCCCTGGCGCGGGGCGCCTGGATCGCCCTGATCAATCCCGACGCCTTCGCCGACCCCGACTGGCTGGAGACCCTGATGGAGGCGTCGGAGACCTGGCCTGCCGTGAAGTGCTTCTCCTCCCGCCAGCTGATGGCCGACGATCCCGGACGGCTGGACGGGCTGGGGGACGTGATGTCGGGGGCGGGCTTTCCCTTCCGGGGCGGCTATACCGGCGCCGATCCGGGACCGGTGGCGCCCGGCGAGGTGTTCTCGGCCTGCGGCGGCGCCATGCTGGTGGCGCGGGATTTCTTCCTGGCGCTGGGCGGCTTCGACGAGCGCTTGTTCTGCTACTGCGAGGATGTGGATTTCGGCTACCGCATGCGGCTGATCGGGGAGCCCACCCTGGTGATCCCCGCCGCCGTCGTGCGGCACGTGGGCTCCACCGCCTCGGGCGGGCCACGTTCGGAGTTCGCGGTCTTCCACGGCACCCGCAATCGGCTGTGGGTCTATTTGAAGGACACCCCGCCCCTGCTGCTGTGGCTGACCCTGCCCCTGCACCTCCTCACCACCGCCCTGCTCTTCCTGCGTCACGCCGACCGCCACGAGATTCACGCGCCCTGGCGGGGCCTGATGGCGGGGCTGAAGGGCCTGGACGTGGCGCTCGCCGCCCGCCGCGAGGCCCAGGCGACCCGGACGGTCAGCTCCTGGACCATCGCGCGGGCCATGACCTGGAACCCGCTGGACCTGTTCCTGCGTCGGGTGGTGATCAAGAAGTTGAAATAACTCCCTCCCCTTCATGGGGAGGGTGGACGGCGGAACGCCGGACGGGTGGGGAGCACCGGCCACACTCCCCCACCCCGATCGCTTCGCGATCTGCCCCTCCCCATGAAGGGGAGGGAGGGCGCTCACTCCCCCGCCGCGGCCCATTCCACCAGGCGTTCCATGAAGGCCCCGCCGCGGTCCATCTGGGCGGCCTCGACATATTCGTTGGGCTGGTGGGCCTGGTCGATGGAGCCGGGGCCGCAGATCACCGTCGAGAAACCCGCCCGCTGGAACTGGCCGGCCTCGGTGGCGAAGGCCACCACCCGGGGCGGGCCATTGTCGCCGGTCAGCCTGCGCGCGAAGACCTCGGCGACGCCGTCCGGTTCGGGCGCCAGCGGCGGGGTGGCGGAGCGGCGCTCGACCCTGACCCCAACCTCGGGGGCGCGGGTCTTGAGCTCGGCGTCCAGCGCGCGGCACTGGGCCATGAAGTCGGCCAGGACGGCGTCGGGATCCAGCCCCGCCGGATAGCGCAGGTCGAACTGGAACACACACTCCCGGGCCAGGATGTTGCCCGCCGTGCCGCCGTTCACCAGGCCGATGGTCAGGGTCGCCTGCTTGGGCGTGAACAGGGAGGCGGGATCGGCCTCGCGCTCCAGTTTCGCGGCCAGCTCGCGCAGGGCCGCCATCAGGGGCACGGCCTCCATGATCGCCGAGACCCCGAGCTGGGTCTGGCTGGAATGGGCCTCGTGGCCGTTGACCGTGACCCGGTGGTTGATGATCCCCTTGTGGCCGCGCACGGCCTCCATGTTGGTGGGCTCGCCCACCACCACCAGGGCCGGGGCCGGCAGCTCGGCGCCGATCAGGCGGATCAGGTCGGGCGCCCCCAGGCAGCCGATCTCCTCGTCATAGGAGAAGGCCAGGTGGACCGGCTTCCTGGGGTTCGCGGCCACCAGGTCGGGGACGGCGGCCAGGGCCAGGGCCAGGAAGCCCTTCATGTCGCAGGTCCCGCGCCCATAGATGCGCCCGTCGGCCTTCGGGGTCAGCTTGAAGGGGTCGGTGACCCAGGGCTGGCCGTCCACCGGCACCACGTCGGTATGGCCCGACAGCACCACCCCGCCCGGGATCATCGGACCGATGGTGGCCAGCAGGTTGGACTTGGTCCCCTCGGGGTTGGGCGCCCGGCGGTGGGCCACGCCGTGGCCGTCCAGATAGGCCTCCACCCATTCGATGAGGGCGAGGTTGGAGAGGTGCGAGGTGGTGTCGAAGGCCACCAGGGTCGCCAGGATGTCGAGGGCGCGGGAGGTGAGGGTCATGGGCCACCCTAGCCTTGGGCCGCGACGGGCTCCACCCGCTAGGCCGGTCACGAATTCGCCAGGGCGCAAACTGTTCGGAACTTGACGTCCGCGCGGCGATCGCGCCTTAGGCCCGGTCATGATCCTGACCCTCGCCTGTCCCGACCGCCCCGGAATCGTCGCCCGCGTCTCGGCCTTCCTGTTCGAGCGCGGCGGCAACATCCTCGACGCCCAGCAGTTCGACGACGAGGAGACCGGCCGCTTCTTCATGCGGGTGGTGTTCGACGCCGGCAAGGAGAGCGCCGAGAGCCTGCGCGACGCCTTCGCCCCCCACGCCCAGGCCTTCGGCATGGACTGGACCCTGCGCGGCGCCCGGGACAAGAAGCGGGTGATGATCCTGGCCTCGCAGCAGGACCACTGCCTGGCCGACCTGCTCTATCGCTGGCGCCGGGGCGAGCTGCCCATGACCCTGGCGGCCGTGGTCTCCAACCACGCCGCCAACACCTACGCCCACCTGGATTTGTCGGGCGTCCCCTTCCACCACCTGCCGGTGACCCGCGACACCAAGATGGAGCAGGAAGCCGCGCTGTGGCGGCTGATCCAGGAGACCCAGACCGAGCTGGTGGTGCTCGCCCGCTACATGCAGGTGCTATCCGACGGCCTGGCCGCCAAGCTGGAGGGTCGCTGCATCAACATCCACCACTCCTTCCTGCCGGGCTTCAAGGGCGCGCGCCCCTATCACCAGGCCCACCAGCGCGGGGTGAAGGTGATCGGCGCCACCGCCCACTACGTCACCACCGACCTCGACGAGGGCCCGATCATCGAGCAGGACGTCGAGCGCATCAGCCACCGCGACACCCCCAAGGACCTGATCCGCAAGGGCCGCGACATCGAGCGCCGCGTGCTGGCGCGCGCCGTCCGCTGGCGGCTGGAGGACCGGGTGCTGCTGAACGGCGGCAAGACGGTGGTGTTTACGGACTGAGGGGCTAGGCCCCCCGCAGCAGCTTCATCGACTCCAGGTCCAGGGCGTGGGCGCTGTGGCGCCGGGCCATGGTGAGGAACATCTGGTCGCCGCGGTCGGTCTGCTTGGTGCTGACCGAGGCGAAGATGGCGGTGAAGACCCCGTGCAGCAGGTAGTGGCGGTAGGCGCTCCAGGCCTCGTCCCAGCTGTAGGTCACCCCGTAGCGGGCCAGCGCGTCGAGCCAGCGGCGCAGCAGGTCCTGTTCGTGGCGACGGCGCTCCTGCGTGGGCAGGCCCGCGCCGATGAAATAGGCCACGTCCTGCACGCCCGGCCCCTTGGCCGCCGTCTGCCAGTCCAGCACCGCCAGGGGCCAGCGGCCGCCCTGGGGCTCGAACAGCATGTTGTCGAGGCGGAAGTCGGCGTGCTGCACGGTGGGCGGCGCGACCGGTCCGGCGTAATAGCCGCCGAGATTGTCGGCGAAGTCCTGGCAAAGGGCCATATATTCAGGCTCCAGGGCGTCCTCGTAGCGCTGGCGGAAGGCCGCCATGATGCCGCCGAACATGGCCACTAGGGCCACGGGATCGAGCATCTGGCGGTTGAGGAACTCCACCTCGTCCAGCTTCGGATCGGCCCAGCGGGGGCCGTGCAGGGCCGCGGCCTCGTCCATCACCGTCTGGGCGTCGGCCAGGGAGCAGCCGGTGAGCTGGTTTCCGCCGCGGGCCGGGCCCATGTCCTCCAGGAGCAAGGTGAAGTCGCTGGTCTCGGGGTCGATGGCCGCCACGAAGGGCCGCGGAGTGCGGATCGCCACGGTGTGGGCGATCTCCTGGTAGAAGCGCACCTCGTTGAGATAGAGGCCGATCTGGCCGCCGGTGGCGCGGCTGACGGGATCTGCGGAAGGAAATTTGCCCACCAGGCTGGCCGGGGCGCCCTCCACGGGTTTGGCGTAGGCCAGGTTGAAGCGGACGCTCTCCCCCAGCATGCCATCCCCCACCTTCTGGGTGGTGAAGCCCTCCACCTGGGCGGCGACGCCGGCGCGGTTGAGGGCGGCGGTGAGCCAGGCGGCGTCGACGGCGGCGGGGTCGGTGACGATGGGAAGGTCGCTCACGCGGCCGGCCCCAGGGTGTGGACATAGACCTCGTTGCGGCCGATGCGCTCGCCGTCCATCAGCACCAGGTCGAAGCCGCGCAGGGCCGGGGCGGTCGCGTCCCCGATCGTGCAGTACCAGCGGCCGCAGAAACCGCCGGCGATGGGCCACAGGGCCTCGGCCTCGTAACGCATGGGCGGGGTGGCGGAAAACAGCCCGCGCAGATAGGCCCCCAGCGCCGCGTGGCCGTGCAGGCCCTGGGGAACCTGCTGGTCGAAGTACCAGGTGTCGGGCGCATAGAAGCCCAGCAGGGCCTCGACATCCTTGGCGGTCCAGGCCGCCAGCCACCGATTGTTGAAATCTTCCATCAGGCCTCTCCCAGGACGCGGACGCCGGCCTGCGCCATGACGGCGGCCAAGGCCGAGCCCCCGATACCGCCGCCGACAACGATCAGGTCGTGGTCCATGCGCTGTTTCCGTCCCTTGGCCGACGCTCTGACGGCGCGGCTCCAAAACGATCTCAGCAGGCTTCCTTAGGGGATGACAAGGCCATGTCGGAAGGCCAGCACGCCAAAGACGGCGAGCAGGAAACCCTGGCCCATCAGGATCAGGCCAAGCTCGCTGGCGAAGGGCTGCTTGCGGGTCTTGTGGCGCAGCAGCCGCTGGGCGGCCACGGCCCCCAGGCCCCCGCCGAGGGCCGCCAGCCCCAGCAGGGTGGCCTCGGGCGTGCGTCTGCGGCCCGCGGCGGCGGCGCGCTTGTCGGCGGCGAAGACAGCGAAGGCCGTCAGGTTGAGCACCGCCAGATAGGTGAGGAGGAAGGTCAGCACGCCGCCAGTCTGACGCCACAGGCTTAGCGGGACGTTCACCGGGGCCTAAGCATTGCCCGCCATGCTGGCGCCCGAAGAACCGGGGCGGAGGGCGCCATGTCGATAGCTTTGGGCGAGACCGCCATGAGCGCCGCCGCGGCGCCGCGCCGCTACCTGTGGGGCCCGGTCGCCGACTTCCTGCTGCTGGGGGGCGGGTCGCTGCTGGTCTTCCCGATCCTGCTGCTGCTGCCGGCCGACCAGGTGGCCGCGCCCCTGGCGGCGGCGATGTGGATGCTGATCAACGTCCTCAACCACCCGCACTTCGCCCACTCCTATCAGATCTTCTACCGCGGCTACCCGGCCAAGGCCTTCTCCGGAACCCACGCCCCGGCCCTGCGGGGCCGCTACATCTTCGCCGGCCTGGTCGTGCCCCTGGTCCTGGCGGCCTTCCTGGCCACCGCCCTGATGAGCGCCGACTCGCGGCTGCTGGGCTGGGGCGGCAACCTGATGGCCTTCTTCGTGGGCTGGCACTACGTCAAGCAGGGCTACGGCATGCTGATGGTGGACTGCGCCCTGAAGAAGAGCTTCTTCGGCCCCCTCCAGAAGAAGGTGTTCCTGGTGAACGCCTATGGGGTCTGGGTCTTCTCCTGGCTGACCGCCAACCACCAGGTGAAGGTGACCCACCTCTGGGGCCTGGACTACTACGCGCTGCCGATCCCGCAGGCCCTGCTGATGATCGCGGGCCTGGCCGCGGCGCTCACCACGGCGGCGACCCTGGTGGTGGTGGGACGATCCTGGAAGACCCTGCCCTGGAACGGGGTGGCCGCCTATGCCGCCAGCCTCTACGCCTGGCTGGTCTTCATGCGGATCAATCCCCTGTGGCTGCTGGTGATCCCGGCCTTCCACTCGCTGCAGTACCTGGCCGTGGTCTGGCGCTATCAGGGAAGCGTCGAGCGCGCCAAGCCCGGAAACTGGAAGCGTGGGATGGCGGTGTTCGTGGCCTGCGGCCTGGCCCTCGGCTTCGTCGGCTTCTGGGGCCTGCCCAACCTGATGGACGCTGTGATCCCCTACGACCACGCGGTGTTCGGGACAACGGCCTGCCTTTTCGCGGTGTGGATCTTCATCAACATCCACCACTTCTTCCTCGACAACGTCATGTGGCGCCGGGAGAACCCGGACACCCGGAAACACTTGTTTAGCTAGAACAAGATCCTCCCCCAGGCGCGCAGCGCCGATGTGGGGGAGGTGGCCTGGACCGCAGGTCCGGGACGGAGGGGGATCGACGTAGTCGACAATCCTTCAGCCCCGAAACAAGAGTCAAAGTCCCCCTCAGTCAGCTTCGCTGACAGCTCCCCCAGGAGGGGAGCATCTATCAGCCCTGGGCGACGGAGCCCGGGCCCGGCAGCACGCCGAGCAGTTCGATCTTGAAGATCAGCACGCTGTTGCCGGGGATCTCGCCGCCGCCCGCGCCCTCTTCGCCATAGCCCAGCGCCGGCGGCACATAGAGCACCCACTCGTCGCCAGGCCGCATCAGCTGCAGGGCCTCGATCCAGGCCGGGATCAGGGCGTCCAGCGGCATGGCGGCCGGCACGCCGCGCTCGTAGGATGAGTCGAACACCTTGCCGTCCAGCAGTTTGCCCTCGTAGTGGACCTTCACCTCGTCGCCGGCGTGGGGCCGAAGCCCGTCCTTGGGGCCCGAACGGACGATCTTGTACTGCAGGCCCGACGGCAGGGTGACGACGCCCGCCGCCTTGCCGTTGGTCGCCAGGAAGGTCTTGGCGGCGCCGAGGTTGTCGGCGGCCTTCTTGTTGGGCCCGCAGGCGGCGAGCGCGACGAGCGCCAGGGCCAGGACGATACGCTTCATTGCATGCTCACTTGTCAGACCGCGCGGGGCGGGTAGCCGCTCTCGCGCAGGGCGTCCATGATTTCCTGGGTGTGCTGGGCGTCGCGGGTCTCGATCATGATGTCGAACTCCGCGCCCTTGGCGGGCACGTCCAGGGCCAGGCGGTTGTGCGCCACCTCGACGATATTGGCCCCCATCTTCCCGATCAGCACCGAGACGGTGCCCAGCAGGCCCGGGCGGTCGTCGCCAATGATGCGCAGGGAGACCAGGCGCTGTTCGCGCACCAGTTCGCGGGTCAGCACCGAGGCCAGCAGCCGGGTGTCGATATTCCCCCCGGTGATGATCAGCCCGACCTTCTTGCCGCGGAACTTCTCCGGATAGGCCAGGAGGGCGGCCAGCGAGGCGGCGCCGGCGCCCTCCACCACCGTCTTCTCGACATTGCAGTACAGCGCGATGGCCCGCTCGAAATAGGGCTCCTCGATCAGCAGCACGTCGTCGATCAGCGGCCGGGCGATGGCGTAGCTCTCCTCGCCCACGCTCCTGACCGCGATGCCCTCGGCGATGGTGGCCCCGCCGGTGGCCGCGCCGACGCCGCGCATCTTGGCGGTGAAGGAGGGGTACATGGCCGGCTCGACGCCGTAGATCTCGACCTTGGCGTTCAGCGACTTGGCCACCGTGGCGCAGCCGGCGATCAGGCCGCCGCCGCCGATGGGGATGGGCAGGACCTCCAGGTCCGGCACGTCCTCGAACATCTCCAGCGCCACGGTGCCCTGGCCCGCCATCACCTTCACGTCGTTGAAGGGGTGGACGAAGACCAGCTCGCGCTCGGCGCACAGGGTCTTGGCCAGGGCGGCTGAGTCGTCATAGGTCTCGCCGTCCAACACCACCTCGGCCCCGAAGGCGCGGGTCTGCTGCACCTTCACGAAGGGGGTGTTGCGGGGCATGACGATGGTCACCGGGATGCCCAGGCGGGCGGCGTGATAGGCCAGCCCCTGGCTGTGATTGCCGGCCGACGCGGCGATCACCCCGCGCTTGGCTTCGTTGTCGGAGAGCTGCAGCAGGGTGTTGAGCGCGCCGCGCTCCTTGTAGGCGGCGGTGAACTGCAGGTTCTCGAACTTCACCCAGACGTCGGCCCCGGTAATCTCCGACAGCGTCCGCGACTGGCGGCAGGGCGTGCGCTCGATGCGCCCCTTCAGCCGCTCGGCGGCCGCGCGGATATCGTCGATGGACAGGGTCATGATCAGGCCAGGGGTGGAAAAGGACGCCACCTCTAACGAGGGCGGGCCCTCACGGCAACGTCAGCGAAGACCGCGCAGCACGTCCATGCGCCGCATGGCCTTGCCGGGCAGGGCCGACATCTTGCCCAGCGGCAGGGCCTCGGCGGCGGCGCGGACGCCGTAGGCGGCGTGGCGAACCAGGGCGGCCGGGGCGACGCCGCCGACGAAGCCGTGGGTGACCCAGACGCCGGTATTGGCCAGCTCGCGCTTGAACCGGTAGTCGCCGGGACCGAGATCCAGGCGCCTATAGGGGGTGGCGTCCATCCAGCGCAGGATGTCCTGGAACAGCAGGATGCCCGGCGAATAACGCTCGAACTCCGGATCGTGGGCGATCAGCCAGCCGTGGATGGTCTGCTTGCCATGCAGGTGCAGGTGGACGGCGGCCAGGCGGTCGCCGAAATGCAGGGTGAACAGGGCCGCGCCGAAGTCGGGATCGCGGCGCTCGAACAGCTCCTGCATCAGCCGCAGGGTCCAGCCGGCGTCGAAGATGTCGGTCTGGCCGGTGGCGTCGAGCTGGGCGCGCTTCCAGGCCACCAGCTGGTCGAAGTCGGCCTGGCTGCGGGAGAAGGGGGTGAAGACGGCCGGACCGATCTCACGCTCGACCTTGCGGCGCTTCTTGTCGCAATCCTTCAGGACCGAGGTCCCGGCCTCGCGGCGGGCGGCCTCGTAGGCCTCATAGCCCTCCGAGACGTCCACCACGTGGGACAGGTCGCGACCCCGGGCATAGGGGGCGAAGGCGGCCTGGGCCTCGATCATGTGGCAGAAGTCGAAGCGCTGGACCCCGAGCGCCTGGACCATCTTGCGGATGTCGATCCGGGCGCCCGGCTCGGCCACAAGGCCCTGGTAGTCGCACATCGGCGCCCCCACCGGCATGGCGGTCAGGTGGCCGACCCGGACCGGCAGGAAGGCGACGTCGCGGCCGTCCTCCACCGCCACGGCGACGCGGACCTGGCGGGAGGCCTGGCGCTGGACGCCTTCGACGGCGCGGGCCCAGTCCGGCGACAGGAAGGGACTGTCCAGGGTGATGTCGGTGGCCTGCAGGGCCGCCCAACGGGCCATCCGCTGCGCCGTCATGTCCTGCGGACGGAGGACTTCGATGTGCAAGACGGCCATCCCGGGGCGGCGAAACGCGACTACAGGACGGCGAACTTAACCAAGAAGTCTTTCCGCGAAGTTGCCGGAAGGGGCCGGGTGCAACTTCCGCGAAGTGCGGACCACCCCAGGGTTCAGAGCAGCTCGCCGCGCCCCTTGGCCTTCAGGGCGTCGACGGCGGCGCGCACCGAGGCCGTGGCCTCGCGCCGGGTGACCAGGACCACCCCGTTCTCCACCACCACCACCAGGTCCTCGACCCCGGCCAGGACCACCACCGGCCCGTCGGTGCGGGCGAGATTGCGCGACGAGTCCACCAGCACGACGTCGCCGTCGGCGACGTTCCGGGCGCCGTCCTGGGCCGAGCCCTCCCAGAGCGCGTTCCAGTTGCCCACATCGCTCCAGCCGATGTCGGCGCCCACCACGCTGGCGTGGGCCGTCTTCTCCATGATGGCGGTGTCGATAGCCTCGGAGGGGGCGGTGAGGAAGTCGGGCGAGAGCGCGATCAGGTCGCCGCGCCGCGCGGCCTTGGCGACCCCGGCCTCGGCGGCGGCGGAAATGGCCGGCGCCAGCTTGCGGCACTCGGCCAGGAAGGCTGCGGCGCCGAACATGAACATGCCGGCGTTCCAGCCATAGTCGGGATCGGCCACGAAGCGCTTGGCGGTCGCCAGGTCCGGCTTCTCGACGAACTGGGCGACCTTGCGCACCAGGCCCTCGCCGGCCCCGGCGCGGATATAGCCGTAGATGGTCTCCGGCCCCGTCGGCTTGAGGCTGAAGATCACCACCTCGCCGGCCTCGGCCGCCGCCCGGCCGGCCTCCACCGCGCGGTGCATGGCCGGAACGTCGGAGACCAGGTTGTCGGCGTGCAGCAGCAGGAAGACCCCCTCGGGATCGATCTCGGCGGCCACGGCGGCGGCGGCCACCGACGCCGCGGCGGTATTGCGCGGCGCGGGCTCGGCGATCAGGGCCCGGGGCGTGATCCCCACCTGCGCCAGCTGGTCGCGGGTCAGGTCGGCATGGGCGGCGGCGCAGACCACGATGGGCGGATTGAACATCTCGCCGGTCACCCGAAGCGCCGTGGCCTGGATCAGGGTCTGCGCCCCCCCCAGCCGGTGGAACTGCTTGGGCTTGGCCAGGCGCGACAGGGGCCAGAGGCGCGTGCCCGCGCCGCCCGACATCAGGATGGGGGTGATCTTTCCGCTCATGGCTTCGCGCAGATTCTTTCTCGTTCGCGTGACGGTCGCCTGAACCGGTTCCCACTTCAGGCTGTCACGCTCCTAGGCCGCTTCGGCCGGGGGGTCGAACTCCGAGACCAGATGGCCGGGGGCCACCTCCTTCAGCTGCGGCACATAGACCTGGGAGAGCGGGTCGGCCGAGAGCCGGGAGGGCAGGAAGCGCAGGGCGCTGCGCGGGTCCATGGGGCTGGGGGGCTCGCCCGACAGCTTCAGCCGCTTGCGGGCCCGCTCGCGCACCGGATCGGGGATCGGGGCGGCCGACAGCAGGGCCTGGGTGTAGGGATGGTGCGGGTGGGCGTAGATCTGCTCGCGGTCGGCCTGCTCCATCACCCGGCCCAGATAGAGCACCATGACCCGGTGGCTGATCTCGCGGACCACCGCCAGGTCGTGGCTGATGAAGACCATGGCCAAGCCCATCTCCTTCTGCAGCTCGATCAGCAGGTCGATGATCTGGGCGCGGATGGAGACGTCCAGCGCCGAGACCGCTTCGTCGCAGATCACCAGCCTGGGCTTGAGGATCATGGCGCGGGCGATGCCGACCCGCTGGTTCTGGCCGCCGGACAGCTCGTGCGGATAGCGATTGATCAGGGCCGGCGGCAGGCCGACCTTGGCCATCATGGCGGCGACCTCGGTGTCGCGCTCCGCCCGCTTCAGCTCCGGCTTGAACACCTGCAGGGGCTCGGCGATGGAGTCGCCGATGGTCATGCGCGGGTCGAGGCTGGCCAGCGGATCCTGGAAGACGATCTGCAGATCGCGGCGCGACGCCCGCACCGCCTCCTTGTCGGCGCCGGTGATATCGCGGCCCAGCAGGGTGACCGCCCCGCCGGTGGCCGGGATCAGGTTGATGACGGCCCGCGCCAGGGTCGACTTGCCGCAGCCGCTCTCCCCCACCACGCCGAGGGTCTCGCCCTCGCGCACCTTGAAGGAGACCCCGTCCACGGCCCGCAGGTTCCGCTTGGCGCCGAAGACCCCCTCATGGATCGGGAACCAGACCTTGATGTCCTTGCCCTCCACCACCACCGGCGCGTTGGGGGCGACCGGCGACAGGGTCGGGCGGCCGCCGCGATCGGAGCGGTCCAGGCGCGGGATCGCGTCCAGCAGGGCGCGGGTATAGGCGTCCTTCGGCGCGGCGAAGAGCGCCTCGGCGTCGCCCTCCTCCACATAGGCCCCGTCCTTCATGACGCAGACCCGGTCGGCGAGGCGGGCGATGACCCCCATGTCGTGGGTGATCAGCACCATGGCCGTGCCGGTCTCGCGCTTCAGCTCGTCCATCAGGTCGAGGATCTCGGCCTGGACGGTGACGTCCAGGGCGGTGGTGGGCTCGTCGGCGATCAGCAGGGCGGGCGACCCGGCCATGGCCGCGGCGATCATCACCCGCTGGCGCATGCCGCCCGACAGCTCGTGCGGATACTGCCGCAGCCGGCGCGCGGCGTCGGGGATGCGCACCCGATCCAGCCAGTCCTTGGCGTGCTTGGTCGCGGCCTCGCCGCTCATGCCCAGGTGCAGGCGCAGGGGCTCGGCGATCTGCTCGCCGATGCGCACATGGGGGGTCAGGGCCGTCAGCGGGTCCTGGAAGATCATGGTCATCTTCGAGCCGCGGATCTTGTTCAGGGCGCCGGGCTTGAGGTTCAGCAGCTCGGTCCCGAGGAACTTGGCCGAACCGCTGGCCTGGCCGTTGCGGGCCAGCAGGCCCATCAGGGCCATGAAGGTCTGGCTCTTGCCCGAGCCGCTCTCGCCCACCACCCCCAGGGTCTCGCCCCGGGCCACGTCCAGGGAGACCCCGCGCACGGCGTTGACCATCCCGTCATGGGTGGTGAAATCGACCTTGAGGTCCTTGATGGAGAGAACGGGCGAAGCGGCTGAATCGGCCAAGGCGACCTCTGGAACTTGAAAGGGTTGGCGACCATAGTGCGTGACAGCCTGAAGTGGATACCGGTTCAGGCGACCGTCACGCTCTAAGTCTATCAGACCGGGGCGATGTGTCGGCGAAATGGCGAGTTACGAAAGCTTAAGCCCAGACCCCCGCGACGCCGCGCGGGCTTGGCGTTACAGTGCCCCTGTGAGCGCGCCCGACCCGTCCCCCCGCCCCGCCCTGTTCCTCGATCGCGACGGGGTGCTCAATGAAGACCCCGGCTATGTCTATCGCTGGGAGGATTTCGTCTGGATTCCAGGCGCCCGCGAGGCCATAGCCGCCTTCAACGCCGCCGGCTGGTGGGTGTTCGTGGTGACCAACCAGTCCGGGGTCGGCCGCGGCTACTACACCGAGGACGACGTCCGCAAGCTGCACGCCCAGATGAGCGCGTCCCTGGATGAGGTCGGCGCCCGGGTCGACGCCTTCTACTATTGCCCGCACCATCCCGAGGCCGCCGAAGACATCTATCGCCACCCCGATCCGCCGGGCCGCAAGCCCAATCCCGGCATGCTGCTCCAGGCCATCGCCGAGTGGCCCGTGGACCTGGCCCGCTCGATCATGGTGGGCGACAAGGACGGCGACGTGGAGGCCGGCCGCCGCGCCGGGGTCCGCGGACTGAAGTTCACCGGCGGCGACCTCAAGGCCTTCCTGGAAGGGGAGCTGACATGACCGCGATGATCGAGGTTCGCGAGGTGGTCTATGACTACCCCTCGGCCCGCGCCCTGCACGGGGTGTCCTTCGACGTCCAGGCCGGCGCCGTCCTGGCCCTGGTGGGCCCCAACGGGGCGGGCAAGTCGACCCTGATGCGCTGCATCGCCGCCCTCGACGTCCCCACCGAGGGGACGATCGCGGTGGCGGGCCTCGACGTGGAGGCCGATCCTCGCGGGGTCCACGCGACAATAGGCTACCTGCCCGACTTCTTCGGCCTCTATGACGAGCTTTCGGTGCGCAGGGCGCTGACCTACGCCGCCCGATCCCGGGGCGTGTCGGTCGCCGACACGCCCGCCGCCGTCGAGGCCGCCGCGGCCCGGGTGCAGCTCAGCGACCGCCTGGAGGCCCGGGCCGGCGAGCTGTCGCGGGGCCTCAAGCAGCGCCTGGCCATCGCCCAGACCATCGTCCACCGTCCCCGCGTCCTGTTGCTGGACGAGCCCGCCGCCGGGCTGGACCCCGAGGCGCGGCGCAGCCTCTCGGACCTGATCCTGTCCCTGTCGCGCGAGGGCATGACCATCGTGGTCTCCTCCCACATCCTGGCCGAACTGGAGGACTATTCCACCCAGATGCTGATGATCCGCGACGGCGCGGTGGCCGGCGGCGGGGTGCTGGCGGCGGGCGGCGGCCATCGCGACGGGTCCCGGGTGGAGGTGGTCTTCGCCGAGCCCCCCCCCGACCTCGGCGACCGGCTGGTGGCCCTGGGCGTCACCGTCGAACGGCTGGAGGGCGACGCCGCCACCCTGGTCCTGGCCGACGGCGAGGACGACTCGGCCCTGCTTGCGCAGCTGATCGGGGCCGGCCTGAAGGTCCGGGCCTTCCAGGCGACCCGCAAGACCCTGGAAGACGCCTATCTGGCGGAGGTGGCGCGATGAACCCGGAGTTCCAACGCAATCTGTGGCTGGAGGCCTCGCCCCGCCGCGTCGCCTGGGCCGCCGTCACCCTGATCCTGATCTATGGCGCCACGGCCCTGCTGGCGCGGGACGCCGGCGGCGGGCCCTTGCCGGCCCTGGCCGGGGTGGGGGGCTTCGTCTTCCTGATCTGCGGCGTGATCTGGGGCTCGCGGGCCGCCGGCACGGCGGTGCTGGCGGAGATCGCCGACCGCACCTGGGACTTCCAGCGGCTCTCGGCCCTGACCCCCTGGGCCATGACCTGGGGCAAGCTGCTGGGCTCTGCGAGCCTGGCCTGGCTCTGCGCCCTGACCGGGGTGGTCCTGATGGCTGGGCTGATGGTGGTCCAGGGCCAGCCGGGCGCCCTGTGGATGCCGGCCTTCCTGATCTCACTCGCCCTCCTGCTCCAGGCCGTCAGCCTGGGCGCGGCCCTGATCGGGGTGCGCAAGGCCCGGGCCGAGGGCCGGGTGGCCCGCCCCGGCGGGGTGATGGGCGGCCTGATCCTGGGCCTCTTCCTGCTGAGCGTTGTCGCCGGCTCCTCCGGTTTCCAGAAGGGCGCCGGCCTGGCCGGAATCCCGGCCTTCCTCTACGCCCGCGGCGACGTCACCTGGTGGGGCCAGGTCTTCCCCGCCGTCGGCTTCCGGACCCTCGCCACCCTGGCCTTCGCCGGCTGGGCCCTGACCGGCGCCTGGCGGCTGATGCGGCTGGAGTTGCAGATGAAGAACGCGCCGGTGGTCTGGCCGGCCTTCCTGATCTTCCTGGCGGTGTTCCTCGGCGGCTTCGCCTATGCCGGGGGCGGCCTGGCCGCCGCCCTGCTGGTGGGCGCCCTGGCCGTGGCGCTCGCGGCCTATGCGGGCGCCTTCGCCGAGCCCGCCGACCGGGTGCGGCTGCGCCAGTTCGCCGGCGCCCTGGGCAAGGGTGACCTCGCCCGGGCGCTACCCCTGACACCCGCCGCCATCGCCCCCTTCCTGCTGGCCCTGATCCTGGTGGCGGCCGCCTTCGGGATCGGCGGCGCCGGCTCGGCCTTCGACCAAGGTCCCGATCCGGCCCAGGCCGCGGCCCTGCTGGCCTTCATCCTGCGCGACCTGGGCGTCATCGCCCTGTTCCGCTTCGGCCCCCGACCCCAGCGCGGCGACTTCGGCGCCGTGGTGGCGCTCGCCCTGCTCTACGCGGTGGGCGGCATCGTCGGCGGGGTGATCAGCCCCGGGACCGGCCAGGCCCTGTTTGTACCCCTGTCCATCGCCCCCTGGGCCAGCCTCGCCTCGGGCCTGGCCCAGGCCGTCGTCGCCTGGGCGCTGGCCTGGCGGCGGATCAAGGCGCCGGAGGTGCGCTGACCTTTTCCATCTGCGCCAGCATCCGCTCCAGGGTGGCCAGCTCGTCGGCCTCCCCGGCGGGCTTGTCCCAGCGGATGCGGTGGATGCGGGGGAAGCGCATGGCCACCCCGGACTTGTGGCGGGTGGAGCGCTGCAGCCCCTCGAAGGCCACCTCGAACACCAGGCCGAAATGCGGCTGCGCCTTCACCGAGCGCACCGGGCCGAAGCGCTCGAGGGTGTTGTCGCGGACGAACTTGTCGATCAGCTTCAGCTCCTCGTCGGTGAAGCCGAAATAGGCCTTGCCGACCGGGGTCAGGGCCCGCTTGCCCTCGACCTGCGTCCAGACCCCGAAGGTGTAGTCGGAATAGAAGCTGGAGCGTTTGCCGTGGCCGCGCTGGGCGTACATCAGCACCGCGTCGATCAGGAACGGGTCGCGCTTCCACTTGAACCAGGGGCCCTTGGGCCGGCCGGCCTCGTAGAGGGAGTCCCACCGCTTGAGCATCAGGCCCTCGGCGATCTGCGGGTCGCCGGGCGGCGGCGAGGCGCGTAGAGCCGCCAGCTCCGCCCAGGTCTCGAAGGGCTGCAGGGGCGAGAGGTCGATGCGCGGCGTGGCGAGCCGGCCGACGAAGGCCTCCAGCCGGACCCGGCGGTCCCGGAACGGCAGGACCCGGGTGTCCTCGCCGCCCTCGGCCAGCAGATCATAGGCGCGGATGCCGGCCGGGTGTTTGGCCATCAGCTTCGCATCGACGGTCTTGCGGTTCAACCGCTGCTGCAGATCCCCGAAGCTGGCCACCCCGTCGTCGCCCATCACCAGCAGCTCGCCGTCCAGGGCGCCTTCGAAGTCCAGGACCTGGAGCACATCGGGAAACGTCTTGGAGATATCGTCGCCATTGCGGGTGTAGAGGCGGCGCACGCCCTCCTCGTTCACCGCCTGGACGCGGATGCCGTCCCACTTCCACTCCGCCGCGTAGTCGGCCGGATCGAGCCGCCCGAAGTCGACGGCCTCGTCGAGGGCCTGGGCCAGCATGGTGGGGCGGAACCGGCCGGGCGAATCCGGGCGCGGCCGGTCCGAGCGGCCCTCCAGCCAGGAAAACAGATCCTCATAGGGCGCGTGCAGGGCGTGCCAGACCTCCTCCACCTCCGAGACCGGCACACCGCCCAGGTCGGCCACGGCCTGCTTGGCCAGACGGGCCGAAACACCCACCCGCAGGCCGCCGGTCATCAGCTTCAGCAGCGCCCAGCGGCCGGTGGGCTCCAGGGCGTCCAGCCAGCCCTCGATCAGCTGCTGCACTTCAGGCCGGGTCGCGCCGCGCAGGGCGTCGATCACCTCGGCCAGCTCCGGTTCGCGATTGGCGCCGGGCCGCGCGGGCCAGACCAGGGCCACGGTCTCGGCCAGGTCCCCCACATAGTCGTAGGACCAGCGAAACAGCAGCGGGTCCATCCGGTCCTCCACCGCCTTGCGGATGAAGGTGGGCTTGGCGGCGGCGAAGCTGAGGTCGCCGGTGAGGGCCGCGAGCGCCCAGCCCCGGTCGGGGTCCGGCGTCTCCCGCAGATAGTCGGCCACCAGGGTCAGCTTGGCGTTGCGCGACGCCGTCAGCGACAGGCGGTCCAGGAGCTCGGCGAAGGCGCGCACCTAGCCGTCCTCCTCATCGTCGTCATAGCCGACCAGGGCCAGGGCCCGGGCCTTGATGTCGTGCAGCTGGGCCCAACGGGCCAGCGCCTCCTCCCGGCCGTGGGTGATCCACAGTTCGCCGGGCCGCAGCTCGTCCACCGTGGCGGTCAGTTCGTCCCAGTCGGCGTGGTCGGAGATCACCAGCGGCAGCTCCGTCCCCCGCTGGCGGGCCCGGGCGCGCACCTGCATCCAGCCCGAGGCGAAGGCCTGGACCGGATCGGGAAAGCGCCGCGACCAGCGGTCCTGCAGGGCGGAGGGCGGGCCGATCACGATGGCGCCGGCGAAGTCCTGTTTGGTCGCCACGGTGGCGGGCTCCAGGGGCCCCAGGTCTATGCCGTGGTCCTCATAGAGCCGGTTCAGCCGCTCCAGGGCGCCGTGGACGAAGATGGTCTTGTCCCATCCCGCCGCCCGCAGCAGGCAGATCACCCGCTGGGCCTTGCCGAGCGCATAGGCGCCCACCAGGTGCGAGCGCTCCGGGAACTGGGCCACCGAGCGCAGCAGCCGGGCGATCTCGCCGGAATCCGGCGGGTGGTGGAACACCGGCAGGCCGAAGGTGGCCTCGGTGATGAAGACGTCGCAAGGCACGGGTTCGAAGGCCGCGCAGGTGGGATCGCGCCGGCGCTTGTAATCCCCCGACACCACCATGGTCAGGCCCTTCCAGGCCACCACCGCCTGGGCCGAGCCCAGCACGTGGCCGGCCGGGACCAGGGTCACCTCGACGGCGTCGCGATGGACCGGCTTGCCATAGGCCGCCGCCTCGGTCGCCCCGGCGAAGCCGGCGCCATAGCGCTCGGCCATGATGGCCAGCGTCTCCGGCGTGGCCAGCACCGCCCCGTGGCCGGCGCGGGCATGGTCGGAATGGCCGTGGGTGATCACCGCCCGGTCCACCGGCCGCACGGGGTCCACATAGAAGTCGCCGGGCGGGCAGTAGAGGCCGGCCGGGGTGGGGCGCAGCAGGGCTTCGGGCTTGATCATCCGGGCCGCCGGCTCATGAGAAACTCCACCTTACAGAGTATTCATATTGTGAAATCGACGTCATGACCAAGACTTAACGAGTATTCGCGGGGGGCCGCTCCTATACCCCCGCTCGAGACGAACGCGCCTCCCCGCGCTTCGCTCCGAACCGAAAGAAAAAGCCATGTCTCACCCCTTCAACCCCGACCGCGCCAGCGGCCTCGCCACCCTGCTGATGGCCGCCCTGCCCATGCTCGCCATCGCCCTCGTCGCCCTCACCACCGGCTTGGTGGCCGCCTAAACCTTCCCTTGGGTCGTCCTTGACCCTGGGGCGGGCCTGGCCCAAACCGAGGGCATGAGCGCCCCCAATCCCACCCTGCGCGAGTTGGCCGTCCACATGGTGGAGACCGTGCCCCAGGCCGCCGCGCTCGGCTTCAAACTGGTGTCCGTGGCCGACGGCCGGGGCTCGATCCTGGTTCCCTGGCGGGCCGAGCTGGTGGGGGACCCCGCCACCGGGGTGATCGCCAGCGGCGTCGTCACCTCCCTGCTGGACCACTGCTGCGGCCTGGCCATCTCCTCGGCCAAGAACGAGCGCTTCCCCACCGCGACGCTCGACCTGCGCATCGACTATATGCGCCCCGCCGCCCCACACGCCGGGGTCACGGCCCTGGCCCACTGCTACAAGATGACCAGGTCCATCGCCTTCGTCCGCGCCCATGCCTGGGACGAGGACCCCGAGGACCCCATCGCCACGGCCCAGGCGGCCTTCATCCTCAATGGCGCGCCCGCGCCCGGAGCGGCCCGATGAGCGAGGCCGGCGACCGCCTGCAGGGCTTCCTCGCCTCGGTGCCCTACATCCAGTTCCTGGGCATGCGCTGCGAGCTGGCGGGCGACGAGATGACCGCCATCCTGCCCTTCGCCCCGCATCTGGTGGGCAACATCATGCTGCCGGCCCTGCACGGCGGGGTGATCGGGGCCTTCATGGAGATGACGGCGCTCGCCCAGCTCTCCGTGGTCCAGCAGACCCCGAAGGTCCACAAGACCATCGACGTCACCATCGAATACCTGCGCCCCGGCCGGGCGCTCACCACCTATGCCCGCGCCGACCTGCGCAAGGTCGGCCGACGCATCGCCAATGTCACGGTGGAAGCCTGGCAGGAAGCCCGCTCCAGCCCCATCGCCGCCCTGCGCGGGCACTTCATGCTGAGCAGCGACGAGTAGATCCTCCTCCTCGCCCCCGCCTGCGGGGGAGAGGTCGGGTGAGGGGGCCTCCGCGCAGCGGAGGTCTGCTGGCGACCGGAGTATCAACTGCGGTTCAGAGAGAACCCTCACCCTGCCCTCTCCCGCGAGCGGGAGAGGAAAGCGTCACTCAACCCGCCGGCTTGGCCGCCTTCTCTTCCGCATGCACCGCGTCCAGCTCGGCCTGGGCCTTGGCGATCGCCGCGGCGTCGCCCTTGGCCTCGAGCAGCAGCTTGGTGGCCTCCATCTCGCGGACCGGCAGCAGGTGGGTCGCGTCGGCGCGCTTGAAGGGGCCGCTCTGGATGCGCCGCAGATTGTCTCTCTGGCGCACGGCCTCGGGACCCGTCCCCACCCCGTAGGTGAAGAAGAACGCGCTGATCTTCGCCTTCAGCGCCGGGTCCAGGTCCTTGCGCCAGACCATCGGATCCTCGGGGATGGTGGGCGAGGTCCAGATCACCTTGAGACCCGCCAGGGTCTTGGCGGCGGTCGCGCTGTTCTGCTGGGTCAGCCGCTCCATGGACTGGGTGTTGTTGGTGGCGGCGTCCAGCACGCCGTTGGCCACCGCGAACAGATTGGACTCGTGATTGGCCGAGCGGACGGTCTTGAAGCAGGTCTCGGGACTGATCCCGCGCGGCGCGAACAGGTAGGTCATGGGCGCCAGGGTCCCGGAGGTGGACTTCACGTCCCCCATGCCGAAGCTCAGGGTCCTGTCGCACTTGAGCAGGGTCTCCAGGGTGAGCGGGCTGTCCTTGGCCACGATGATCACCGACTGGTAGCCGTCCTGGCCGCCGTCGGGCTTGGTGGTGCGGGCGAAGACCTCGCCGCCGGAGCGGCGCACCGCCTCCAGCCCCGACTGGTTGCTGAACCAGCCCATGTCGGTCTGCTTGAAGCGCATGGCCTCGATCAGGGAGGAATAGTTGCTTCCAAAGAAGGGCTTCACCGTCAGGCCCGTCGCCTTCTGCATGTCGGCCAGGACCGGCTCCCAGTCGGCGGCGGCCGTGGCGGCCTTCTCGGTGGAGAGGATCGAGAAGGTGAGGGTGGTCTGGGCCGCTGGCGTCTCCGCGGGCTTGGCGCAGGCGGCCAGGATCAGGGCCGCGCCGGCCAGGGCCAATCCGCTACGGACGGAGATCATCGAAACACCCTTCAAGACGTTCATCCCCCTGTTTCGCCTGTTCTTGTGACGCTTGTCCGACAACGGCCAGCGAAAACTAAGCTTGAGGCCCGCCCCTTTGGGCGCTAACGCCCGCCCATGTCCCTGCAAGGTCTTTCCCACCAAGCCCGTGAAGCCAAGAGCTGGCCCTTCGAACAGGCCCGCCTGCTGCTGGAGCGTATCCTGCGCCTGCGGCTCACCGACGCCGAGCGCGATCTCGCCGTCACCCTCATCGCCCAGGGCAAGGCCGCCGAGGCCGTCGCGACGCTTCCGGCCCTGGTGAAGCCGGTGGTGTTCCAGACCGGCTACGGCCCGTCGGGCCTGCCGCACGTGGGCACCTTCGGCGAGGTGGCGCGGACCACCATGGTGCGCGTGGCCTTCCGCGCGCTTACCGGCGACGCCGTCCCCACCCGCCTGATCGCCTTCTCCGACGACATGGACGGCATGCGGAAGATTCCGCCCAACGTGCCCAACCAGGAGATGCTGCTCGAGGACATCGACAAGCCGCTGAGCGTGGTTCGCGACCCCTTCGGCACGGACGGCAGTTTCGCGGGCCACAACAACGCCCGCCTGCGCGCCTTCCTCGACGGCTTCGGCTTCGACTACGAGTTCATGTCGTCCAGCGAGACCTACAAGTCCGGCCGCTTCGATGCGACCCTGCTGACCGCCCTGGCGCGTTTCGACGCCATCCAGAAGGTCATGCTGCCGACCCTCGGTCCCGAGCGGCGCGCCACCTATTCGCCCTTCCTCCCGGTCAGCCCCAAGACCGGCAAGGTGCTGCAAGTCCCCACCCTGGAACGCAATGTCGAGAAGGGGACCATCGTCTTCGACGACCCCGACGGCGGCCGCACCGAGGTCCCGGTCACCGGCGGCCACGTCAAGATGCAGTGGCGTCCCGACTGGGCCCTGCGCTGGACGGCGCTGGAGGTGGACTACGAGATGTCGGGCAAGGACCTGATCGACTCGGTCAAGACCTCGACGGCCATCGCCAAGGCCCTGGGGGGCGCGCCCCCGGTGACCTTCAGCTACGAACTCTTCCTCGACGAGAACGCCGAGCGCATCTCCAAGACCAAGGGCAACGGCTTCTCCATGGAGGAGTGGCTGCGCTACGCCCCGCCGGAGAGCCTGGCCTATTACATGTTCCAGTCGCCGCGCTCGGCCAAGCGGCTCTATTTCGACGTCGCGCCCAAGGCCACCGACGAATATCTGCAACAGCTCGACGCCTATAACCGCAAGCGGGCCGAGGGCTCCAACGAGCCGCAGATCGACAATCCGGTCTGGCACGTGCACCACGGCGCCCCGCCCGCCGAGGGGTCGCCGGTCTCCTACTCCCTGCTGCTGAACCTGGTCTCCGCCGCCGACGCCTCCACCAAGGACATCCTCTGGGGCTTCCTGGAGCGCTATATCCCCGGCGCGACACCGGCCACCCAGCCCCTGCTGGACCATCTGGCCGGCTACGCGATCAACTATTACGAGGACTTCGTGAAGCCCTCGAAGAAGTTCCGTCCGGCCGATGTGCAGGAGCGGACGGCGATGGAGGACCTGATCGCCCGGTTCAGGGCCCTGCCCGCCGGCTGCCAGGACGCCGAACTGATCCAGAACGAAGTCTACGCCGCGGGCAAGGAGGCCGGCTTCGAGCCCCTGCGCCTGTGGTTCACCGCCCTCTACGAGGTCCTGCTGGGCCAGAGCCAGGGCCCCCGCTTCGGCTCCTTCGCCGCCATCTTCGGCCTGGAGCGCACCATCGCCCTGATCGAACGCGGGCTGGCGGGGGAACTGGTGGCGAAGGCCTAACGCCTCACCAGTCCCCGTCGTCCCCGATCGGCATGCCCGGCGGCACGGTGGGTTTCAGCTTCGGCTGGGCCAGGACCCGGGCCATCTCCTCGCGGTCGCCGATCAATCCCGCCAGCCGCAGCCGGTGGGCCCGGTCGGCGCCCTCGCCCGGCGCCGCCTTCAGCCGCGCGGCCAGATCCGCCAGCCTCTGGTCGATCTCCGCCGACACCGCCGGCGAGGTCTCCGCATTCCGCGAGACCGCCGCCAGGTCCAGCACGGTCCTCGTCTGCGTCCGCCGGGCGATCTCGACGCTCCGCCCCGACGCCGGGGCGAAGGCGGTGGCGATCAGCCGGTCCAGCACTTCGCCGGCGCCCGGCAGGGTCGCGTCGCGGCGGCGCTGCTCCACCAGCCGGCCCAGGCGATCGGCGGCGGTCAGGGCCTCGAGGGTCAGGCCGGCGGCCACGTCGGCGGCGGTGAGGGGATCGAACACCGGATCGCCGTCAAAGACCTCGATCTCGAACTGGCGGTCATTGTCCCCCGACCGGCCAGCCGACAGCAGGGGGATCAGCGCGTCCGGCGTATCCAGCTCGGCCGGCTTCAGGGTCGCCAGCAAGGCCTCCAGGGCCGCGCGCTGCTGCGTGGCCGGGACGATGGCGGCGGCTTCGCGGGCGTCGCCCTTCACCGCATAGGGATAGTCGATCCCCGCCAGCTGCTTGGCGACGGCGTCCACCTGGTAGCGGTGCAGCAGGAAGATCGGGACGTACTTGCGGCGCAGGTTGGCCACCGGCTCGCCGGTCCTCAGGGCGGAAAGGCCGAAGCGGTCGAGGGCGGCGCGGCGCACCCCCATCATCCGGGTCAGCTCGGCGATGGGATCGGCCCCATCGTCCCACAGGGCGCCCCAGGGCTGGGCCGCGCCCGCCGGCCGGGAATCGCCGTCGGTGACATAGCGGGCGCCGGACGCCATCTCCGCCCGGGCCTTGGCGGCCAGCGCCGCCTCCCCCGCCGCGCCGGCCGGAACCTGGCCATAGAGCCAGTCGACGATGAATTTGTCCCAGGCGCCCAGGCCCACCCCATAGGCGTCGGAGAGGTCGGGCTTGCCGGCGACCAGGGTCACCCGTGGGGCCGGATAGTCCATCACCGAGGCGCGATCCTGGGTGCTGCCGGCGAAGTTGTGGGCGAAGCCCAGGGAATGGCCGACCTCGTGGGCGGCCAGCTGGCGCAGGCGGGCCAGCGAGACCTCGACCGGATCGTTGGGGCCGCCGGTCCCCACCTTGTCGGCGCCTGCCAGGCCCTCGAAGATCAGCATGTCCTGGCGCACCCGCAGGGCGCCGAGCAGCACGCTGCCCTTGAGGATCTCGCCGGTGCGCGGGTCCCGCACCGACTGGCCCACCGACCAGCCGCGGGTGGCGCGGTCCACCCAGTTGATGACGTTGTAGCGGACGTCCAGGGGGTCGACCCCCTCGGGCAGAATCTCCACCCGGTAGGCGTCCTGATAGCCCGCCGCCTCGAAGGCCTGGGCCCACCAGGCGGCGCCCTCCTTCAAGGCGGTGCGGATCGGCTCGGGGGCGGCGCGGTCGACATAGAAGACGATGGGCCTCTTCACCGGCGACTTCGCGGCCGCGGGATCGGTCTTCTCCAGCCGGAAACGGTGGGCCACCTGGCCGACGATGTCGGCGCCCAGCGGGGCGGCGTAGTCCAGGACGGTGGAGCCGAACACGCCCGCGCGGGGATCGAACCGGCGGACCTCGTAGCCGGGCGTCGGCAGCTTCACCAGGCTGTGGCGCACCTGCAGGGTGATCAGCTTGGCGTCGGGGGCGATGTTGCGGCTCTCGGGGCCCGGCGTGTCGGACTGGTAGGTCTGGCGGGCCTCGAACTCCAGGTTCTCCGGGAACACCTTCACCATCGAGGGGTCGGCCGCCGAAAGCTCCGGGACCAGGCGGTAGCCCTTCTCGTCGGCGCGCTTCAGCGCATCGGCCGCGCCCATGACGTCGCGGGTCAGGAAGGACGAGATGTCCACCAGGATGCGGCCGTCGCCCTCCGTCCCGACCACCTCGCCGGCCCAGACCGTGGAGGTGGCGAAGGCCTCGCGGGCCGCGGTCTGTTCCGGGGCCGGGGCGCCGGCGGCGCGGAAGCGGGGGTTCTCGTACTCGGCGAACACCTTCTTGCCCAGACGGCGGAACACCAGGACCTGGGTGTCGCCGATCGCCGCGCGGTCCAGGCCCACGGGCGCCGAGCCCATGCCGGTGCGCAGGGCGGTCAGATAGAGGAACCGGCCGCTGACCCCGTCGGCGTCGGGCGCCGGCAGGGAGAGCAGGATCGTCCCCCTGGTCTTGTCCACATAGACCGGCAGCAGGCCCTCCTGGCGCTGGGCGCCGGCGGTCGCCGCCGGGGCCTTGTCCCGGGCGCTCGCCGGCGCGCCGGTCAGCAGGACCAGGGCCGCCGCGCCCGAGCAAAGCCAGATACTGCGTGTCATCGAACCGCCCCCAGATGGAGCTGTCAGCCTAAGGGTCCGGACGCCGATCACAAGCCTGGGAACTCGCGCAAGGTGATCAACGATCATGTTGACGTTAACGGAATGCAGGCTTACGTTCCGGGCAACCAAGAAAACTCCGAGGGAGGACATCCAGTGCCCATGGAACTGCGCCGTCCGGCGCGCACCTTCACCATCCGCCAGCTCTGCCTGGAGTTCAGGTGCACGCCCCGGGCGCTGCGCTTCTACGAGGACAAGGGCCTGCTCTCGCCCGCCCGCGACGGCATGAACCGGGTCTATTCCTACAAGGACCGCGCCCGGCTGCAGCTGATCCTGCGCGGCAAGCGCGTGGGCCTGGCCCTGTCGGAGATCGGCGAGATCCTGGATCTCTACGAGGTCGACGACGGCGGGGCGGCCCAGAACATCAAGTCGCTCACCAAGTTCCGCGAGCGCATCGTGGCCCTGGAGGCCCAGCGCCAGGACATCGACAAGGCCATCGAGGAGCTCCGCTCCGGCTGCGACGCCCTGGAGGGCCAGCTGGCCCGCACCCGGCCCGACCTGCTGCCCCGGGCCGCCGACTACGATCAGGTGCTGCG
The DNA here is from genome assembly GCF_030645195.1 of Phenylobacterium sp. Taxonomy (GTDB): domain Bacteria; phylum Pseudomonadota; class Alphaproteobacteria; order Caulobacterales; family Caulobacteraceae; genus Phenylobacterium. The sequence continues at coordinate 13,357 of NZ_JAUSLW010000170.1, read as the reverse complement.
CGCCCGCCTGGGCGACCTCGAACACGCCAAGTAGTCTCCGGCGCCTTAGCGGCGGCGAGAACCTCAGCTAGTATCTCTCAAGGGCTCCCGACCCGTCGGGGGCCCTTTTGACAATTCCGGAGCGGACATGACCTACCAGCCCCCCGTGCGCGACCACGCCTTCCTGCTGCGCGACGTCTTGCAGATCGAGAAATACGCCGACCTGCCGGCCTTCGCCGACGCCTCGATGGACGTGGTCCAGCAGATCATCGAGGAGGCCGGCCGTTTCACCAGCGAGGTCCTGGCCCCCCTGAACGCCGTGGGCGACAAGCAGGGCTGCACCTGGCGTTCCGACAATACGGTCACCACCCCCAAGGGCTTCAAGGAGGCCTACGCCCAGCTCGTCGAGGGCGGCTGGCCGGCCCTGGGCGCCGAGCCCGCCTATGGCGGCCAGGGCCTGCCCCACGTGGTGAACCTGTCGTTCTCGGAGATGAGCTCCTCGGCCAACATGGCCTTCTCCATGTATCCGGGCCTGACCCACGGCTGCTATTCGGCCATCCTCAACGGCGGCTCGGACGAACAGAAGCGCCTCTACCTGCCCAACCTGGTCTCCGGGAAATGGGGCGGGACCATGAACCTCACCGAGCCCCAGTGCGGCACCGACCTCGGTCTGCTGCGCACCAAGGCGGTCCCCCAGGGCGACGGCAGCTACAGGATCTCGGGCCAAAAGATCTGGATCTCGGGCGGCGAGCACGACATGGCCGAGAACATCGTCCACCTGGTCCTGGCCCGCATCGAGGGCGCGCCGGCCGGGGTGCGGGGGATCAGCCTGTTCATCGTGCCCAAGTTCATCCCCGACGCCGAAGGCAAGCCCGGCGCGCGCAACAGCGTCTTCTGCGCCGGCCTCGAAGAGAAGATGGGCATCCACGGCAACGCCACCTGCGTCATCCAGCATGACGAGAGCACCGGCTGGCTGGTGGGGGCGGAGAACCAGGGCCTACGCCTGATGTTCGTGATGATGAACGAGGCCCGCATCGGGGTCGGCCTGCAGGGGATCGCCCAGGCCGAGGCCGCCTATCAGGCCGCCGCCGCCTTCGCCAAGGACCGCCTGCAGGGCCGCTCGCTGACGGGCCCCAAGAACCCCGACGGCCCGGCCGACCCGATCATCGTCCACCCCGACGTCCGCCGCATGCTGATGGATAGCCGCGCCATCATCGAGGCCGGCCGCGCCTTCCTGTTCTGGACCGCCCTGCACGGCGACCTGGCCCACGCCAGCCCCGACGAGGCCGCGCGCCAGAAGGGCTCCGACTACATGGCCCTGATGACCCCGGTGGTGAAGGGCTTCCTCACCGACAAGGGCCTGAAGGTCTGTTCCGACGCCCTGCAGATCCACGGCGGTTCCGGCTTCACCGAGCACTTCCCGGCCAGCCAGTACATGCGCGATGTCCGCATCGCGCTGATCTATGAAGGGACCAACGGCGTCCAGGCCCTGGACCTGGTGGGCCGCAAGCTGGCGGCCGACGGCGGCCGCGGGGTGATGGGCTTCTTCGCCGAGATCGACGCCTTCATCGACGCCAATGCCGCCGATCCGGCCCTGGAGCCCTTCACCCTGGGCCTGGCCGACGCCAAGGCCAAGCTGCAGGAGGGCACCATGTGGCTGATGCAGAACGGGCTGATGAACCCGGAGAACGCCGGCGCCGCCTCCACCGACTACATGCACCTCTTCGGCCTGACGGCGCTCGCCTACATGTGGGCCCTGATCGCCAAGGCCGCCCAGGCCAGGATCGCCGCCGGCGACGCCGATCCCTATTTCGCCAATAAGCTGGTGGTGGGCCGCTACTACATGCAGCGCGTCCTGCCCGACGCCGGCGCCCACCTGGCCAAGCTGGTCACCGGCTCGGAGCTGATGATGGCCCTGCCGGCCGAGGCCTTCTGAGCATGGCGAAATACGTCGCCCAGGTCGTCTGGACGCTGAAGGACGGCGAGGACTTCGCCAAGGGCCGCTACAGCCGCGGCCACACGCTCGCCTTCGACGGCGGGGTCGAGGTGCCGGCCTCGGCCTCCCCCCACGTGGTGGGCAAGTGGGCGGTGGAGGCGGCCGTCGACCCGGAGGAGATGCTGGTGGCCGCGCTCTCCAACTGCCACATGCTGACCTTCCTGCACCGCGCCCGATTGGCCGGCTTCGTGGCGGTCGCCTACGAGGACGCCGCCGAGGGGATCATGGAAGAGATCGCCCCGGGCCGCATGGCGGTGACCCGGGTCTGGCTGCGCCCGGCCGTGACCTGGCAGGGGACGCAGCCCACGCCCGAGCAACTCGACCGGCTGCACCACGAGGCCCACGAGGAGTGCTACATCGCCAATTCGGTGAGGACCGAGATCGTGGTGGCGCCGCGCCAGCCGGCCTGAGCGGGCCGCAACCGGCGGGCGCAGCGCTTTACCGATGGTTTAGGCCCCTGGGCTAAGCTGGGCTCCAAGGGGCGTGCTCACACCCCCTGCCCGGGAGCGCCGACCATGGTGCAGAACTCTACCGACGATGGTCTGTCCAAGACCATGTTGGCCCGCGCCGCCGGGATGCGCACCCGCATGGTGTTCGCCGCGGTGTACGCCGTGGTCCTGGCGCCGGTCGCCGGCTGGACCCCCGCCGCCTGCTGGATCGCCGCCTACGGCCTGCTGCACACCGCCGAATACCTGCTGTTCGCCACCGAAAAGGCCCGGACGCGCGCCTTCCGGCCCCGGCTGGCCCTGGCCGTCCTCAGCCTCAACTCCGTCATCTATGGGGCCCTGGCCCTGATGGCGATCGTGGGCGGCGGCTCGGCGGGCCTGATCTGCGGCGGCCTGTTCCTGGCCGGCGCCGTCCTCAACACCGTGGTCACCAACCAGAGGTCGCAGGCGGCCTATGTGGCGGCCATGACCCCCTTTGGCGTCTATCTGCTGCTCACCGCCGGCATGGCCTGGGCGATCAGCGGCGCCTCCACCTACGGGATCGCCGTGGGCATGGTGGGCGTGCTGCTGGTCTTCTCCTCCACCATCCTGTGGCGCGCCGCCGCCGAGGCCCTCGACGCCCAGCGCCGGGCCCGCGAGGAGGCCGAGCGCGGCCGGGGCGTCGCCGAGGCCGCCGCAGAGGTCAAGTCGGCCTTCATGGCCATGGTCAGCCACGAGCTGCGCACCCCCATCAGCGCCATCCTGGCCGGGGCCGAGGTCATCGAGCGCCGCGGCGGGACCGACGCCGCCGCAGGCGCCCTGATCGCCCAGTCCGGGCGCATGATGCGCACCCTGCTCAACGACCTGCTGGACCTCTCCAAGATGGAGGCCGGTCGGATGAGCATCGAGACCGTCGCCTTCGACCTCGACGCCCTGGTGGGCGACACCGCCGCCTTCTGGCGGGCCGAGGCGGAGAAGAAGGGCCTGCGCCTGGAACGGCTGGGCGCCGAGACCCTGCCTGCCAGCGTGGCCGGCGACCCCACCCGCCTGCGCCAGATCCTCAACAACCTGATCTCCAACGCCATCAAGTTCACCGACCGCGGCGCGGTGATCCTGGCGGTGAGCCGCGAGGGGGAGGCCTTCCGCTTCGCCGTGGCCGACACCGGCCGCGGCCTGACCCCCGACGAGATCTCCCGCCTCTTCTCGCCCTTCGAGCAGGGCCAGGCCTCCACCGCCCGCACCCATGGCGGCACGGGGCTCGGCCTCTCCATCAGCCGCCAGCTCGCCCGCCTGATGGGCGGGGACCTGGTGGCCGAAAGCCTGCCGGACCAGGGGGCGGTCTTCACCCTGTCCCTCGACCTGGCCGAGCCCGCCGGCGAGACCGTCGATGAGGCCGCCCCGGCCGCCCCGGCCGAGCTGGGGGCCGTGCGGGTGCTGGTGGTGGACGACCACGAGGTCAACCGCCGCGCCGTGGCCCTGATGCTGGAGCCCTTCGGGGTGGAGCTGACCGCCGTCGCCAGCGGCGAGGAGGGGCTGGCCCTGGCCGCCGCCCGCGTCTTCGACGTCATCCTGATGGACGTCTACATGCCCGAGATGGACGGCCACGAGACCTGCCGCCGCCTGCGCGCGACCCCCGGCCCCAACCGCAGGACGCCGGTGATCGCCTGCACCGCCTCGGCCAGCTCCGAGGACTGGGCCGCGTGCATGGTCGCCGGCATGAACGACCACGTGGCCAAGCCCATCGACCCCGCCGCCCTGACCGCCGCCATCGCCCGCGTGCTGCCGGAGGTCGAGGAGTCAGCAGAAACGGCGGTGGCCTAGGCCCTTGTCCTCTCCCGCTTGCGGGAGAGGGTAGGGTGAGGGCCCTTTCTGAAGGTCCGTTGTTACTCCGAGGCCGAGACGCGCAGCGCTGCTGCGCGCCCCCTCACCCTAACCTCTCCCCCTGAACGGGGAGAGGAGAAGAGTCTCCAGCCGCGCCGTCAGCGCCTCGCCGTCCTTCAGGTCGCACTCCCAGATCGTCTCCACCCGCCAGCCCAGAGCCAGCAGCGCGTCCCGCGAGGCGGCATCCCGCGCCCGGTTGCGGGCAACCTTGGCGACCCAGTAGTCGCGGTTGGCCTTGGGCACGCGGGCGCCGCGGGCGCAGTCGTGGCCGTGCCAGAAGCAACCGTGGACGAAGATGGCCAGCCTGCGCCCCGGCAGGACGACGTCCGGCTTCCCCGGCAGGTCCGTGCGGTGCAGGCGATAGCGGGCGCCGAGCGCCGTGAGCGCCCGGCGCACCTTCATCTCCGGGGTGGTGCCCTTGCCCTTCACGGCCCGCATCACCGCCGAGCGCTTCTCCGGGCCGTAGACGTCGGTCATGGCGCCCGATCGCGGGGTGTCAGAGCCCGTCGAACAGGGCCGTCGACAGGTAGCGCTCGGCGAAGCTCGGGATGATGGCCACCACGGTCTTGCCGGCGAACTCGTCGCGCGACGCCAGGTCGAAGGCCGCCGTCAGGGCCGCGCCGGAGGAGATGCCCACCGGGATGCCCTCCTCGCGGGCCACCCGCCTCGCCATGGCGAAGCTGTCGTCGTTGGAGACCTGGATGATCTCGTCGATCACCCCGCGATCGAGGATGGAGGGGACGAAGCCCGCCCCGATACCCTGGATCTTGTGCGGCCCGGGCTTGCCGCCCGACAGGATGGGCGAGGCCTCCGGCTCCACGGCGATCATCTTCACCGAGGGCTTGCGGGCCTTCAGCACCTGGCCGACCCCGGTGATGGTGCCGCCGGTGCCGACCCCGGAGACCACCGCGTCCACCGCCCCGGCGGTGTCGTTCCAGATCTCCTCGGCCGTCGAGACCCGGTGGATCAGGGGATTGGCGGCGTTGTCGAACTGCTGGGGCATGACGGCGCCCGGCGTGGCGTCCACCAGCTCCTTGGCGCGGGCCACCGCCCCGGCCATGCCGCGCTCGGCCGGGGTCAGCTCCAGCTTGGCCCCCAGGATCAGCAGCATCTTGCGCCGCTCGATGGACATGCTCTCGGGCATGACCAGGGTCAGCTTGTAGCCCTTCGACGCGGCGACGAAGGCCAGCGCGATGCCGGTATTGCCGCTGGTGGGCTCGATGATGGCGCCGCCGGGCTTGAGGATGCCGCGGGCCTCCAGGCTCTCGATCATCGCCACCCCGATGCGGTCCTTCACCGAGCCGATCGGATTGAAGAACTCCAGCTTGGCCAGCACGATCCCCTTGGGCTTCAGCGCCTTGGTCAGGTTGGGCAGGGCCACCAGGGGCGTGTCGCCGATGGTGTCGATGATGGAGTCGTAGATCTTGCCGCGGCCGGCGCGCTTGTAGCGGGCGGCGTCATAGGCGGAGGTGTCGGCGGCGTCGGCCATGGTCTGGTCCCTAGAGCCTGTCCGTTTCAGATGGCCTCATCTGAAACGGATGAACAGGCTCGGTTTCTTATGTTTGGAGCGTGACGGGCGCCTGAACCGGCATCCACTTCAGGCTGTCACGCTCCAAGGGGTCTCTTTGAGGCCAGACCCTAACCCCGTGGCGCGGATTTGGAAGGCAGGTTCTTGGCGGCGGAGGCGCAGGTTTTCTAAACGCCTCCGCCTACCTCATCACGTCATCCCGGGCGTAGCGCAGCGAAGACCCGGGACCCAGGGGCGGTGCGCTGGGCCCCTGGGTCCCGGATCGGCCTGACGGCCGTCCGGGATGACGTGGCGTGTTTGACCCGTGGCCTACTCCGCCGCCAGCACGGCCTCGCCCGCCAGCAGCGGCTCCAGGATGTTCCCCGCCAGCCAGCGCACCGCCGGGACCACCACCCCGTCGCCGATGACGTGCAGGGCCGAGGTGGCCGCGCGGGGCAATTGGTAGGTCTCCGGCAGGCCCATCAGCCGGGCGCCTTCCCGGGGGCTGAGCAGGCGGGTGCGGACTTTGCCGGCCTCCACCACCACCAGGGTCTGGCGCGAGGAGCCGCCCCGGGGGGTGCGCAGGCAGCCGGCCAGGCCGTCGAACCTGGCCTCCGCGCGCTGCACCCGGACGCCGTTCTCCACCCGCATGCGGCGGAAAAGCCCGCCCACGGCGCGGCCGCCGCCGGCCTGAAGTTTCTCGATCCGGGCGCGATGCAGGGGCGCCATCAGGTCGATCAGGGCCTGGGTGCGGGCCGGCGAATGCCAGGTCACCGCCGCGTCGGCCTCCAGCAGGCTGGCCAGGTCGGTGTTGCGAGCGGCCGGCGCCGGGCCCCGCCACCAGACCCAGGCGGCGGCCAGGTCCTGCGGCAGGCGGGCGTGGGCCTCGCGCACCAGCCGGGTGTGGAAGGGGCTTTCCCCGGTCAGGCCGGCGGGGACGGGCTGGCGCGTGGCCACCACGAAGACCCGGGGCCGCGACTGGGGCAGGAAGCGGGCGGCGTCGATCTCCAGGGCCCCGAACCGGTAGCCCTGGGCCGCCAGGGCCCGGCACAGGGCGGTGAAATCGGCCCCGCCATGGGAGGTGAGCAGGCCCGCCACGTTCTCGATCACCACCGTGCGCGGCGCGCGGCCCTCGGCGGCCAGGGCCTCCATCAGCCGCCAGAAGCCGAAGAAGGCCGAGGAGCGCCCGCCCGTCAGCCCCGCCCGCGCGCCGGCCAGGCTGAAGTCCTGGCAGGGGGAGGAGGCCCAGGCGAGGTCGGCCTGGCCCGGCAGATCCGACGCCGCCAGCTTCCAGACGTCGCCCTGGCGGAAATGGGCCTGCGCGTCGGCGAAGTTGGCGCGATAGGTGGCGGCCTTGGTGGCGTCGAAGTCGTTGGCGAAGGCGCAGGTCCAGGCCTCGCCCAGCCCCAGGCGGGCCATGCCGCCGCCGGCGAAGAACTCATAGAAGGGGCGAGGGGCGTTCCGACTCATCGCATTGGAGTCTAGCCTGCTTCCGTCCCCGCGAAAGGATCGCCGCCATGCGCCCCATCGTCCTTGCCGCCTGCGTCCTGATCCTGGCCGCCTGCTCGCCCCAGGCGCCCGACGGCGCGCTCGCCCCGCCCCCCGCCGACGCGCCGGCGACGCCGCCAGCGGCCGCCCCGCCCCCGGCGGCCCCGATCCCCGAGGAATTCTCCGGCGATCTCGACGCGCGCGGGACCGAACCCTTCTGGGGCCTGCAGGTCCGCGCCACCCAGATCACCCTGCAACGCCCCGACCATCCCGATCTGACAGCCGCCAATCGCGGCCCGACGATGGATGGAGCCAAGGCGGTCTGGACCACCACCGCCGGCGCGGTCCCGCTCACCGTCACCCTGACCCTGCAGGCCTGCTCCGACGGCATGTCGGACCTGAAGTACAGCTATGCGGCGCAGGTGGTGATCGGTTCGGAGACCCTGAAGGGCTGCGCGGGCAAGACCGGCGCGATGCCGAAGGAAGGGTAAATTTCTACCGTCATCCCGGACGGCCGACAGGCCGATCCGGGACCCAGGGGCCCAGCACACCGCCCCTGGGTCCCGGCTCTCCGCTTCGCTGCGGCCGGGATGACGTCGTGGGTTTGCGAACTTGGGAGGCGTCCATGGAGCGCAGCTCCTACGTCTACATCCTGGCCAGCGGACGAAACGGCACGCTCTACACCGGCGTCACAGCCGATCTTTCGCGCCGAGTGTATCAACACCGCGAGGGGCGTTCGGGCTTCACCGCCAAGTACGACGTCAAACGCCTCGTCTGGTACGAGATCTTTTCCAGCATTCACGACGCCATCGACGCCGAGAAACGCATCAAGCGCTGGCGCCGGGCCTGGAAGATCGAACTGATCGAAAAGTTGAACCCGCAGTGGTTGGACCTCTACGAGACGTTCAATTCCTGATGTCGTGCAGATGGCCCCTGGGTCCCGGGTCGGAGTTTATCCTTGGGCCGACCAAAGGTCGGACCCGAGGGCTACGCTCCGCCCGGGATGACGTGTCTATCCTTACCCGGCCCCCAGCGTCATGGTCGCGATCTGGCTCTCGCCGGGCGGCGCGGGCCTGTGGCCGTTGGGGGTGGGAAGCATCATCCCCACCAGGACGGCGGCGAGGGTGGCGGCGGCGAAGACGGCTCTAATCCCCATGGCAGGGTCCTCCCGAACCCTTGATCTTGCCGACAGCCTAGCTTGTCGCGGTTAAGACTTCGGGAAAGCACAGGGTGAATAGGGACCATTCCCTCGCGGCGCCCTTGACCCCACCGCCCCTCCGGGCGCCCAATTCGATCCAACGAAGAAGAAGATAGGGAGACCGCCATGGAACGCGCCTGGGACCTGGTGATCCGCAACGGCCGCGTGGTGGACGGCTCGGGCGGCGAGCCCTACGCCGCCGACGTGGCCATCAAGGACGGCCTGATCGGGGAGGTCGGCGAGGTCCGCGGCCGGGGCGCCGAGGAGATCGACGCCGCGGGCAAGATCGTCACCCCCGGCTTCGTGGACATCCACACCCACTATGACGGCCAGGCCACCTGGGACAGCCACATGCAGCCCTCGGCCTGGCATGGCGTGACCACCGTGGTGATGGGCAATTGCGGGGTCGGCTTCGCGCCCTGCAAGCGCGAGGACCACGACCGGCTGATCCGCCTGATGGAGGGCGTGGAGGACATCCCCTTCCCGGTGCTCGCCGAGGGCCTGCCCTGGACCTGGGAGAGCTATCCCGACTATCTCGACACCCTGGCCGCCCGCAGCTTCGACGTCGACATCGGCAGCCAGCTGCCCCACGCGGCCCTGCGGGTCTATGTGATGGGCGAGCGCGGGGCCAACCGCGAGGACGCCACGGCGGCCGATATCGCGGCCATGGCGGCCATCGCCAAGCGGTCCATGGAGGCCGGGGCGCTGGGCTTCTCCACCTCCCGGACCCTCAACCACCGCACCAGCGACGGCCAGCCGACCCCCACGCTCACGGCCTCGGAGGCCGAACTCACCGGGATCGCCATGGGCCTGGCCGCGGCCGGCAAGGGCGTCCTGCAGTTCGTCTCCGACTTCAACGACGGCGCGCGGGAGTTCGCCATGCTGCGGCGGATCGTCGAGGCCTCGGGGCGGCCCCTGTCCTTCTCCCTGATCCAGAACCCGCGCCAGCCGCGGCAGTACGAGTTCCTGCTCGACCAGCTCAGCGACGCCAACGTGGCCGGCCTGGAGATGCGGGGCCAGGTCGCCGGCCGGGCGGTGGGGGTCCTCTTCGGGCTGGAGCTGACCCTCAATCCCTTCACCCACCGCCCCAGCTACCAGGCGATCGCCAAGGCGCCGCTGGCCGAGCGGGTCGCCAAGCTCCGCGATCCGGTCTTCCGCGCCGAGCTGTTCGCGCAGGGCGCCGCCGCCGACCCCGCCTTCGCCGCCAACATGACCCAGAACTGGAAGATCATGTTCCTGATGGGGGAGGAGCCCGACTACGAGCAGACCCCCGACCGCACCGTCGCGGCCCTGGCCGCCGCCAAGGGCGTGACGCCCGAGGAGGTGGCGCTGGACCACATGTTGACGAACGGCGGGCGCGGCATGCTCTACCTGCCCTTCCTCAACTATGCCGACGGCTCCCTGGACCCCAGTTTCGAGATGCTCACCCATCCCGACACCGTGCCCGGCCTGTCGGACGGCGGGGCCCATGTGGGCATGATCTGCGACGGCAGCTTCCCCACCTCCAACCTCACCCACTGGACCCGAGACCGCACCCGGGGGCCGAGGCTCTCCCTGCCGCTGATGGTCAAGATGCAGAGCCGCGACACCGCCCAGGCGCTGGGTCTGTTCGATCGCGGCCTGATCGCCCCGGGCTACCGGGCCGATCTCAACGTCATCGACTACGAGAACCTGACCCTGAAGGCGCCCCAGGTGGCCTATGACCTGCCGGCCGGCGGGCGTCGGCTGATCCAGCGGGCCGACGGCTATGTGGCGACGATCGTGGCCGGCCAGGTCACCTATCGCGACGGCGAGCCCACCGGCGCCCTGCCCGGCCGCCTGCTGCGCGGCAGCCAGGCCGCGCCGGTCTCGATGGCGGCGGAGTAGCGCGGGACCTCGACGGCCACATGTCGGCCTGTGTCGATCGGCCCTGAGCCCGGCGGGGCGGGCTTTCGCGCGATCATGCCGGGCCAATGTGGCCTCCTGCTCCATCCGCGGCCGCCGACATGTTGCTGGGGTCTTCGCAGGCCCCCCGATGCAGGCCATAAGACCGCCATGCCATCCGCCTCCCTCGACGAGGCGCGGGAGATCCTGCGCCGCACCTTCGGCCATGCCGAGTTCCGGGGACGCCAGGCCGAGGTGATCGCCGAGATCCTGGCCGGGCGCAGCGCCATGGCCGTCCTGCCCACCGGCGGCGGCAAGAGCCTCTGCTACCAGATCCCCAGCCTGATGCGCCCGGGCCTGGGCCTGGTGGTCTCGCCCCTCATCGCCCTGATGACCGATCAGGTGGCGGGCCTTGTGCAGTCGGGCGTCGCCGCCGCGCGGCTGGATTCCAACATCGAGCCCTGGGAGAAGGCCCAGACCTGGGAGCGGATCGAGGCCGGCAAGCTCGATTTGCTCTACATCTCGCCCGAGGGCCTGATGAGCTCCTCGGTGATGGAGCGCCTGCGCCGCACGCCGCTGGCCCTGGTGGCCATAGACGAGGCCCACTGCGTCAGCCAGTGGGGCCACGATTTCCGGCCCGAATACCGCATGCTGGGCCGCCTGGCCGAGGTCTTCCCCGACGTGCCGCGCCTGGCGGTCACCGCCACCGCCGACGCCCGGACCCGCGACGACATCCGCGCGGAACTTAGGCTGGAGAACGCCCAGGAGTTCGTCGCCAGCTTCGCCCGCCCCGAACTCGCCCTATCGGCCGAACGCAAGCGCGGGGCCGGCCACAAGCGGGTGCTAGAGCTGATCGAGGCCCGACCCGACCGCTCCGGCGTGGTCTATGCCGGCTCCCGCGACGGGGTCGACAAGCTGGCCGAAAGCCTGAGGGCGGCCGGAACCCACGCGCTCGCCTACCATGCCGGCCTCGACAAGAACGTGCGCGCCGAACGGCTGGAGACCTTCCTGGAGGCCGACGCCGCGGTGATGGTGGCCACCATCGCGTTTGGCATGGGGGTCGACAAACCCGACGTCCGCTTCGTCATCCACGCCGATCCGCCCGCCTCCATCGAGGCCTATTGGCAGGAGATCGGCCGGGCGGGGCGCGACGGCGATCCCGCCGAGGGCATCACCCTCTATGGCGCGGCCGACATGGCCTGGGCCTACCGCCGCATCGACGGCCGCGAGATGGACGACACGGTCAAGGCCGTGCAGCGGCGCAAGGTCGGCCAGTTCTACGCCATGCTGGACGGGGTCAATTGCCGGGCCGCCGCCGTCCGCCGCTATTTCGGCGAGGAGGGGGTGGCCCCCTGCGGCCAGTGCGACCTCTGCCTGTCGCCGCCGGAGAGCATCGACGCCACCCAGGCCGCCCAGAAGGCGCTCTCGGCCGTACATCGCCTGGGGGGCCGGTTCGGGCGCGGGCGGCTGGTGGAGCACCTGCTGGGCAAGACCAAGGAGCCCTCCAGCTTCGAGGCGGGGCTGACCACCTTCGGCATCGGCCAGGAGTTCAGCACCAACGGCTGGCGGGATCTGCTGGACCAGCTTCTGTTCGACGGCCTGCTGAAGGAAGACCCCAATGACGGCCGCCCCCTGATCGGCCTGGGGGACCCTGAGGGGGTGAAGGCGGTCTATCGCGGCGAGCGCCGGGTGGGTCTGCGCAAGGCGCCCGAGGAGCACGATCCCACCACCCGCTCGGGCCGGCCCCGCAAGCGCCGAGAGTCCGCGACCATCGATCCGGGGGATGCGGCCCTGTTCGAGGCCCTGCGCTATTGGCGGGCCGGCGAGGCCAAGCGCCAGCACGTGCCGCCCTATGTGATCTTCCCCGACCGCACCCTGATCGAGGTGGCCCAGACCAAGCCCGGCTCCCTGCCCCGCCTGGCCGCGGTCTCCGGCGTCGGCGAGAGCAAGCTCGCCCGCTACGGCGAGGCGGTGCTGGAGGTGGTTCGGGGCTTCGAGGGTTAGGCCGCCCTCGAGGCGGCTGACGCCGCGTCGGGTTCGCGCTGGGTGATGGCGCCGTACCAGCCCAAGCCCTGATAGGTCTCGTAGCCGGGGGTCAGGGCGTAGCCGACCGTCACCCCCTCGCGGGCGTAGCTGCCCATGCCGGTGGCGTCACCGGGCAGGCGGAAGGTTTCCTCCAGCTCGCCGCGCTTGTCGGAGGCCGCCAGGATCCGGCCGCTGTGATCCAGCAGCAGGACCCGCGAGCGGGCCCGCTCGTCCTCGGTCAGGCGCACCCCGTCCACCACCGCCTGGGCCTGGGGCTTCCAGTCGAAGTGGATGCCCAGCACCCCGATCACCTTGCCATCGGCCAGGCCGTCCTGGCGGATGGCGGTGGCGTAGGTGGCCACCGGTGCGTTGTGCAGCGCCGCCACCCGCTCGATGTCCCAGGCCACGAACTCGTCGCCGGAAACCGTCTTCATCGCCTGCTGGAACCAGCCGGCGCCGGCCACCGACAGGCCCTGGGTCTGCGGATAGGTCTGGGGCCGGCCGGTGGCCAGGACCTTGCCCCGGGCGTCGCAGATCCACAGGTCGAGATAGACGGTATAGGCGTCGAGGATGACCTTGAGCCGACTGCTGGCGTGGCGCGCGGCCTCCAGCGTCGGATCGGCGCAGCAGGCCACCACGGCCGAATCGGTGGCCCACCAGCGGACGTCGCAGGTGCGCTCATAAAGGTTGCGGTCGATGATCTCGATGGCGTTGAGCGCCAGGTCGGCCAGACGCTGGCCCCGCAGGTGATCGAGGATCGCGCCCCCCACCGCCGACAGCTCGCGCAGATCGGCCCGGACCTGGCTCTCCAGGGCCTGGGCCACCTCGTCGATCTCCTGGGAGATGCGCTTGAACTCCTCCGACACGATGGCGAAGGCCTTGCCCGCGTCGCCGGCGCGGGCGGCGGTGATCAGGGCGTTGATCGCCAGCATCTTGGCTTCGCGATTGATCGAGGAGATCTCGCCGATCTTGGCGCCGGCGACGGACGACAGCCG